>CAMDQH010000034.1 GCA_945905815.1 Bacteriovorax stolpii | reverse complement strand
AGGAGAAATCGATTCATCAGGGTTGTAGACTGGTGAAGAATCTTCTATTGCATCGACTGAAAAACTTAACGTTCCGATGGTAAGAACATCACCATGGGTAACAAAACATTCTTCAACACGTTTGCCATTAACAAAGACTCCACCTTCAGAGTAGAGATCTTTAACCATGAAGCCTTCGTCACCTTTTAAACAAATAAAGGCATGATAAGAAGAAACACACTTATCCTGAATTCTAAAATCAGCATTCTCCCCTGACCCAATAAGAATCTTTTTCTTATCGATCATGAGAGTATTCTGAATTCTTTGATCCAGACATTTTAAGCTGAACTGACCTTGCATGGTTTTAGTGCTCATCAACTATTCCTCTTTCATTCTTTGTGCAATCAACTTCTCAATCTTCTGAGAAATTGCCGAGAGCTCCGCGACTCCACTTCTCTCTCTATCATCCATTACTTCTTTGGCCTCTTTGGTTTTCCCATGTTTCATGAGAAAAAGAGCGTAGGTTGCAGCGATGTCTTCGCGCCGAAAATTATCCTGAGGGATTAATTGAAAATATTGTGCGGAAGTTTTCAAATCCCCTTTATACAAATATGCATTTGCCAGAGAGAAGTTGACATCAATGTCTTTGTGGCCTTTGAAGACTGAATCATTCAGAACTTCAATCGCTTTATCGAATAACCCAAACTGAAGATAAAGCTGTGAGATATTATAGCGCGGAACCTTAAGCAAAGGGGCATTTTTTATTGCTTCATTTAAAAATTCTTTACCCTTCTCCCACTGCTCATATTTGAAATGAATGAGGCCTAGATTATTAAGGGCAATCGATTTAATTGTTTTAACTTTGGTTTCTTCAAGAGTCATGCGGTAGAAGAACTCAGCTTTAGTCCAATTCTCTTGGATGAAATAGCAGTTACCAATATGAAGCCAGTAGTAAGGTGTTTGATTCTTAACTAAGTAGTCCTTCTTAAAACTATTTAGAGTTTTAGAAGCATCACCACTATAGCAAGCAACTACTTCATATTCCGACTTAGCAGTCTTTTTCAAACGATTCTCGCCCCAACGCAAATAGGATTCATCAGCAAGAGAGTCCCAGGCAGCATTATCGATCTTACGATCTATACGGCTTGACGAGCATGAAACAAAGATTAAAAGAATCGCCAGCATAGCGAATGTTTTCATAATTTATTCCTCTCTACTTTTGTCCATCGTAAGACCTGTAAAAAATGAGAAGACCGGATTTTCAATTTGTTCAACTGAAGCAATTGCGCGTGAGCCCCAAGCAAGGGTTTCTTTCTCTTTCAGTGCTTTTACGAGCTGTTTATCAAACTGACTTGAAATTCCTAAGAACTGACCAGCAACTTGTTTCATCGCAGCGTTAAATTCTTTATAAGTCTGTTCATCCATACCTTTAGGCTTAATCGTATTAATTTTTTCACCTACATTTTTGTAAAGGCTTGCGAACATTCGGGTAGAAAGTATCGCTAGGTCCGTTTGAGTAGACGAAGTTAAATGTTCATAGTTTTGTTTAAAACTCTGAATGCGTAATAAATATTTTTCAAGCGCCTTATTGTAGGCTTCTCCATCAAAGACAAGCTGATCCCATATTGATTCAATTTTAAGCTCTGCCAGAATCTTTTCAGCATGTTTAAAACTGTCCATTTCTTTTAGCCAAACAAAAACCTCGGGTTGTTTCAAAGCTTTAAACTCAATTTTGATGAGCTCCTTAAGATTTAAGCTTGATCTCTCCCAATACCATTTCTGAAGCGTAAATCTGTATTGATTGGTAAACTCTTCACTAGGATACCGGTAAACATGAAGACGAAGCCGTCTGAAGTCACCAGTTTTCTCGTAAAAAGAAAACATCTGATTTAAGGCAAGTTCATGACTTTCAGCTTTCTTAAGACAATTCGAATGAAGGCGAATTATGTTCTCAGCACCTTCAGCATTTTCTTCAACCAGTGCTGTCATAACGGCCACTTCATAATAACGATTCTGAATCTCATCTTTAAGCGAGCAAAACTTCTGCAAAAAGAATGAAGACAGTTTAAATGAAGTTACAAAATCTTGAAGTTTATAAGTTCGTTCTGACATCTTCAACTGTTCATCACGTTTAGACATTCTCTCTTCGTCTGTCATACGTTCAAAGGCAAGAAGCTGCCACTTGTAACTTTCTTCCGTTTCTGAAAGCTCAAGGAATGTAAGAGAAGCGAAGAAGGCTGCTTGTCCCTTTACTTTATCTGTATATAATTGGTTTTCATAAATAGAAACGAAACCATTTGCGGCCGATCGCTTATCACCTTTTTTGGCAAGGTCTTGGTACTCAAGAAAGAGCATGTTACCAAGAGTTATTTCCGTTTTCTCAATAGTTTCCTTTGAGAAAGTTAAGAAGCCTGATTTAAATTCATGAATCCAAGAGGCGAGTTTTTTTGTTTCTTTACGATCGATAAACAGGTCAAGTACTTTGGTCATCAATGTCTGTTGATCTTTTAGATGTTCAGGATATGCTTTGTAAAAAGTACGTATAACAACAGATGCCTTTTCATCAAGACCCGCCTCGCGATAAATTTCAAACAACTTTGGATAGATCTGCTCACTCTTTTCATCTCGTGGCCAGATTCCAACATGTTCAGTGTATGCAAAAATCAAGTATTTTTTGTTAAGTTCTTTTTCAATAACTTCCATTGCTGTTAGCGAAAGCAGAGAATTAAGGGACTTTCGAGCAAGATCTTCATTCTTAGTAAGTTTCGCTTCATTTACGCAATCGATATAGGCCGGAGCGGCTTCAGTAAACTTACGTACTGAATAATAAGTTTCGCCACGAAAATATAAATATTCCACTTTTTTAGTTGGATCCAAAGCAATTAGGTGATTAAAAAAGTTGAGAACAATGTTCATTTCCTGTTCTTTGAAACTTCCTCCATTTTCTTTCATGTTTTTAGCAACTCTAACTTGAAGAAAACCGGCCAATGATCGCATTTTTTCAATTGAATCTTCTTTAAGGTCTGTTTTAAGTTTTAGTTTTTTATCAGTGTCTGCTTTTTTATAATAAGCAACCATCATACGTGATGTTTCTTCATGATCAGCAAAGCGGTTATAGTGACGATAAAAATCAAGGTAACTATGAAATAATTCTTCTTGATAGTGAAACCAGTCGTTTTTATCAATTAACTTTTGAGCTGTAGCTAAAACAGCTTCTGTCTCACGTTCGTGGCCTTTTTCAGAGGTTTTCTTTGCCATTGGCATGAGGTACGGAATTGGATCTTTTTCATTTTTTAAATAGAATTCAAGTCCTTCAAGAGGCCTGCCAGCATAAACGTAGAATGAACCAACATTATCTAGAACTTGGTCTTTGATATTTACGTAAGTGCGGTCTTTAGAAAGAACATAAGCGTGTCGGATGGCCTTAATGGCCTTATCAAATTCTCTAACCTTTAAATAGCACCAAGATATGTTGAAATAGTGTTTTGGCAGCCATTCATCTTCTGTTTTT
Organism: Bacteriovorax stolpii; assembly: GCA_945905815.1. Taxonomy (GTDB): domain Bacteria; phylum Bdellovibrionota; class Bacteriovoracia; order Bacteriovoracales; family Bacteriovoracaceae; genus Peredibacter. The sequence continues at coordinate 24,256 of CAMDQH010000034.1, read as the reverse complement.
GTGATCACTTTTTCATAATAGCTAATAGCATCCTGGAAACGCTTTTCATTGTAATAAAAATCTGCAAGCGCAGTCTCTGCGTGATGTCTTAGAGAATGGTGCGAGTCTTTGACTAAAGAAATACATTCAAGAAGATATTTCTCTGTAATGTTGTCAAGGCCATAATCACGTGAGTTAATTGCTATCGCAAATAGAACTTCTGAACGCCTACGAGCATCTGGATGTTCCTTCAATAGTTTGCTACCGAATTCCTTAGTATACTGATAATACTCTCGTGTTTCCTTAAAAAAAGATTCTTTGTTTTTAGTTACGTTAGCAACTTTAGATTTCTCCATGAAATCTTTGTTGTTTTTTTCGTGAATGAGTTTGAGTCTTTCCGAATGAAGTTCAAGCATCCTATACTTGAGCTCTGATCCTTTGTGTTTGGCATTTTCCAGAATCTTCATTTCTTTAGAAACCAAAGTCATCAAAATGGTCCAACGGTCCAAAGCCTTTGGTGCATTCGCTTCAACGCTTGAGCTAAAAATCATGAATAGAAACACAAAAATCATTTTATACATGTTTTAGTTAGTGCCTTTAACAATAAATTTAAACTGTGAATAACCCGCAAGGGCAGAGTCATGCATGACTCTTTGAACGACTTGATAATCCATTTCCTTGTCGAAAACTAAGTTCACAAGTTCAGCGTTATACTGCTGCTTTTTAGTTCTGTTATTCTCTTCGGTCTTTGTTCGCTCTTCCTTGAGCTTATTCGTCAGGATTAGCATTTCACCTGAAGCAGGGAGACGTCCTATCTCCTTGTTATTAAGGAAAACTTTGGCTTCCTTGTTTACCTGGACGACTGGTGCATATCTGGTCATATACTTTGAAGTTGAGTCGGCCATATCTAGACCACTGGTAACATCCAACTTCAAATCTGAGGCATTATAGCTCTTGAGCAAGAACACTAGAAGAATGGTCAAAATATCAAGAAGTGACGTGATATCGACATCCACTTCTTGTCTCTCACGTGTTCTTTGGAACTTCTTTTTCATTATTTGACCCCTGAGTTATCAAAAACGATTTGCTCAAAAAGTTTATCCTTACTATCTTTAGGCATCTGGGTGTTATCGATTAACGAAACCAGATTCTGAAAGGGAACTTTAGGATCAGTCTTAAGGATCATTGTATTTTCCTTAGGGTTCTGACGTTTAAGTTCCGTGAGATATTCCTTAATCTCTTTCGTTTGTGTAGAAGCAAATGATCTTGAACGTGGGCTTCTTAATCCCGATTTCACCACTACCTGTTCCTTGGTAATTTCTAAAGTCAAATTCAGAGGGTCCTTCTCATCTTTTTGATCTTTAGCTTCCTTTGTCATAGGAAGAGATGAACCAATTTCAAAAACGTCTACAAACTGCGCCGACATAAGTAGAAAGAAAATAAAGATAAACACTGAATCCAGAATAGGAACGAGGTTTAACTTTTCCGGCTTTTTTAATTTGCGTCCAACTTTCATAATCGTCCTTAATTAAGCAGCTTTATCATTAGAATTAGACTGAGTACCGGCCTTCTTCGTACCTAAAAGATCAAGAAGCTTAACTGAATTCTCTTCAATCTCTTGAATCATTTTTTCACCCTTCGCCATGAGGTAAGAGTGAACAACCATTAGTGAGATCGCTGAGATCAAACCAAGGGCCGTCGTATTCATCGCTACCGCAATACCTTCTGCGAGTAACTGTGCTTTTTGTGAGGCTTCTGCCTGAGCAACAGCTGCGAATGATTGGATCAGACCTTGAATCGTTCCTAGTAGTCCCAAAAGAGTTGATAAATTTGCACAAAGTGCAAGATAAGAAAGACGTCTTTCAATTAGAGGAACTGTTTCCAAGATGCTCCCTTCTAGTGCATCTTGAATTTGTTCTTTAGATTGATTCGCTCTCTTAAGACCGTTCTTCATGACGAATGCATTAAGAGAAGTTGATTCTGAACAAGCTTGAATTGAATCTTGGACCTGATTACCAATAACATGCTTTTTAATATTGGCCATTAGGCTCTTACCGTCTATGTCATACTTGAAGTAGTTCTTCAGTCTTTCCACGGCCAATGCGATTCCTACGCACCAAACGATGGCAATGATCCACATGAAAATACCACCATCCACCATGAAGCGTGCTGTCCATTGAAGAAATCCTTCTTGTTGTACAACTTGCGCGGCTACTTGTTCCATATTAAATCCCTCCAAGGATAGAATTGAAGATTGAAAAGAAATTGAATTTCTGATTGATTGATTTTGATTGTAGAGAATGTAAAAATAGAGTTTGTTTCATTTTTTTATGAAACAAGAACTAGTCTTGTGGCTTTTTTCGAATTGAGCATCAACATACGTGCAGCTTGAAATAACGTCCAACAACAAATTCGAAAAAAATGTCTTTTGGTTAACTTTGCACATTCTACGCTTTACAAAAAAGATTTCAATGCAGAAATAAAAGAATTATTAGGAATTACTTAAGTTAAGCGAAGTTGATGAAATGTGCCTCAAAAAAAGTGCTCTTCAAAAAGATGTGTGACAACTTTTCAAGGCTGAAAAAGCGTAGTAACTAGTCGTAAAGACTAGCGAAGAGACTCGATATCTTTTTTGATAAAAGTATCAAAATCTTTTCTTGAATAAAGATCAAGTTCAAAACGCTTCCGATCTCTTTCACGAACAGAAATATCTCCAGGCGCGATTAGCTGGCCCTTAACTTCCAAATTACCTAAATCAAATTTTTCATATTTTTTATATTGGTAGATCACTTTCTGATCCTGGCCACTTGCTTCACCAAAAATATAAAAACTAACTAAAAATGCAAAAATCTTCATGATTTACTCCCCTGCACCTTCCGTGCGTACGGTCTGACAACTTGATTTAAGACCCAAAGAATAGTCTCCTAACTCATCTCCCCAGAACTCTCCTTCAAATTTCCAGAACTGCTCAAAACGTGATCGTTTAACGTTGGAATAGTCTCCTCTACTTCGAGTGTTCAGCAGCTGGCGACTTGAATAAACCAAATCTTTTTGACGTGATAATACCTCAAGGTTTACTTTAAAAAGCTCAGAAGAAAAGAAAGGAACAGATTCAAGGAAGCCAAAAATATCGGTTTTAGCATTATAGTTAATCTTGTTTATCATATTCTCTTTCACCGATGCTAGATGGCCAACAAAAGCATCCTGGGCCGCCTTCTTTTCATTTTTCTGGATTCGAATAATTTCCTGATCGATTTTATGAATACTATTAAAATCGAGACTAAAGCGAGTCTGTTTTTTCAAACGTGTCACAATATGCTCAACAAAACCGTCACTTTTCTTAAGTTCATCATTAGTCTTAAACATTAAGTTGTAGAAATAATTCTGAGAATTAACATTTTTCCTCAAAACCTCTTCAAGCTGAGTGAAACGAGGTCGATAAAATTGATAATACTGATTTATAACAATCAAACTATCTTCATAAAGGCATAATCTAAAATAAGCTAATGCCGTTAAATATTCTGCCTCTGGGAAGAAGTACGTATCGAGAAGCGGTGATTTGTAGGTCACAAGTAATCCCAAGGCGCGGTTAAAATCACCCAATTGGTAATGTGCCCATGCCTGCTCCAAAATAATGTAGGGCCACTTATATGACTGCTTAGGAATCTGACCGTAAGCAACCAAAGACTCTTTATACTTTCCCTCTTTATATAAGCGTCGCGCTTTATTTGTGAGGCAAATTTCATAAATCATACGGTAATAACGTTTAATTTTTACGCCATCAGCTTTGCCTTCCTCTTTTTCTGCAGCTTTTTGGCATAAAGAATAATTTTCTTCTTCTTGTTTAAACTGATCTAAATTACCGTGAACTTGTGCTGTAAGTAACAAAGCCTCTGGGTAATATCTATGATCTAAATGAACTTTCCCAAAGTACTCAAGAGCTTTCTTATATTCTTTCTTTTGAAAATATCTCCGTGCTAATATGAAACGAGTTGAGGAAGTTGGATATTTCTCCAAGAGTGTATGCTCGTAATCTTCCAAAAGCTCAATTCCAGTAAAAAACAAAAGTTTCTCCAGTCTTTCAACTGTTTCCACTTTGATTTCCTTAGAATAAGTTTCCATAAAAAATTCATTCAAAGCTGAATAATAATATTTTTTCTTTTCCAAGTTCTCAGAAAGCGTCTGCCCAAAGGCAGAAAAACTAATGATGAATAACAGAAGCCATTTCATGCCTGATCCTTAGTATGAAAATCCAATGCTAATAATAAGATCCTGGTTAGACCGAAAAGTGTCTTTGGACTTTTGCCCATTTTTATTCGGACCAGGGGCCTTATAATGCTGTTGCATCCATTCAACACCCAAGTGGACATTTTCTTTTAGGTGAAACTTAATATTGGTTTTCCATACTGCTGCATTATAGGATTCTTTTGCATAACTCGATTTTAGATTTGTATCATCTACTGTTGTTCGATTACTTTCAGCATTAATTTTTGAAATACCCAAACCAAAAGACCAATCGAAGTAGAAAATGTGATTAAAAGTATTAATTTTCCCGTAAAATGGTGACCACACGGCCATGGCACCATAACTTGAATTAAAACGACGCACAAATGGATCTGCACCGTTGATATCCCTAACGTTGTTCCAATTATCATTGTTTTTGTTACTGTACTGATTGTAGAAAACTTCTAGTCCCCAATCTTCATGAATGAAGAAGCCACCTTTAACACTCAATCCTTTGGTGTCCTGAAAAGTAGAAGTGAAATTTGATAGATACCCCAAATCCATATAAAAAGTGTGTTCCTTTTTATAGGTCTTGTTCTGTAGCACATAAACTTTTTTATCTGGATCAAGCCAGAGGAAGTCGTACAACGACTTCTCTCCGGCATGTGTATTTTTTGTAACGAAAAGCACCACTAAAGCTGTGGCTAAAGCGATTTTCAGCATGAGGTCCTCTTATTTAACGTAGTAAACTCTAATTTCAGCACCAACAGGAGGCAAAGAGTTTTGATTAAATTTTATCGAACGTGTAGCTGAATCGTTTACATAATTGCTACTTTCGACCCCATTTACATAAACTTTTAAAGTACCAGGAATTGGATCATGGTTAAGAGCAAAACTATCAAGTAGATTGATGATACTTTCACCCATATCACTTAAAACACCGTGAAAATCTGATCTGATATCTGCAATCATCCCAGCAGTATTACTAGAAGCTTGTTTATATCTTTCTGAACCTGTGGTAATACCGTTTGAACAACAATTCGTATTATTTACATCAACTACTGAGTACACTTTAACTAAACCATTGTTGCTCTTAAACGATTTCAAGTAATCAGTGTAGTCTGCAACCGTTTTTGATGACTGGTCTTCCTCATCAGAAACAATCACTACGGCAAGGTAAGCATCTTGACGCACAAACGAATTAGCATATTTCTCCATAAATCCTTCTGAAGCAGCTAGTCCTTTTTCATTACCAGACCCACTAGTGCCAACATTAATCATGAAATTGAAATCTTCTTTAAATTTTGCTTCATCTGCGCGAGCTTTAGCAGAAGTTAGTTGAACATCAGAACCGGTAACCATTTTACCTTTCTTAGTAACGGTACTTGCATCAGTAGTTGTAATTGCCATTTTAAAATCAACATCTTTATTAATGAACTCATCAATAAATGAACTAAAGTTTATTCCAAGAGCTGCTTGTTCATCATCCATTGAACCAGAGTTATCGATAATCCAAACGATATCAAGCTTCTTCGTTTGCTCAGCAGTTTGGTGAAAAATTTCAAGCTTACATTTAGGCTCAAGACCTATAGTAGGATTTGATTCGTCCAAATGGTCAGCATCATTACCGTGACCATTGTTACAATCACCGTAAGTTCCACCAGTTGTTCCTCCAACAGTTGAACCATCAGTTCCTCCAACAGTTGAACCATCAGTTCCTCCAACAGTTGAACCATCGGTTCCTCCAACAGTTGAACCATCGGTTCCTCCAACAGTTGAACCATCAGTTCCTCCTACAGTTGAACCATCAGTTCCTCCAACAGTTGAACCATCAGTTCCTCCCGCAGTAGAGCCAGTGGTGGAACCTCCTGTTGTCCCACCATCAACCCCACTGTCCACTCCACCAGAAGTGCCTCCGATATCAACCGTTCCATCGGGTAAACCGGAAGTTGGAGTATCTAAATAATCTTTTGCGTAAAACTCGTCCTTGTTACACGCTGAAATGGCTAATAATAATGAAAGGATAAATCCAAGATTTAAAACTCTGGTCTTCATGACTAGACTCCTTTAGGAGCGCTAGAGTACAAAAGTATTTTACTGCTTCAAAAGAAACACTTTACTGTAATTCTTGAAACAGACTTTTGACCTTGCGGTTTTTCTCGATTTTGGGGTCAACAAACGTGCAACTTTTAAATAACGTCCAACAACAAAATCTTGAAAAAAATGTGTGAGAACTTTTTCAATACTACGCTTATCAATTCCAATATCAATATACGTTTTAATAAAAATCACGAAAAAGAAGAGTTGTGAACCTTTACATTGGCCGTGAGAAGAAGTGTTGGCAGTACGTAATTTCAAGGAGCTTGAAAAATTGGCAACTAAAAACCTAGGCCAAGTGCTCGATGTTTCGATTTATCCATGCTCATCCAGACCTGGTTAACCTTATCAAAATCACTGCCAACTACCAACTCACATAATTGATTTTTGGATTTGAAAGGGTAACGATTGAAAAAATTCATCATTTTCATTTCTTGTAAATGAGTCTGATTCACCTTGGGACATTGAAAGATATAACTACCAACATAGGTAATCCTGTCTTTTTTAAGATGAAAGATGAACTGCTTACTTGCGTTCATGATTGAAAATCGTTTTCCACCTAAAATAAATCCAGTCACTTGCCAGTGTCCGGGGGCCAATTCCAGCTGGGACAAAGTCTTGTCCATGAGAACAGTTTCTTCTTTGTGATTTTTAACATTAAGAAGAATCAACTCAATCCCAAGAGGCTCTATGACATGAAAGATGCCCCTGGTTTTACTCATTTCTGTATGTTTTTTTTGAGTTTCAACCGAAAGAACAGGTTGAGATGGGGCACTCACCGTATTTCTATGAGCACAACTGACAAAAATAGAGAGAATCAAAGCAAAAAGGACTGTGTTTTTCATGATGAACTATATTATGACACCTTCATCCAAATAGGCTAGATTTACGTGCAAATGACTACCTCTGTATACGCTCTTACAACCAGTGATTGGGCCAACGCCTTCGAAAAAAAGGGATTTCCCCTTTCTGGCCTTAATTATTGGCTCGACGGACTTTATAAAGATAACAGCATATGGAGTCGGCACGTCGCTTCCAATACAGTTGAATCGTTTCATCAGGATTACGACTTCGGACTTCCGGAGATTTCTAAGATCTTAAAATCTGATGATGGGACAGTAAAATTTCAAATGCAATTCAAGGATCAATTAGAAGTTGAGACTGTGTTGATTCCATTTCATAAAAGGTACAGCGTTTGCTTATCTACCCAAGTTGGCTGTGCGATGAATTGCAGCTTCTGCTATACCGGCACTCAAGGTCTTAAGCGCCATCTTACTGCTGGTGAGATTGTCGGCCAGTACCTTAAGGCGTATCAATGGCTGATTCAAAATGATGAAAAAGCACTCAAGCCGAATATCGTTTTTATGGGTCAGGGCGAGCCCCTACATAATGTTACTGAAGTTCAAAAAGCGATTGATGTTTTCATTGATACAAAACTCGTTGGCTTAGGCAGACGGCAGATGACTCTTTCAACAGTTGGATATTTGCCTGGAATGGAACAACTTAAACAATTTCCCAAAATTAACTTGGCCTTAAGCCTTCACTCTCCCTTTGATCACGAAAGAAACCAATTGATCCCGTTGAATATGAAGTACCCACTAAAAGATGTCATGGAAGTTTTTGATGACATCCCTCACCTAAAAAATGACTTTATGACATTTGAATATTTAATGATTCAAGATTTCAATATGAATGATGAGCATGTAGATGCTCTGGCCGAATTAATCTCTCCACGTAAGGCCGTCATCAACCTAATACCCTTCAATCCATTTCCGGGATCAGAATGGAAAAGACCTACAAAAGAAGAGATTGATACTTTCAAGACAAAATTAGTTACAAAAAAATTACGAGTCATGGTTCGCACAACAAAGGGTGATGATATCCTTGCGGCCTGTGGTCAGTTAAAAATAAATCAAATGGCGAGGAATTATGAGCGTTAATGATTTTGAGTCACGTTTTGGTGGCATCGTACGTCTCTATGGCATTAAAGGTATGGTTAAGATCCGTCATGCCAAAATCCTTATCGTGGGTATTGGTGGTGTGGGCTCTTGGGTCGCTGAAGCACTGGCGCGTACAGGAATTGGCCACATGACTTTGGTTGATCTAGATGATGTTTGTGTGACGAATATCAATCGCCAAGTTCATGCACTAAACGGAACTGTCGGAAAATTCAAAGTGGATGTAATGAAAGAGCGAGTTGAACTTATTAATCCTTTTTGCGAAGTTGATACGAAGCAATGCTTTTTTAGTCCAAAAAATTTAGGTGTTATTTTCGATAAGCCATATGACTTTGTCGTGGATGCCTGTGATGACTTCACAAACAAGTGCTACTTAATTGATTATTGTAGAAAAAACAAAGTGCCTCTGGTCGTAATGGGTGGAGCAGGTGGAAAGACTGACCCATTACAAATCCGAGTGACAGACATGGCAACTTCGGCCAATGATCGTTTACTTGCTAAACTTCGTAAGAAACTTCGTCAGGACTTCTCTTTCCCTCAAAAAGACGAGAGTGATTTTGGGGTATGGTCGGTATGGTCACATGAACGGGCCGTTTACCCTACTCCCGATGGATGCGTCACCCATAAGGCTCCTGGTATGGCCAAGAATATGGACTGCTCGGAGGGGTTTGGCTCAGCAAGTTTTGTTACTGGTGCGTTTGCTTTTGCAACAAGTTCTTTAGTAATAAGAGAGATTACAAAATGAAGTTTTTTAAAGATTTAAAAAAGTTTCTGATGGATGTTGCTAATGATGAGCGCATCCCGGCTCGTGATAAAAAAGTATTACTCGGCATGATTGCCTTAATGCTTTCACCTATTGATTTGATTCCGGACTGGATTCCTGTTTTCGGTCTACTTGATGATCTAATTATCTTTTCAATTATTCTGGATTATTTTTTTACAGTTCTCGATAGTCAGATCCTACTCTCCCACTACCCATGGGGCATGAAAAGTTTTGCAAACTTACGCAAAATTGCTCGCACCTTGCAGTTTTTTGTTCCACGCTTTGTGAAGAAGAGACTTTGGCAGTACGTAGGGACGCCGTACTAGCTTTCTCTGAAGTTCATTCCTTTATAGGCCCGAATTGTAACGATTTGAGCCGGTAACTGAACCAACTCCCACATTTTATTAGTTCCGGCCACTCGTCGTACTATTTCGCTCAATTTTTTACATACGACCACCGATACGTTTTTAATGAAGAACCGACTTTGCCTCTGTGCCCTTTTAATCACTAGTTCCTCACTAATGGCACAAACCCAAGAAGTGGACATTGATCTTGCCGAAACAACTGAGAAGGTTTTAAAAAAATCCGCAAATTTTCTAAATAGACCGGAAGTCATGACAATGAGCTGTGCTCAAAATCCGGAAGAAGAAATGACTGAGCCAAGAATCAAAGCAGGTGAAGTTAAAATCACTTATCCATGCGAAGCCTACAAGCTGGAGAGTTCGGCCTTTAATACCGTCACTTTCTTTGAACCATATGAAAATCAAGACCTGCTTGATAAGTCAGGCCTTATATTGAGACAGAGATCAGGTGATTCCAAAGACGATGTAGCCTTGAAGTATCGGCCGCTCAAAAATGAAAATGGGACAAGACCCCCCTTGAGAGTGAAGACCAAAAACTTTGAAGACATTCAGGCCCAGCGCAAAATAATCAATGCGGGCAAAATTAAAGTTGATAAAAGTAAGCTTGATATGGACTGTGAAGCCGATGTTTCCTACGTCGAGTCATCCATTGAATCCACAGATAATTATGACCGAGTTGACTCCTGTTCAATCTCTACTAATCAAAAAAGTTATGTCCTTGATACTTTTAATAACAACTACAAAACGTTTGCTGCGATGGTAACGAACCCAATTATATTTGAAACTGATCTTGCGAAATATAATAAATTTGACATCATTTCTACCAGTTTAAAAATCAAAGGACCAAAATCAAATTCAGATATTTCCGTTGAAAAGTGGGAATATGCCAATAAAGATGACCCTACTAAAAAAGGCTGTGTCCTGGAATTTTCGAAGAAGTTCGAGAGGGATTCATTAGTCGAAATGCATGATACAATTAAAGGTTCAATGAACGGACTTATAGAAGATTTAAAAGTGCTTCTACCTGAATCAAGCCCATCTAAGAAGCAGGGTAACAAAACCAAAACGGCTTTAGATTTTATCAAGGCAAAATAGCCCGTTTAAGTTCTAATGGCCTTATAATTCCAAAACGAATTAATTCCCACGCCAATAATTAAAACTAAAAATCCTCCTGCTATCCCGCCCCACATAAGCGCACTCTCATAACCTACACTATCGGCCATTGCACCCATAAATGTATTTCCTAAAAGCGGTCCTGAGGAGTAGGAAATCATCTCTACACTCGCTAGTCTTCCCCTATATTCTGAAGGAATAGTCTCGTTCCATATCGTGGCCCTAAAAATTCCGGAAATCATATCCACAAAGCCTGCAAAAGCGAGAGCAAATATAGCAATATAAAAACTCTGACTCAGTCCAAAGGCAACAATGCCCACACACCACAAAAAAGCGCAGATCGTAATGACCTTTCCATGCGCAACGATTTTATGGGTCCAGCCGCTCGTAACAGTTGCTAATAAGGCGCCAATCGCTACCGATGAATACAACCAGCCTAGTTTATCGGCCCCCCCGAGAATCTTGGCGAGAGCTGGAAAAAGCGGATTAGGAAAAGCAAAAGTCATTGAGGCCATATCCACCACATATGTTCCGATGAGATCAGGCCGCTTCATGGCGTATTTAAAACCATCCATAATTGAAGAGAGATTTGCTTTTCTTTTCTCACTTAGAACTGGAAAATTTTTTAATTGAAGTAAACAGTAAATACTGAAAGCATAGGTGAAGAAATCAACCACATATGTGGCAACGATACCAAACGAAGAAATCAATATCCCACCCACTGCTGGGCCCATAATCATCCCTGCCGTAGTTTTAAATGACTGCAGTGAGCTCACCTTGGGAATGTCTTCTTTTTTTATCAACTGCTGAGTCAGGGCCTCAAGTGGAGGCCGCTCAAGACCTTTGCAGATCGCCATCAGGCCTGAAAGGATATACAGTAGCCAATAATTTCCTGAACTAGAAAGTGAAAACCACACCAGTAAGAGGTTGCCCACAGCAGAAGCCATTTGAGTCACAACTATTAATTTTCGGCGGTCTAAACTATCCGCAAAGGCCCCGCCCCAAAAACCAGAAATCACCAAAGGAATCAATTGTACAATTCCCAACATCCCGACGTGGAAAGTAGAACCTGTGATCTCATACATCTGGAAAGGAATAGCAACATAAGTAATCATGCTGCCAAAAAATGAAATCAACTGACTCAGATAGAGCCATCGGTAATTAGAATTTTCTTTTAGGGGGGAAACATCTAGTGAGAATATTGCCATTTAGACATTAGACTAAGGCACAAATTTTTTCATGTCACTTTGAATCTGCTGGAATTGTTTACTATCCAAATCTACAGCTTGGACTTCTTCTATTTTATTATCTGAAGCAGTACTAACAGACGCAGGACTTCGGGCCGCAATGGCTTCTGCTTTAGTATTAATTTGCGCCCACTGTTCTGAAGACATAGTTCTCATACGAACTTTGGCCTTATCTGCTTCAATTTTTGAAATAACGTTATTTGTTACCATCTGGTCAATCATGCTATCAACATGCTCATGAGAGACTTCAGCTCGCAACTGGAAGGAAACAAGTATCGTTAGGGACATAAGCCATTTCATGCATAACCTCGCTGGAGTTATTATCGGCGAGAGTGGGCAAATGCTTGAATGATATTTCTTGACCGCTTAAATACAGTATCTTGCGTCTGCATGATGGCTCAAAGGGTAGGATTCGAGACAACAATTATGGTCATTGAAAATTGAGGACTTGATAGGCCCGAGTCTCTTTAGGTGTCTCCACCTCGAATTCGGCACCGGCCTGAAGACCTAGAAGTGCATCACCTAGTGGTGAAAATACTGACACAACAAGAACAGTTTTATCACCGACTTTAAGTAATGTTCCCCCGGAAGTTGGAATAAGGAAATAACTACGCTTCTGATCCTTGTGGCGAAGCTCAACTAGGCTACCAATGCAAATTTCTTTCGATTTTGAAGAAACAGTAAGGTCCACCTCTTCCAGCATCTGAATTTCTAATTTCAGATCTTCGACCCGACTAAGTTCAGCACTAGCAAGATATGAAGCTTCAAGTGAACGAGTATCATACTTACTTTCGGCCTTGAATTCTTGATCAGTAGCAAAATCTTTATTGGCCTTGGCTGCCGATTCAAGATTATGCATCTCTTCTTTCATCTTACCGATCAATCCACTTAATAACTCTTGCTTCATTTAAGCACCATGACACTTTTTAAATTTCTTACCAGAATTACAATGACAAGGATCATTACGACCAATTTTTGGCTCGACTCTCTTCACTGGCTGGGCGCCGTGAATATTTCCTTCCTTAAATTTCCAATCGCCATTTTGTTTTTGAAACAAAGATGTTTCATGGTGACGGAGCTCAGCACCAGAAGTCTTATCTTTATAGTGAGCAATAAATTCAACCACGCCAGTGTCATCGTTAGCTTCACCTTTTTGAGTGCGCTTAACCTCAAGACCTAACCACTCAGAACTTTCCGCCCATTTGAGAGCTTCTTCTTTATTAAAAACTTCGTTCTTTTCGTTAATTTGAGTGACATCTATGTAATCGATGTTTTTCACGACATAGGCGCTATAACGTGACCTCATCATGCTCTCGGCAGTAGGGGCCTTTTTAGTGCCTTTTAAGAAAGGCCCGCAACAAGCATCTAAAGTTAATTTTTTTGTATCCAGTATCCGGCAAGGGCAATCAGACATGTCTCTCTCCTATGATTTTCACTATTATCAATGTAAGATGAGAAACATTCAATGCAATATGAGAAAATATCTCTCCCAATAGATGCTTATTTAGATGAAATCCTGATTCAGGTTCAGAAATCGTCTACTATTTTGATCAAGGCCTCCCCTGGATCGGGTAAAACCACGCGTCTGCCATGGTTCATCGCAAAAAATACTCAGGCAAAGGTCATCGTACTTGAACCAAGACGCCTTGCGGCCAAGCTCGCTGCCGAAAGAATCGCTCAAGAAGAAGGCCTTGTGATTGGGAACGAAATTGGGTACCACTTTCGTTTTGAAAAAAAGACATCTCAGGCCACAAAACTTACATTTTATACTGAAGGAACTTTCCTTAAAAAAGCGATGAGTGAAAATGATCTTGTTGATGTCGATGTGGTTATTTTAGATGAGTTTCATGAAAGGCATCTAGAAACTGATATGGCACTTGCCTGGCTACTGGATCTTCAGGCCCGTAGAGGAAATTTGAAACTTATTTTGATGTCGGCGACACTTGACACTGAAATCATGCACCATCTTAAATCTCCAACCGTCATCGAAATTGAGGCCGTCCGCTACCCTGTCGAAATGATCTACTTACCAAACCAACCTAGTATTCTTAATCAAAATCTTGAGCAAAAAATAAGGGCAGCACTTGAACAAATTCCGGCCTTAAGTGACGTGTTAGTTTTTCTACCTGGAATGAGAGAAATTCAAAAAGTTCAGAACTACCTTGGTGACCGTTTTGGAAAAGTATTCATTCTTCATTCAGAAGTTTCCATGCAGGAGCAAGAAGAGGCACTAAGGCCTAATCAAATACGAAAAATTATTCTTTCTACAAATCTGGCCGAAAGTTCTGTGACGATTCCAGGAATAAAAGCAGTCATAGACAGCGGCATTCAGCGGGAAGCGCATTACTCCCCTTGGAATGGATTAAAAATCATAGCTGATCGACCCGTTACAAAATCTTCCGCTATCCAACGAGCTGGTCGAGCTGGCAGAACATCAGCAGGTGTCTGTCATCGGCTTTATGCTCTACAAGATTATGAATCAAGAGAAAACTTCACTGTGCCAGAAATTTTAAAATCAGACCTGACTGATACTTATTTAATGAGTTCACAAATAAAATCTAACCTTCGCTGGATAACTACTCCACCATCTGATCGTTGGCAGAAAGCACAAAACCTTTGCTTTCTTATGGGACTAATTGATGAGAACAATCAGTCCACACCCCTTGCGCAAAAGGCCCTACGCTATCCGGTTGAATTGAGACTCTCCAGAGTCTTGGTTGCTGGTGAAAATCTCATCAAAGAGCAAAAGAAGCAGCTCCTGATTTATGTATGCAACGAACTTGAAAATGATGTTTCGGGTATTCTTTTTCGACGATTAAATTTTTATCTTGAAACTGCGGGTCCAAAAAGTGAGCAGTGGGAAAAATGCCTTCTCTCTGGCTTTATTGACCAAGTTGCAAAGTATCGCACAAAGCAGCATGATTTTGTTCATTACTCAGGTAAAACCATTAAGCTTCATCCAAGTCTAGGAACTTTAACTGAAGGCTACTATCTCATCATGGATATTACTCAAAGACAGGAGGCCATAAAAATTATTTCGATTGAAGAGGAGTGGCTGTTTGAACAAGAACCGTTTCCATTTACCGAAGAGAATCAAATCAATGTCGAGCCCATATTTTCACTCAAATCACTGACAAAAATTGGAAGCATCGTGATTGATGAAAAAATCCTGACACTCAAGTGGGACAAACTCACGCAAGCGCAAAAAGACAAAACACTGACTTTAGGTGAAAAGGTTTTCTCAAAACGGCTTGAGAAGTGGAAGGAATCTGAGTCCTACAACCGCTATTGTTATTGGCTAAAATTGAGCAGCAAAGAAGATCAGACCTCACTTTCATTAACTGAATATTTCAAATTTTGTGTGGATCTTAACTGGGATTCACTTGATGACTATTTTAAACAATCCCTAGAGGATCATAATCTTAACCAGATTCTACCTTGGTCAATACATCTCGGTGGAAAAAAAGAATTAAAAATACATTATCCTTATAATCAGGATCCTTACGTGGAGGCACCCATTCAAGACTTTTATGGGCAAAAGGAGACGCCAAAAGTTGGACTGAATAAAATTCCAGTCACGGTTAAGCTGATTGGACCTCACCGACAACCATTGCAGGTAACCAAGGATCTGGCTGGATTCTGGAAAAAAACCTATCAGGAAATGCTTAGAGAATTTAAGAGAGAGTATCCTAGGCATCACTGGCCTGATGACCCTACAACCGCTAAACCACTTCTTCTAAAGAGGTTCCTAGATATATAAATCTTGGAATGACTTGTCCGTTAATTTCGACATTCTCACAAAACATAGCAAGAGGCCTTACCCAAAGTAGGCCTTCAGGGTTAGCGTACAAACATTCATATGAGACCAACCACTCAAGAGTTTCAGAATGTCTGACAAGGCTTACAACTCGGTAGTTGTTGCCTTTGTAATGCCTATAATAACATCCTACTTTAACTTCATTTACCACGTTATATTCCTTAGAAACAATGAAGGAAATATACCAATTAAAAACATCACAAATAGTATGAGAACGTAGGGTATCATTTGGCCTAAAGACATATCAAGATTTTTAATCTTTTGTGGGTAGGCCGTTTGGCCCAAAAATAATTTTGAAAAAATAAGAAAAAATAATATTCCATTCAGACAAGTTGCCAAAATATGACCTAACCCAAGAAATGGCTGTTGATCGAGTAAACCATTAATAACTAAATCTTCAACCACAAAGGCAGCACCAAGGGGTGTTCCGATCATGCTGAATCCGAAGAGACAAAATAGCGTCGCAAGCTTAGGATAAAATTGCGCTAGGCCGTAGAACTGGTTAAGCCGCTTGATACTTGTGTGTCGCTGAATATAACTCATGAGCGACCATAATGCCGTACCGGATAAAGAAATAACCAATATCTGTAGATAAGAACCATGGGCAGCTGCTCTGTCTGCCAAAAGACCAGATAAAATTAGGGATGATTGAGCGACATAAAAATAAGTCGTAATCTTGGCAACGTTTGTTTCAAAAATTCCTCGCACACTCCAATAGATGGAAGAAAAAATAGAAAGACTAAGCAAAACGAGCTTAAAAAGATCTGGGTCTTGATCAATCGTAGGCATTATCAATTTGACAAAAAGCAATACCCCAGCACGGGCAAGAAATATGGTGGAGATTTTATACCAGTTAATATTTCCTACCAAATCATGAATCCATGAATGGAATGGGAAAATTCCATGAGACTCGAAAATAATAATAAAGGAAAGAATAAGTACCGGCCAGGTAAAGAAGCTCGCTGGAATCTGAGAAAAACTCAGCGATGCATACCCACTCCGGGATGCCAAGACAGTGAGTACGACAAGGCAAGCAAATGTAATAAAGTGTTGAACTAAATATGTTCCGCCACCAGATGTGCTTCCATTTCTAATTCCATGAATGAAACGAAAACCTGGTAGCGACCGTTGGAAGGTCCAGAAAAGTAAAAAAGTAATTAGATTGTTGGCAAGAATTATCCCAAGGCCACCCAAGATGTAAAATATAAATGTTTTACTAATTTCATTTTCCTTACGGACAGGAAAAATGCCGATAAAAAGTGAAAGACAAAAAACTAAACCTAAAAATGAACTAAACTTATTGAAACTAAATTCAATATGTGGACCCGACATAATCAAATGAGAGAATTCATGGTTAAAGAAGAAAAGTGTAAGAAAGAAAATCCCTAAAAAACCCAAGACTACGAGAAAAATATCCTGCCATTTAGTATTGACTGTATAGTCAGGGATGCTTTGCGAATGTGTCATATATTACCGCTTTTTAAATAAAAATTTTACTAGACCATTATTTAGATCCAACCATCTTTTTTCAAAAATAAAATAGGCCCTAAGAGGCCATGTTAAGAAACTAATTGTCTTCTGGGTAAGGTAATCAAGATGAAAGCCGTGAAGTGCATGAATAAATATTTTTTTTCTTATTTTTTCTGAGAAATATTTTTCAAATGAAATATTTCGATGAATTATTTCGTGTTGTTGAACAACTGGGTTTTCTACAAAATCTTGTATAATAGAAGCGGATCGAAGAAACTGCCATGTTCTTAGACTTGCGTGAGTCAGAACATGAAAAAGAGCAAATTGGGTAAACCCTAAAGAAATTTCAACCCAAATTATACCAACTTGTGAAATCGTTGCATAAGCTAACATGGTTTTAGTATCAGAGCGTGTTCTACCTACGGCACTGGCATAGATCGCTGAGGTAAAACCGATTATGCCAATAATCCAGAGGAGCAGGGGAAAGTGAGTAAAGTAGTCATAAAATCTTAGCAGTAAAAAAGGCCCAAGATGTATGGATAGTGCTCCATAAAAAATTGCACTTGATGGTGTTGGCCCCTCCATCGCGGCAGGTAGCCATGAACTAAATGGAAGTTGGGCTGACTTTGCAAGAGCGCCCCAGATAACAAAAAAGCCGACAAAAGCTAAGGCAAGTGTACCACCATGGCCAGAATCATGAAGATGTGGAGAACTTAAAAGTTCGTGCAATTCATAAAAATCCGTGGTGTGCATATAGTGATGCGCCCAAGCCCCTGCTGCTAAAATCCCCATATCACAAAGACGATAACTGACGACTGCTTTGAGCGAGTGACGTACAGGTTGCACCTGAATATAAAAGTAACCAATCAAAAGAACGGACGTGGTTCCCACAAGCTCCCAACCAACAAAAATCAAATCAAGAGTACGAGCGAAACAAATTATCATTAAGCCAAACATGAGAGTCGAAAGTAGAAAAATAAACCTAAAATAGCCTTCCTCTTTATGCAGATAGTTTCGTGAAAATCTAAAAATAATCCCGATAAGCAGTGATGTCAAAAGTGCGTAGGTAGAGCCAAGAATATCGACAACGAACCTACTTTGAAATAGATATTCTCCGATCGTAATCCAAGCAGGATAATCGAAGAAAATATGTTGTGAACGATTTATGATAACAGTAATAACTAACGACAAGCTTAATGAACTCATGATGAGAGAAATCCATTTTACGCTTTCAGATAAAAAGTTTTCTGTAAGTTTTATCCTAAAGAAAAAAGTAATCCCTAGAAAACACATCCAAACAAAAGGGAGTACAAGCAGATTAAGATATAAATATTCCATTAACCAATCTCCGAGAAATCATCTTCTGTTACGCTTTTGATGACCCGCTCTTTAGATGTTTTAAAGTATTTAATTGCCAATTTCTCTACTTCAAACTTTTGAAATTCATGCTCTTTAAAAAGATACCAAGTGTTTGATTCCGGATCAAAAACACATAGCCGCATCCAGTGGTTATAAAGAATATTTTTGAGACGCCCATGATTATCAAAAATTTTCTTAACCCGCTCAAGTGGAGCTTCAACAATTGTCATATTACGGATCGGCTCGTGAATTTCAACCATTTGTCTGGCAAGACCTATGCGCAAATCACTTGAGGAACCGGTCATTACACCCAGAAGCGACGTCAAATTCAAGGGAAGTTTTGAACCACAACCATAGTGATCGTTATCCACACAAGAGAAGTAATAATCCATGTTAATATTTACGGCAACAGGTATACCACCTAGAATTACTTGCTTCAGAATCTCACCTTCTGGGTCAATCTTCCAATCATAGGTTAGAAGAAAAGATCTTCGATTTAGAAATAAACCCTTGGTCATATGTCTCAATCCCACAACTGCAAGGGCATTGTTGGAGTGACCATATTCTGGTCGTGGCTGCGCCAAATCTTCAGCACGCTCGCGTACATGTATAATGGCCTTCTCTGGACTTTCTTTTGCTTCAGGCGAACTAAAACGCTGACACCTTTCAAAGGCATTGAGCATACAAGCTTTATTCAGATCAATTTTAATGCGGTTAAATTCTTCGACATATTCACTCGGCATTAATTCCAAATCGAAAAAGTGCATTTCATCGGTACATGTGTCATGAAAACCAGAAGCAAAATATGTTTCCTTAGGGATAAAGATTCCGACGTCTTTAAGATGAACACGTACTTCTGGATCATTGGCCATCTTTGCAAAGACACGAGAGTTTGAAATACCGGCATTCCCACCGCATGCCCCACATCCATACGCTTGCTTAAAGGGATTATTAGTACTTGAAGACCCGTGACCCATAAGTAAAACCAATTTTGAAAACTCGGTCTTTAATCCGCACATACTTAAAATACTTTCAACAATTTTGGTCATCTCAAGTTTCGTGTATCCCTGTCCCTCTTGGATTTGGTCAATGTCCATTTCGGTTGCTGGAACAGGACTAATTAATTGACTCACTTTTAATTTGAAGCTTTTGTTTTGTTTAGGAAAGAAAACCTGTAAGAACATAGGTACTATGCTCAACAAACCCAGGATAATTGTTGAAAAGAAGCCTCTGAATAAAGTTCGTGACATGTAATAAAGGCTTAAGTCGGAACCACCAATGAAGCTATTAATCTTCAAAAAACGCTGAGCATTGACACTATCTTTTGCAACTTCTCTAACAATTCGATTTGCTTCAATGACTGGCGGACATTGAGCAATGAGCCGTTTATGTTTAATGCTACTAAACTTCATATCGAGACCAAAAAATCCAACGACTCCGAAAGTTTTAAGTGCTGGATTTATTTCTTCAACATGACGACGAATTGACTCTTCTCTGTCATCAATACAAAATAAAATTTGGGCAACAGTATTTGAAACGTCCAATTGTCCACGGTCGTGGGAGACAATGGCACTTAAGGCCTCACGGTAAAAGTGGTTTTCAAAGGCTTCGTGCCACAATCTGATGACATGCTCTCTTTCAGCACTCTCAATGTTTTTTACAATTGTAACAATTTCCCCTGATTCTAGCTTATTCATCCACGAGTGAGGCAATTTAAAATCATTCGTAATTTGATAAAGTGCAAGAGTCAGCTGAAAGCTTCTTAAGGTCGTTATTTCTTCACGGCCATAAATCATTGCTAGATCAGTTGAGTGATTTAAAGCATGATATTCATCAAGTGAGGATTCAATTAATAGTAAAGCGGCTATAAAATCGACTAGCTTAATGTTTGGTGCCTTAACTGTGGCCTGCCACGGTTCAACCTCAAGCTTATTAACCATCCCGGACCATCCCTTGAGGTCAAAGAGCAGATCGAGAATAAAATCTTCCCAAGCTTCTCTTGGAATATTCATTCGGGTTAATTCAGACTCTATGATTTGCTCGGTAGAGTACCCTTTGAAGAAATCCAACTTTTTGCCTAGATTTTTTTGCCAATCACTTCCAAATTTTCTAACTATTTCTAAGTCCTCACAGAAGTAAGTCCAAAATCCTGACTTAAGATAAGGATTTGCCCAAAAACTTTGCCCTTGATCCAAAAAACTTGAAATAAGATTAATTATGTAAGGATGCGTGGTCGATGCCAATGATTCGTTATAGTATTTCTCCCAATATTCTTTTGCTCGATATTTCTTTTTGTCGAGACTAAGGTCTAAAGCTTGTCCTGACATTTTCTCGGCACATTGCGCCCATAGTGTTCCATCTTTTATTTCAGGTTGAACATCATCATCGTTAAAGGCCAATTGAGAAAACATGAGACGATGATAAAAATCTTTTAAAGATAGACCCAGTTTTTGTGCACAGGCCGAATCGTGATAATGAAGTGAGTACTGATCAATTCCATCAGTGATATCTTTTTCGGAAATTTTATTTTCGTGAAATTTTATTTTATATTGTTCTAGATCCCAGTAAGACTTGGCACGATAGAGCTGTCCTGCAACAGAAAGTGCATCATGAAATTCTTTATCTTCAAACATCATTAGAATGTTATTATGTACAAAACCATGTAACGGATTTTGTATGGGAAGTTTATTGCGAATTCGAGTTAAAATAGCAGGAAAACTGAGTGTGTTGTGTACATCTAACATAGTGACCTAGCTTGTTTAAATATTGATTTATTCTACTCCTCCAATCTGGTTTAACAAGTTTATCATTCGAGATATGGATGCTCTTTGTTTCATAGAAAAACATCGCAATTTCTGAATATAAAAAATGCACTTATGGACTGGTTCTCATTTATCTTTCTCCGACAAAGACTCTCGGAAAAAAGTTTTCCAGACTCCCTTTGGCGATTAGTAAGCTAAGTGCTACTATATCCATGAAAGTTAAAAGGAACTGAACCACTATGGGCAAGATAACTAAGACCATCGTCTTTTTACACGGCGCGCTCGGGACATCACTCGACTTATCTGTTCTTATGGGACTAATGCAAGAAAAAGGTTACAAGGCGCTCACTTTTGATTTCTCAGGCCATGGACAGACTTCAAAATGGCCGGATGAATTCCGCATTGATCTATTTGCTAGAGAACTAGAAAAATTTACCAAAGATCATAAGCTCCAGGACATCATCATTTTTGGTTATTCAATAGGTGGATATGTTGGCCTTTATCATGCGGCCAATTTTCCCGATTCACCTATCAGGCAAATTATTACCTATGGCACAAAATTTAATTGGTCCGAGAAGGCAGTCAATCGTGAACTTCTAATGCTTGATCCAGATCATTTGAAAGAGAAATTCCCAGCATTGGCTGATTCGCTTATGACAAAGCATGGTGAAAGATGGAAGACTCTTCTACGTTCAACGGCCCATATGATGCAAAATCTAGAAAAGCTTGATGGCCTTACCCGTGAAGATTTAAGTGACGTAGATATACCTGTTACCTTCATTTTGGGAGATCAGGACAGAATAGTTGGTTCGGAAGAAACTCATCTCACGGCTTCATGGCTTCATCATGGCCATGTGAAAACATTGACTCATTCTAAGCATGAGCTGGAGCGATCAAATTTAAGGGAATTATCAGATATTATGGCCAACGCTATTGAGTAAAAAGAGGACCCCAGATTGGGGCCCTCAGAAACAAAACTACTTAATCATTCCCTGTTCTTTCATAGCACGCATAACCGCCGGTCTTTCAGAAACTCTCTTCATATAAGAAGTCAAATTAGACCAATTGTTTAAATCCAATCCGACATACTTTGTCCAAGCAAGACATGTGAACATATAAGCATCTGCAATCGTAAATTGGTTACCCATGAGGTAATCATTTTGACCCAATTTTTCAGCAATAAAGTTAAATTTATCAGTGAGTATTTTTTTATACACATTCTTAACTTCATTTTGAGTTTCAAGAGAAGCATACGACCTCTCTGCAGAAAAAAGAGGTGAGAAGTTTTTATGAATATCTGTTGAAATAAAGTTCATCCATTCTAAAGCACGAAAACGATCATTTGTGCCAAACTTAGGTAGAAGCGTTCCTTCATTTTTCTGATCAACCAAATATTGAGAAATAATTGCACCTTCAGTCAAAATTTCGCCGTTTTCCATTTTAAGCGCAGGCACTGAACCTTTCATGTTGATCTTGTAGAAATCACCTGATGCACAAGTTTTATCTTTTAAGTTTACTGCTTCAAGCTCATACACCATGTTAAGTTCGGCCATAACAATGTGGGGGGCCAGTGCACAAGTACCAGTACTGAAGAAAAGTTTCATTTAGACTCCTTAGTAATTTATAAAATTGCATGATGACCCAGTCATGAAAATAAAGCTCGCAGCGTTGCATCTTTCCGGACCGTTTTAGTTCGGATGGCTCCATATGGGAAGAAACGGATAGATAAGGTTAGTCTGGAACTTCTTAAAATTTTTAGTACACTCATCAAATGAAGGATTACACCTGGGTTGCAGAGCTAGCAACTGAATGCAAAAATTACGCTGACTCTCTGGGATTCTTCTTTTCTAAGGCCATCTCAAAGGTGGATTTACCAGATGTCACTAGCGGACAAATCAAGCGGTCTTGGGCAACTCTTGCACGAGACATGGTCCATTTTGGTTTTGATGAAGAAGAGCCACTTCCCCCAGATATTGAAGCTACTATTCAAGCAATGCAGTTCCTGGGAATCAACAAACTTAAAAATGATTTAGTCGATGAAGAGAAACTTGCGCGCGCCTTAGGCAATACACTACAGAAAGTTCTTGAAACCGTGGGCGAATATCCGAATATGTTTGAAATGTTAGATCAAGTTGATCTACTTGAAGACATGGTGGGTACAATTGCTAAAAGATATGTTCCCATCTTTAAACTTTTCCCAGCATTTTCTAAAGAGGCCCTTTCCATTGTCCCCTATCTTAAAGAGCCACTTTTCACGGCGCTTTATGAACTTCCAGAAAATGAACACAACAGATTGACTCAGCTGACTCATAAAATTATGCATCGTTTTTACGAGAATCAGGTTCGCCCAAATTTAGTTGAAACGTTAAAACAAAATCTCAAAGGCCGCAGTCTGCTTCTACCTCTTATTGATGAGGCCGTTAAGCATTTACCAGCGGATAAGTGTATGACGGCGCTGATCAGTATTTTATGTACACCTCGCGGAGAGCTTTCTCAAGGCAGAGTCATTTCGATTGTACTTCAGGAACTCGGAGGGCTTTACGTAAAACTTGCTCAAGTTCTATCCGAACTTGCTCCCCCAGCTCTTGCTAAAGAATTGAGACACCAACAAGATAATTTGGGTGGAATATTTGGCAGCCAAAAGAAATCATGGAAATATGTCCTGGAAATTCTTAATCGCCCATCGTGGGCGGAATATAAGCGTTATCTTAAAATACCTCTTCTCACGCAAAATGCTTTTGCGGGTGCCTCAGTCGGTGCCATTTATGAATTTAGATTAAATGATCTAGGCAAAAAAACTTTTGAAACTGAAGATTCAGTTTTATTGAAAGTTCAGCGGCCAGGGCTTACAAAATTATTTGTTGAGCAGAAAGAGGCCCTACTCGCCATTCTCAATCATTTGGAAAAAAGTTTAAAGAGAAGTGAATTAGCTGAAGAAGAACAACAAGAAGTAAGTGGACTTATTACTGCTCTCAAAAGAACAATCGTTAATTACGCGACTCAAAGTATAGGTGAACTTGATTTCACTATCGAGAAAACAAACGCAGAAAGTGTTCAAAATGCTCTAAAGGGACATTTTGACTTACAAGTTCCGCAGTATCACCA
>CAMDQH010000033.1 GCA_945905815.1 Bacteriovorax stolpii | reverse complement strand
TTGCAACGACCGGAGTGCTTGGAGTTCCGATTGTTGTTGTTCCAACTCCCAAATTTCCATTAATAGTTACGTACCTTCCGGCGGCGCTGAAGTCCCCACCGATAAGTGGATTCGTTGCACCACTAGCTTCAATATAAAGTTTATTTGATGAGTTTCCTACCCCAGTGCCGGCCATGTAACCAAGAAAAACGTTATTTGAACCGGTTCCTAAACTAATGGCGGTGTGACCTCCAATAAATGTGTTGTAATTACCTGAGGAATTGAAACTTCCAGACCTTTCACCAACAGCGGTGTTTCTATAACCGGTCGAGTTAGCTTCAAGTGCCTGGCCACCAACTGCAGTATTTTCGGATCCCGTGCTATTTCTGCTAAGGGCACCTGCTCCAAGGACACTATTCCAGTGTCCGCTACTATTGTACATAATACCCGTACCAACTAACGTATTTCCTGATCCAGCGTAACCGCTGTTTCCATACATAATAGAGTAACCAAAAGCTGTATTATTATTCCCACTGGTAGTGTAGGGCATAACTCGTGCTCCAACTGCAGTGTTCTGAGATCCTGTTGTATTATACGCCATGGCACCATGGCCTAAACCTGTGTTCTCTGTGCCCTGATTTTTCGAAAGTGCGGACACACCAACAGCGGTGTTGTCTATACCAGTCACCCCTAATGAGAGTGCCCCCCACCCAATCGCAGTGTTTCTATTGGCACCACCAGTCATAAGAGCTTGGAATCCAAAAGCTGAATTTTGACCACTGGATGCACCACTTGCGGCTTTATAACCAAATGCTGTCATATTATGACCCAAATATGATGGCGAATTACCCGCTTGGTATCCAAATGTCGTTACTCCAACTGAATCAATCCTTCCCGCTCTCTGAGCATTCACTTTAAAATTCAGTGGGACGTTATCCGAAGTCCCAATATAATCCGTTCCATCCACTGTCCCGGCGTTTCCTGCGAGCATCCAATCATCACCCACGGCCATGGTGGAGCATGAAATAAGAGTGGGTGATGCTGTAGTTCCGCCGATGTTCATGTTGATCGGAACACGAATGTCTTTGAGGTTTACAACTTTGGTACTACTTTTTTGAAAGGTTGTTTTAACTAATAGATCAGCAGTACTTGCTGCTGAAGAATAATTAGTTAAATACATCCCAGTAATGGTGAGAGGTCGCACATTGGTTGATGCTGTTGAATATATAATGTCTGGGATTTTATTTTTAATGAAGGGGATAGTAACACGTCCGCTGCCAGTTGCGGCGGTCAGGTTTGCCTGAGAGATATAAGTTGAAAATGTAGCGTAACAGGCGTTAGTGTCAGTGAAATTATTTAAAAGGATATTTTTAAGACCAGTTACTTCTGATTTTGCTTCGTTTGTTTTTACACCTTCACCAGCGTCTTTTAGGAGTGTGGCGACGGTTAAACTAATGACACTTAGTATGGAGATCGCCACCATACTTTCGATCAAGGTCACACCGGATTGGTTTTTAAACAGTTTAAGAATTTTCATGAGGGTATCCTAATTACATGAATGATCATTTTATTGTAATTCAAATTGGTTAGATTATATCTAAATTTCTTAAGGTCTTGATTTGTCGTTTAGGCAACACTGACAAAGCCACCAACTGGAGTCACTCATGTCACTAATTTGTGGCTTTTTTCTGTTCACATGCTTGTTTTGTGATTGAATTGCTACTTGCCACTAATAAATAGTCAATGTCATTCCTGTTAAAGATTTGCCCTTATGGCCAGGTAAGCTCTAAGAGCTGTTCTTTGGTCAGTCTTGGATGATTAGGATCCTCCTGAGTATGTCTCGCGGAATTTTTCAAATAAGATTTTCCATAAATATATTTATCAAAGTCTTTGGCAAGATCCAGACTTGATGCCCTTGTTATTTCTGCTTGAAATAGTGGGGTTGTAACAGTTGTATATTTATAAGTTTGAAAATAGTCTTTAAAAAATAATTTTAAACTCAGACCTTTCTCATTCATGCGGTAAGCAATCAATGAAAGGAATGCCGAGCCTTCTGTGTATGCCATACGATCTGTCATTCTTGACCAGACAGAATGTCCCGCTAGTTGAGTCGATTCAAAATTGAGTTTCGCTAAAAAAGGATATTTATTATCTCTCCAGCGTGCAATGGCTTCATCCATCCATCCTGCATTACCATTAGCGGGCATCAGAGCTCTGGCATGATATGAATGAAAAAGTTCATGGCCTAAGGCAGACAGACTAGTTGCTGTTGCACCAGAATATTCCATACCGCCTGATGGAGAGTTTCCGTAGATTATTACCTGATCATGTGGAAATGGACCGTAGTCCGCTTCAAGTTCAGCTAGAATTTTTTTAGTAGAGACAACGAATTCCTCAGTATTATAAGTAGTGTAGATATCAACAGGAATTAATCTCCCATCAATTGAAGGATAATAAAATTGTACGTTGTTGCCTGAATTCTTGACCGGAAATAAGTGGAAAAAAACAGAAGAAGCTGTGTAAAATTTTGGAAATACTACTTCAAAACTATTTTCCGCGATTTGAGTAACATTACCGTTCGTCTTCAGGACATGTGGTAGCCCTTCAGCGCCAAGAACATTAACCCTTACATACATTTTATATTGATCAAACTCTAGATTGGTTGGCAAGTATTGTTCAAGGTAACGGCGATCGTTCAGATCGGATGTCCAGAACCCGGATGCCAATCCTGCTGCCCCAAATACCACATTAGTGGTAATAAAATGTTTCAACTGTAATTGGTGACGGCCTGGAGCGATCGTCTGTTGAATGATTCGAAGAGTGGTTTGTTGATCAGGATCTTTAATCGTTTCTGTGTAAGTATTTTGACCATCTAAAATGACCTCAGAGGGACTGGCAACCAAATCAAAAATAGGATAACCAGCTTTTGAAGCAGTAAAGCTGATAAGGGTATTTACCGAAACCTTTTTATTGCTGAAGTCATAGGAGATATCATATGAGGCATCATCAAAATCAATGAATACGGCCTGGTCTTGTTTATAAGTAAAGCTTGGTGGTGCCTGGTCGTAAGAAGCAAGAGCTGAATTGCCAAGGCCAAGCGCAATCATAGCTAAAAATAAAGTATGTAGTCTCATTTCAGTTCCCTTGCCTACCAATATATTGTAAATATGCCACTGATTATCATTACCAAGTAAAATTATAAGTAACGATGACGCTGATGACGTTACCAGTGAGGTCATCGTAACCATAAGTACTATCAGGGTCATTAAATTGAGCATAGTCTTGTGTAAATTTATCAAAAAAGTTTACAACGTGATAAAGAAATTCTACGTCGACATAAGAGGCCTTTAGCTCAACCGGAAATTCAAAGCCAAATCCGACTCCCGTACCAATACCACCACCGGTGACATCTGCAATTATTGGCTTGTCTAGAAATTTATTCTTTTGATACCAATACTCAAGCCGTCCTACAAAATAGGGATTAGAGTAGGTAATAGCAGTGCCCAGGTCAGTTGTGTCTATGTAGTATTTGAAGCCCACAAAAACCCTGGTCATATCTGTTATTACAGCTCCAATCTTTCCGATATTTTTATACCCATTAACTTCAGTATCAAGAATCATGGTGTGCTTTGAATATTCCACGCCTAAAATAATTGCTTTTTGGAAATCTAGAAAATAATTGACTGATAAATGAAAGGTGGGATGGTTATCTTCATAGGCCTGACCACGGTTACCTGTGAAAGTTGTTAGTCCACCACCTAGATTCACAGAGAAAAAACGACCGTAGCGGTAAAAGCGCTCGTCTTCAAGGACCTGGCTAGATTCAAGATCTTCATTAAAGTCGGAGAAGATATCACCACCACTCATGGTCGTATCGTCTTCTAGCTCTTGAAGAACTTGATCATTTGATTGAGCGAATACTCTAGAGCTTAAAAGCAGTACCGATAAAAGAATTAATCTTATTAGCATCATTATAAATAAAAGTGCACGGCGGCTTTCAGAAAGCTATCGCCAAGGGTTTCTAGACTTGTTCCACCATTAGAATCTGCTTTTCTGGCAGAAACACCAAATTCCAAACTAAAACCCAAACTTTCAATTCCTGAGAAGTGGAACTCTGTCCCCATGGTCCCGTCTATCTGGAATCCTGATTCCACCTTCGCTTCATCATTAAGATATGTTTCGGTAGCAAATAATCCCGCCAAGTAGAAATTAAGCTGTGGTTCGTCAAAAATGATGCGGTAGAGCTTAATACCAGCTCCATAGAGCGTCTGGTCCTGATCAGATTGGAAGCCTAGTAGGCCCCCAAGAGCAAAAGTCTTTGATTGCTGAACTTTAACGGATATTGCAGGCAGACCATTGGCGAGCTGGTTCGTCATACCAACGCCCATTCTACCTCTAAGGTCGGCACTAAAGACGATAGATGGCATAAGAACTAACAGAAGAATCAAATATTTTTGTTTCATCACTTAAGTTTAGGAAAACTTTTGATCTTTGACAACGTCACTATGTTTTAAAAAAGGGTATTCATTGACGCTTAGGTTCTGATTCCGCTCTTCTCGCGCCACCAGGTAACTAAATAAATAAGTCCCACCAGCAGCAGCAATGGGAAAAAGCCGTATTCTTGATACACAGTACTTTTTGGATTACTCAAAGGTATGTTTACATCTAGCCTTCCAGTTTCATTTATTCCAAGACGACGTGACTCGCTCCCATCAGGATAAATGACAGACGAAACTCCCGTATTGGTGCTTCTGATAATTGGAAGTTGAAATTCAAGTGCACGCCATTTAGAAAGAAATAAATGCTGATAAGGCTCCGCTGTATCTCCGTACCATGAATCATTAGTGTGGTTAACTATAAAATGATTCCCGCCCCACTGATTGAGAAGTCCACGCATATAATTTGATTCTAAAAGTTCATAACAAATTGGTGTCACAAATCGAAACCCAGCATGGGTTTCCATTACAGGAATACCCTCACCACGCGCAAAGAGTGAAATGGCCGGAATGATCGAAACAACTTTACGGTTGAGAGGTCCAAAAGGAAGTGTCTCGCCAAATGGGATAAGAATATTTTTGTGATAAATGGATTTCACTTTCCCTTCACTTATTAAGAGTGAAGCGTTGAATATGGATTCAAATTGGTCCATAGATGACTTCGTTAAATCTTGGTCATATCCACCAATTAACATTTCACTTCCAGTTGCCTGAGTAATGTTAAAGAAGATGTTGTTTAGCTGTGTTTTCGAACCATAAAAAGTATCTGGATAGGCGGTCTCAGGCCAGATTATCAATTGAGGTTTAAAACCATTTTCTTCAATAGATAAATTTTCATAGGTTTCAGATATCGTTTCAAAAGAATTCGCATCACCACGCTCAGAAGAAACTTTCTGAAAGTTACCTATATTGGCCTGAACAATTCGAACTGGCAGATTGAGATCGGTTCCTGGATTTTTAATCGGGAAAGCAGCATTTAAGATAATAAACAGACCCATTCCAATCCACGTTTGAGGACGAAGATGTTTGATTTTTAGTTGTGCCACAACTTCCAGAGACAGCCAGTAAGTCATAAAACTAAAAATCGCGACTCCAAAGTAAGGGGCCAAACCGAGGTAGGGCGCAAGATGCAGCCAAGGGCTTCCAACAAAAGAGGGAAACTGCTGATTCACAAATCGCTCAAGCATGGTCATAACAAGTGCAGTGAGAATAATTCGTTTCTCCCCATTCCAAAAACCTAATGGTCTGAATTTTTTCCAAACAGCATAAACCCACCAGTGTGGCTGAAGGATCAGACAAAAAGATGAACCTAGAATAACCGAGATGATATAAGGGAGCTGGCCAAACTCACGTAACGTGTGGGGAATCCAGTAATAGCCAACTAGATCCAATCCGAGATTAAATCCCAGGATAAAAAGCAGACTTGTTTTGAATGAGGCTTCTTCAAGTTTCCACAGGAACAGGGGTAATGCGATGAAAATAAGAGGAAGCCAGCCATTTCCTAAAAAAGATGGGTAGGCCAAAGCGTATATAGCACCAGCAAGGAATGTAATGAGAAAAGAGAGAGAAAGGGTTTTCATGCCCTCAGTATAAGATATTAATTATTTGTTTGCTACAGCTCTCAACACTGGAGCGTTGAGTTTCTCGCTAACTGCATCAGCAAGTTCCAGAGCACGACCAGCATCTAACTTACCAGCACCTAAGATCTTACCTTCAAAGTTTTTAACTTTAAGTGAAGAACTAAGAATAATGTTTTTTACTTGGTCATACTTCATATTTGGATATTTTGATTTGATCATTGCTGCAACACCAGTTACGAAAGCAGTTGCCTGAGAAGTACCAGTCATATAACCGGCACTATTTTGTGGAATTGATGAACGAATACGGTGACCAGGAGCTGCGATATCAACAGTGTTTTTACCAAAGTTAGAAGAAGCAATGATGTTAAGACCATCATCATGAGCACCAACAGTAATGATGTTTGTAAGACCGTAAGAAGCTGGGTAATAAGCGTGGCGCTTGTCGTCAATGTTTGAGCGCTCGTTACCTGCAGCTGCTATAACTAGAATTCCTTTTTTTTCAGCAGCTTTAAGTACACGAAGCTCTTCAACAGAAGCTTCCGGACCGCCACCTGAGTAGTTAATAACATCAACGTTGTTATCAACAGCGTACTGAAGAGCTTTGATAGTTGCATCTAAGTTCGCCTGACCAGAAGCTTTTGGATTGTAGTATTTAAGTGCAAGAATTTTAACGTCTGGGAAAATTGATTTAACGATACCAGCAACGTGAGTTCCGTGACCGTGCTGATCAGAAGGCGTGTTAGTTACTTTCTCACCAGAAAAATCAACACCGTAATTAGAAGCAGAATTTTTACCACCAACAACATAAATGTTCTTAGCTAGAAAAGCGTGATCACCTTGAATACCAGTATCTACAACAGCTACAACGATTTCTTTGTTCTTTTTAAATTTAGTCCAAGACTCTTTTAAGTTAATGCTTGCAAGGTGTTTATCAGGATCAATTCCCCAGCTAGCGTAACGAGAGATAAGAAGTTCAGCATTGAAAGCAAGTGGAGCTTCAGCAGCGAAAGCTGATCCAACCGATAGGTGGAGAGTCAGTGCCAAAGTTAGAAGAGATTTTGCTGCTGTTTTCATTAACTATCCCTTATCACAAGTTTGGGAGGCTTTTAGGCTTCCGTGTAATAAGTAAAGCAAGCTGCTTGCCAATTTCCAGCATAGAGCTTCATAAGGATTCACAGACTTTGGAGCAGGGAGGTGTATGGAACTGAAAGAAGTGTTTAAATTTTAGACAGTCTCAAAAAAAAAGCCTCCCGAAAGGAGGCTTTTAATAGATAAAATTCGAATAGATAGATTAAGCCTGACGGTAGATTTGAGACTCTTCTTTCTCTTTTTCTTCAGCGTGCTGAATACAAAGTTCCGACCAAGGCTGATTTTCAAGCCGCTTCATTCCTATTTCTTCTTCACAATCTTCACAGTGCCCAAAAGAGCCTTCTGAACATCGATCAAGAGCAGCGTCGATACGACGAAGTTTTAGGTATTCTCTATCTCTAATCGTGCAGGTAATTTGCTGCTGAATAAGAGAAGAGGCCAAGTCCGTTTCATCAGACAAATCATCCTCCGAGACATGTAAGTCCTCAGATTTATTGAGTAGTCCAACGTTAAGGATTTGCTGACGATGCTTCAGCAGAAGTGCCTTAAAATGTTCTTGTTTCTTCTTATCCACAGAATCCTCCTCGTAGGTATTAACAACTATATTTTGTCGTTAACCGTACCTATATTCTAAAGGCATGCACTTAACGACTCAAGTGAAGTTACTTATCGGCAAAAATTGACCAGAAATTGAAAAATGTTCCCGCTTTAAGGAATTCTTAATATCAAAATTTGACAAATATGTTTGCGCCTCGTTAGAGTAAAAGATGACCCTAGAGAAATCGAGGATTTATGTTGCAATATGACAAAGCCGCAGCTGTTGGATTTATTCCCTCAGGTTTATTTATTGTGGCGGTTTATGATCCAAAGACCAAAATAAGCGATGGTTATTTAGCCAGTTGGATTCAGCAAATTTCATTTAGTCCCCTTATGGTGGGTCTGGCCATCAAGCCTGGGCGACCCGCCTATGAACTCATCAAGGCCGGAAATCCGTTTGCTATAAATATTGTCGGCGAGCACGATAAATCTTTTATGAAACATTTTTGGAAAGGCTATGATCCTGCCCAAAATCCTTTCATGGAACTCCCTCATCACTTTGGTAAATTTAATGGCCTTCTTTTGGATCAGGCCAAGGCAGCAATTGAATGTGTTATGACTAGCTCAATTCAGCCAGCTGATCATGAGATTATTTTTGCCGAAGTTAAGGCATCTCATATTATGAATATCGAAAGTAAATCGATGGTTCATCTCCGCAAGTCTGGGACCGAGTATTAATCGCAAAAGACTATGTCCCTATTTTTGTGGATTCATTTTAATGGTGGCAACGTTCACTCTTGGATGTGGAAAGAAAGCAGACGAAGAAGGGTCAGAAAAACCACGTTACACCGAGCCTCAAATTGCGGATCTTGACCTAGAGCTTTCCAAGCAGGAACTTTTCTGCGGTGGAAGTGAATATAATTGTCCAAGTTATTTGACAAAAATAGCTATCGTTTACAAAGATAAATTAAAATTTTGTACCGGATTCTTAACCCAAGACAATGTTGTTGCTACGGCCAGCAGTTGTTTACCAGAAGCCTTGAGAGCCCAGGATGCTGTTTGTGAGAAAGACATATTTTTCTTTTTTGCAGAATCAGATCAAAAGCCAACAAGAGTTGGTTGCAAGAAAATCATACAGGCTTCTCGCCTAGCTTCAAAAGAGCCTTTCCTTTGGCGCAGTGATGTTGCTTATATTCAGCTTGAGAAGAGTGTGAAATATAGAACGGTTTCATCAACTCGTAGTGGAATGAATGATTTGGATAAGTTCTATATTTGGAGTATTGATCAGATCGATGCATACCAGGGAATCATGCATAAATCTGAAGACTGCCAATCAATTCACAATTCTTATTTTAATCCACTTGCGAATAATCAATCTTCACCAGTTATGTTGATAGCTGGGTGTGAGTTGAGTGAAGGTAACGGTGGAGCACCCATTTTTGATTACCGTGGAAAAGTTCGGGGCATACTTTCGAAACCCGTGGATAAGGTAGAGATCGATGAAGTTATATCGATGAGAATCCTGGAAAAGCCTCTCAAATTTCTTGCTCACGCAACTAATTATGCCTGCGCTCCGATGCTCGCTGATCAGGATGTCCTTAACGAAGAAGAATGCAGTAAAAAACTTGAAATAAATGACTACGATACTGCCCAACGTGAAATGATTAATGAAAGTAATATTTTTAAATCTTCCGTTCAACGTATTGAACACAATATGGATGAGAAAAATCGGTACTTAAAAGTAGCTGTTGATTTAATTGCTAACGACGATGCATATGATGTCGTTGTTAACCCTAAATGTTTTAAGAACGTTTCAAAATGGATTGGAGAGTTTACTAACAATAAACCTTTCACTTTTAATATTGAATTGCCCATGATCAAGATAAAAAAAGCCATGAATGATACTGGTCGTATTTTTGCTCTTGAGATTCTCAGTAATTCGATCCCAACAAACTTTCAATTTAGACCCAGTATTTTGAGAAACACAAAAAAATCAACAGTCTTTGTTTGGGCCGATGGCCCAGCTAGAACTTTTCTAAATGTTCCTGAAAGTTGTGCTTCACTGCTTTAAATTCCGCCAACTCTTTCCTTGCCTGGCCTTAGAATTCCTTTGAAAATCCTCTACCGCCTGAAGATGATCTTTATAATTCACCGTGAACTCATGAGTGCCATCATTCTTACTTACAAAAAATAAATAGTCATGATTTTGTGGATTTAGTACAGCCTGAATTGCTTCGAGGCTTGGATTTGAAATTGGGCCAAAAGGAAGTGCTGGAACTTTATAAGTATTGTAAGGAGTCATTTCTTGAAGATCAGTTCTTTTAATATTCCCTTTGTAGCGTGACCAGATTCCATAGATCGTCGTTGGATCGGATTCAAGACGCATTCTTTTTTTCAAACGATTTGTGAATACCCCTGCAATAGCAGGTCTCTCAATTTTGGCACCAGTCTCCTTTTCAACTACAGAGGCGAGAGTGATGACTTGATGTTTATTTAAGAAAGGATGATTAAAATCGAGCTGTTCAGTTTTACGCTTAAAGAGATCTACCATCGTTTTTGCAACTGTTTTCGCAGGTGTATTTGGGGCAAAACGATAGGTCTCAGGATAAAGGTAACCTTCCAGATTTGAAGCGCTAATATTGAGCTGAGAAATTAAATCTGGATTCTGAACAGCTTCTAGGAAATCATTTTCTGAAGTTATTCCCGATGCGGCCAGAAGCTTAGCAACCTCGTACATATTTTTCCCTTCTGGAATTGTTATGCTCGTTAGGTTCGGTTGGCCATAGACTAAGGTTTCAAGAATCATTGCCATGTTTGATCCACGAGAGATTGTATAACTCCCGGCGCGAAATTTTGTCATGACATGTTTGGTTTTGGCCAGGTAATGAAAAATACGTTTGTTTGAAATAAGGTTTTCAGTGAACAGCCTTTGATTAATTCTTCCAAAGGCGTCACCATTTTCGACGACAAAATTTACATCAGGCCCTTCATAAGTACGGGTATAAAAATACCCAACGTAAGAGCCAACAGAAATTAGTCCTAAGAGACCAACCAAAATTATCATAATAAAGATTTTTTTAATCATGCAGATATTATAATGGAGGAGTGGCCCTCGTGCGGCGAATAAAATCTTCTAAAATTACACATGCTGAAACCGCATCAATTTGCGACAAATCTACTTGGAAATTATACTGAGGAGAGCTTTTCATTCGGGACTCAGCTTCAAAAGTAGACAAAGTTTCGTCCTGCTCTTCCACTGGCCGAGTGATTTGATCGCGTATCATATTAACAAAATTCTGGGCCCGTTCAGTGGATGTGGTCTTTTTTCCATCAACTAGGTAAGGCAGTCCAATGACAACTAAATCCACACACTCATTATCAATTATGCTGTTTAGTTCTTTAAGAACGGCTTCATTACCTTTGTTGGCGATGCGACCATAGGGAGTTGGATAAGGATCACGATTCACACAATAGGTGGCAACTCCAATAAATTTTTGGCCAAAATCCATGGCCAATATGGTTTTCAAATTTAAGGGATGATTTGTTGGTAGATGAAATTCATTCATTAAGGAATATGTACTTAATCAGGACCTTTAAGTCAAAAGCGGAAGTTGAAAAACAGATGCGTCTTTGGATTCAGCGAACTTTACTCCCACACCCAAAAGCCGGACCGGACGTGGGTCCTGACACCAACGCTCTTCCAAAAGGAGCAAGAAACTCTCTTCATTTATTGGGAGCTGTCTCTCAATGGTTGTTTGTTTAAAATCAAAATATTTAATTTTTACATGGAGATTTTTAACGGTTTTATCTGGATACTGCTCAAGTGAATCTTTTACTTCTTGAACCATACGCACCAAATGCAGCCTCATTTCTTCAAAGCTTGAAATATCTTTATTAAAGGTCTCCTCTGTTCCAAGTGATTTTCTTTCATATTCTGATTCGACTTCACGTTCATCAATCCCACGACAAAAATCATATAGGACATCACCAAATTTTCCGAAATGATGAATGAGATCGGAACGAGTATAGGACTGCATTTCTAAACATGTTTTTATTCCCATTTCATGCATTCGTTTTCCAGTGACTTTACCAACCCCCCATATCCTCTCGATGGGCATCTTGACCATAAATGCATCAACCTGCTGAGGGGCAACAGTGAAAATGCCATTTGGTTTATTAACATCACTGGCCAGTTTTGCAATTAACTTATTCGGACCAATTCCGGCAGAGGCGGTAAGACCAGTTCGTTTGAAAATTTCTTTTCGAATTTCCTGGGCCATGAAAGTTGCTGAGCCTTGGAAGCGAGTTGAGTTTGTGACATCCAGAAACGCTTCATCTAAAGATAGTCCTTCAACCAGATCAGAATATTCGTGAAAAATATCGAAAACTATTTCTGAAGCTTCTGCGTATTTATGAAAATTGGGTTTGACTAAAACAAGGTGCGGACAAAGTTTTAGAGCGAGAGCAGTGGGTAAGGCC
Organism: Bacteriovorax stolpii; assembly: GCA_945905815.1. Lineage (GTDB taxonomy): Bacteria > Bdellovibrionota > Bacteriovoracia > Bacteriovoracales > Bacteriovoracaceae > Peredibacter. The sequence continues at coordinate 15,645 of CAMDQH010000033.1, read as the reverse complement.
GCTCGTACGCTAAATTTTCGAGCTTCATAATTGGAGGTACATAAAACACCTCGGCGGTCAGGTGAACCACCTACCGCCATTGGAACATGGCGCAGAGAAGGATTGTCACGCATTTCGACAGCAGCAAAAAAGGCGTCCATATCTAGGTGGATGATTTTACGCATAAAACAATGATACGTAAAAGATACGGTTTTGTCGAGTGTCAAATATGGTCAACAATGAGTATTTAGATGGTTGCCTTTCTAATAAACAAAAAATTGACTTCCCTTGGTTTAAGGATAAAATTAACAAAAATTCTAAGAGTTGTTTCGTTTTAGTTATAAAAATCTAGAATATTAAATTCCCTAAAATTCAAAACCAATGATCAATACAAAAAAAGAAAACTAATTAACATTACCGTGGAGTCAAAATGCATCTGAGCGGATTGCGTGAAAAAAACATCGAAGAACTAACTAAAATGGCAGAAGACGGTGAAATTGAAAATGCCGCCGGTCTCAAAAAACATGAGATTATTTTCTCACTCCTTACAAAACATTCAAAAGATAATGAAGAAATATTTGGTGACGGTGTTTTAGAAATCCTTCCAGATGGATTTGGATTTTTAAGATCACCATCATATAACTATTTGCCTGGTGCAGATGATATCTACGTATCTCCCTCTCAGATCCGCCGTTTTGGCCTACGTACTGGTGATACTATCGAGGGTCAAATTCGCACCCCAAAAGAAGGCGAACGTTATTTCGCTCTTCTCAAAGTAAACCACATTAACTTTCGTGATCCTGAGCAGCACCGCTCAACTGTGCTCTTTGATAACTTGACTCCGTTATATCCTGAAGAAAAAATGAATCTTGAGTCTAAACCAACAAACTACTCAACTCGGGTGATCGATATGTTTGTTCCTCAAGGTTTCGGTCAACGATGTTTGATCGTTGCTCCACCTAAAGCTGGTAAAACCATGCTTATGCAGGAGATCGCTAACTCAATTTCTGATAATCATCCTGATACAAAACTTATCGTACTTCTTATTGACGAGCGTCCGGAAGAAGTTACAGATATGAAACGTAACGTTCGAGCTGAAGTTGTTTCATCTACATTTGATGAACCTGCTACTCGTCACGTACAAGTTGCTGAGATGGTAATTGAAAAAGCTAAACGTCTGGTTGAAGCAAAGCAAAACGTGGTAATCCTTTTGGATTCAATCACTCGTCTTGCTCGTGCATACAACACAGTTGTTCCACCGTCAGGTAAAATCCTTTCGGGTGGTGTGGATTCAAATGCTCTTCATAAGCCTAAGCGTTTCTTCGGTGCTGCTCGTAACATCGAAAACGGTGGATCACTTACAATTATTGCTACGGCCCTAATTGATACCGGTTCAAGAATGGATGAAGTTATCTTTGAAGAGTTCAAAGGTACTGGTAACTCAGAAATTCAACTTGATCGTAAACTCATGGAAAAAAGAATTTTCCCATGTCTTGATATCAACAAGTCTTCAACACGTAAGGAAGACCTTCTGGTTAAAGATAAAGACCTTCAGAGGATTTTCGTTCTTCGTCGAGTACTAAACCCGATGAACACGATGGATTCGATGGAGTTCATTTTAGAGCGTATTAAAGATACTAAAACTAACGCCGCTTTCTTGGACAAGTTGAATTCATAATGAAAAAAACGTTTAAACGAATCGCGATTTTGCTGGCAAAACAATACACCTCAATCGGCGGTCAAGCCGTGATTGAAGGGGTGATGATGCGTTCGCCGAACGCTTTCGTCGTGGCCGTAAGAAAGCCTGATGGGACAATTCGTTTACGTCGTGACCAGTGGTATGGATTAACTAAGAAACTTAACTTTATGAAGAAACCATTTCTTCGTGGTGTTTTGATGCTGGTTGAAACTATGGCCAATGGAATTGTTTCCCTGAACTATTCTGCCAATATTGCCATGGCAGAAGAAGAAAAAGAAAAAGCCCTTAAAAAAGGTAAGACGGTTGAGGAGTTCGAGGCTTCTCAAAAGAAAAAAGAAAAAGTAGATATCGCTACTTTTCTTACGATGGCCGTTTCTTTTGCTTTTGGAATAGGTCTGTTTGTTTTTGCTCCTCATGCTATAGCTTTTGGAATTGGCGATCTACTAGGTCAAAACTGGACTTTGGACAGTTTTGCTTTTCATGCTGTTGATGGAGTTGTTAAAGCACTCATTTTCATTCTGTATATTTGGGGTATCTCTTTCATGAAAGATGTTTATCGTGTTTTCCAATATCACGGAGCTGAACATAAATCGATTTCAACATTTGAAGCGGGTTTAGAGCTAACGGTTGAAAATGCTAGAAAGTTTACAACCCTTCATCCACGTTGTGGGACAAGCTTTGTTTTCTTTTTGATCATGGTTTCAATTATTCTTTTTTCTGCAGTATTTACTCTCATTCCAATAGGAACAAATCTGCCTCCTATTCCACGTCACATCGTGGCGATACTTTTTAAAATTGTTCTCATGTTTCCCATTGCAGGTATTAGCTATGAATTGATTAAGGCTTCAGGCAAGTGTTCGGATAAGTGGTGGGCCAAGGCCATGTCTGCTCCAGGTATGCTTCTTCAGAAATTAACCACGAAAGAGCCAGACGATCAGCAGTTAGAAGTCGCTCTTTCAAGCATTAAGGCCGTCCTTCACATGGAAGAAAAGTTTAATCTCAAAGAAGCAAAGGCCCGTGTGATTACACTCAATGAAGTAGATATTCGCAGCCTTCAAGAGATGGAATCAACTAATTCGACTCTCACTCAGTTCTTAGAATAAAGCCCATAAGGAAGAATCGTGTTCGATAAACTAGAAGCAGTAGTAAGACGTTTTGAAATTCTAACAGAGAGATTAGGGGACCCTAGTCTCTACGATCGTCCATCAGAGTTAAGAGAGACGAATACTGAGCGCACAAACATTGAACCTATCGTACTTAAATTCAGACAATATAAAAAATTAGTCGCTGATATCGCAGGCAATAAAGACATCATTCATAACGAAAAAGATGAAGAGATGCGTGAGATGGCCAAGGAAGAACTCTCTGAGCTTGAGGCCAGCCTTCCGTTGGTTGAACAGGAAATGAAACTTCTTCTGTTGCCGAAAGATCCTAATGATGATCGAAATATTCTTTTAGAAATTCGTGCTGGTGCAGGCGGAGATGAGGCTTCGATTTTTGTGGCCGATATCTGGCGTATGTATCGCAGTTATTTTGGAACAATGGGCTGGAAAGCCGAAGTCATGTCACTTTCTGATAGTGACCATGGAGTTAAAGAAATTATTATCAGCGTTTCTGGTGATAAAGTTTATTCTCGAATGAAATATGAATCAGGTGCTCACCGTGTTCAGCGTGTGCCAGATACTGAATCGATGGGTCGAGTTCACACTTCAACCATTACAGTTGCGGTTATGCCTGAAGCTGATGAAGTGGAAGATGTTGTTTTAGACATGAATGAAATTCGAATAGACGTTTATCGTTCGGGTGGATCAGGTGGACAATCAGTAAACACCTCCGATTCAGCTGTTCGTTTAACTCACTTTCCAACCGGTATCGTAATTGCCATGCAAGATGAGCGTTCTCAGTTAAAGAACAAAGAGAAGGCCTTCAAAATTTTAAAAACTAAAATTTACGATCTACGAGTTCAACAAGCTCATGATAAAGAAGCTGCCACTCGTAAGGGACTAGTTGGAACTGGAGATCGTTCTGAACGAATCCGTACTTATAACTATCCTCAGGGTCGTATTTCAGATCACCGAATCAACTTCACCATCTATAACCTACCAACGTTTATGAACGGCGACATAGATTCAGTGATTGATGCCCTTATTGCGCATAACCAGGCCATCTTGCTCCAAGGTGAGGAAGAATAAAAACGCTGAAGGATTCGTGGTCTACTTTTTATCGGGATCATGAAATTGTCCTTAAGAGTGTATATCCCGGAATCAATCTTGATATCTTTCTCCGTGACCTTACTGATATTCTTAAATTAAGAACCCAAAATCCCTTAATTCATTTAAATCACGCAGAAGCATCATTATCACAGCTCGAACAACACAAACTTGAAGAACAATTTCTTAAGGGCACTCCCATGGCGCCTTTGATGGGATTCTCTGAGTTCTATCACCATAAGTTTTTTGTTAATCAACACGTATTGATTCCTAGACCCGAAACGGAGCATATGATTGATATGCTGGTTAATGAGTTTAAAGGCAAAGTACAACGTGTGCTGGACGTTGGGACTGGCAGTGGAGTCATTGTTTTAAGTCTTGTTAATGCTGGTGTAGGAAAAACTGGCGTTGGAGTGGATATTTCTCCTGAAGCTTTGAGAGTTGCTAAAATTAACTGTAACCGTCTGAGACTCAATCACAAAATAAGTTTGATTAAATCCGACAGACTCACCAAGGTAGAAGGAAGTTTTGATTTAATCGTTTCGAATCCACCTTATATAAAAGCTTCATCTCACAAAAACCTCGTTCATGTTTCTGTTGATAAGCATGAGCCACATCAGGCGCTATATTTGCCTGATGATTATTATGTTCTTTGGTTTGAAGACTTCTTTCAGGAAGTTCGTGCTCATCTTAATGGTACTTTTATGATGGAAGGACATGAGTTGGAACTAGAAGAGCAAGCAAAAATGCTCGGCAGACTAGGCTTTAAAGATGTTGTTGTGTTAAATGACCTTACTGGTAAGAAACGCTACGTCAGAGCTCGCTTTAACGCTTAAGCGGCTTCATTTATAGGATTAACTTCAAATGCAAATTTCAGGGTTCTTTCGGAACTTGAAGCGGCTTCCATAACGCCGGTCCAATATTCTTTTCTTTCTTCAATGGGAATTTTATTGGCAAAAAAGTTTAGGGTATCAAAAGTTAAATCAAAAACGACCTGCAAGTCTACATCATGACTTCCGTCGAAATTAGCAAAGGGCTCGGAACAAGAATTGATATCAAGAAAAAAACAATGCACGAATTCAATAAATCCATTTTCGAAGTTAATTGATTTGTCCATTGGACAGAGGTCCAGCACTTCTAACCCTAAATATTGAAGATTAATTTCTTTTTTTCGTAAGTTCATTACTTTTGGTATCGGCTAGAACATGGAAATCATTTAGAACCATTCTCCAGACGCTCACAAATGATCTTTGAGCTTGATACTCTTGAGAGAATACCTTTCCCGAATGCTCAAGTTCTCTAAGGTTCCTCTCACCGGAAAGCAGGTATCGTTCATATTTTTCAATTAGGTTATTAGAGATTTCGTTCATTGGATGGACATAGTACGGGAACTAAAATTTGTCTTTATGAATGATTTTAGTTTCGTTGAAAAATCATTTTTGAAAATCATAATTTAAATTCATAGGGAAACATATTTTAAATACCATTTAAAAAGCCATCCGAGAGGGCCTTGCTAATTCGCAAATTTGTTACTAAATTACAACTCAAACATGGCCCACTTTAAGCTAAATCGTAAACTATCTTAGACAACTCTATAAAAGACCCATAAAATAACTCATTCTCACTCATGGAAGGTTTATGGATAAGCTTTTAGTTACTGGTCCCTGTCAGCTTAGTGGATGTGTTGAAATTTCATCTGCCAAAAATGCAACTCTGCCAATCTTGGCCGCCACGATCCTTTTTCCTTTCCCAGTTAAGTTTGTGGGGATACCAGACTTAATGGACGTCGGAACAATTTTAAAACTACTTCAGAGCATGGGAATTAAAGTTGCTAAAAACGATGGAGACATCGTGGTAGATGCTACTAAACTTGAAAATCAACATGCAGATTATTTACTTGTTAAAACGATGCGTGCTTCCGTCTTGGTTCTCGGCCCACTACTTGCCCGTTACGGCGTCGCTTCGGTCTCACTACCTGGTGGCTGCGCCATTGGTGCTCGTCCTGTGGATATTCATCTAACAGCACTTGAAAAGATGGGCGCTAGTATTGAAATTGAAAATGGTTACATCAAGGCAAAATGCGATAAATTAAAAGGTACTGTTGTTACTTTTCCTTTTCCTAGTGTCGGTGCTACCGAAAACATTATGATGGCAGCGGTTTTGGCCGCAGGAAATACGGTTATTGAAAATGCCGCCATGGAACCAGAGATTGATGATCTGGCCCATTTTTTAATGAGTCAGGGTGTAAAGATTGAAGGCGCAGGAACTTCCAGAATAACTATTCACGGGATGAAAGAATCTGATTTTAAACCGAGCTCAAAACCTTACCGCGTGATCGGAGACCGTATTGAAGCAGCAACTTTCATTATTGCTGGTATCATGAGTGGTGGAGAAGTTAAGGTCACTGGATTTAATCCGCAACATTTGTCATTTGTAATCGAGACTCTTACCAAAATGGGCGCAAATATTGAAATTGGTGATAATTTTGTAACCGTAAAAAAATCAAAGCGTTTGAAAGGCATAACTGTTGAAACGCTCCCGTTTCCGGGATTTCCGACTGATGTTCAGGCCCAGATGATGGCGCTCATGAGTGTTGTGGATGGTAACTCAGTGGTTACTGAAACTATTTTTGAAAACCGTTTTATGCATGTCCCTGAAATGATCCGTATGGGATCTAAAATTTCCCTCAAGGGAAATTCTGCTTTAATTGAGGGAGTCGAAAGTCTAAGTGGCGCACCAGTCATGTGTACCGACCTTCGCGCCTCAGCTGCGCTTATTCTTTGCGCATTAATTGCAAATGGTCAGACTGAAATTCAGCGCGTCTACCACCTTGACCGGGGATATGAAAAAATCGATGAGAAACTCACCAAACTAGGTGGAAAAATTCAACGAGTAAAAGGATAGAATATGCAAAATGCAGATTGTCTTTTTTGTAAAATTGCGGCCGGTAAGATTCCTTCGACTAAAGTTTTTGAAAATGAAAAGGTTTTTGCTTTTAAAGATCTTCATCCATCAGCCTCTCATCACTACCTCTTTATTCATAAGGGCCATACCAAAGACGTAAATGATTTGGTTGCCAGTGAACCTCAACAGATGGCAGAAATTTTCTTGGCCATTCGTGAAGTGACTCAGAAAGAAGGGCTTGATCAGTCAGGATTCAGAGTTGTCACAAATATGGGGCCACATGCAGGCCAGTCTGTTTTTCATACTCATTTTCATGTTCTAGGTGGAGAGCCTTTGAAAGGCTTTGGAAGTCGATAATTAAAGCTCAACGACTGTTCTAAATCCAACTGCCCAGGCATTTTTAATTTTATTTATACCAGATGGATTTGCGATGTATTGAACATCAGGTCGTAGTGAAAGAATGTTCATTGGTTTAAATTGATAATATGCTTCGTACGCTGTTTCATTCGGTGACGTTGATGAATTTTCCTCAATCGCAATATTTTTCAAGTGCTGGCGTGAAAAGTGAACACTTGATAGACCTAAGCCGACTTCGTCATTTGTTTTCTTTCGTTGAAAAATACCCCGATATACAATACCGGCTGCGGCGTTAGATTGAATGGAACTAACAGTTGGATTGGCCCATCCATAACGACCAAAGGCCCATATATGGTTACCAATTTGTTTTTCATATAGAGCGAATGATCCATAGGTGTTTGCCTGGCCGTTGGCCCCAAGCTTCTCTTGAGATTTTGTAAAATTCCAAACACCCAAAGCCACTTTCTGATCGTCTCTGGCATGAGCTAGTTCAGAAATGTGTACATACCCTTCGTTGGTTCCCATTCCTGTGTGAAAACTTCTGTAGGTTTTTTCATCTCCTACATTAGTATTATAGAAACCAGTTTTAAGGCTCAATTCATCAGTAAAATCATATTGAGTTCTAGTACCCACAGAAGTCATTGGATAAATGGACAAGCCTAGGGCAGAGAGCTCAGCAGAAATTCCAAAAGAAGAATTTAAAAATCCAACAGAACTTTCTGTAAAATCAAACTCTGTACTAATATCGTGAATCCCAACGAGTGTTTTTAAATTATCATTCCAGTTTTGTTGATACCAAAGATCAACAACGCGATCAATTTGCGCTGGCATATCGATGTTAGAGGCGCCTTGGGCATCACCAATAGCTGCACGCGTATCATTTTGATTAATGTGAATATAGTGGGCCATGAATTCGCCCTGGACTGAAGAGTACTTACTAAGATCTGATTCAATATAAATATCTAATGCGCCAATGTTTCGAGCACCAGTCTTAGCTCCACCACTGTTAGAAATGAAATCATGAGTATAGAAAAGGTCGGCACTAACGTAATCTTTAAGGCGATTAAAGTTCAAACTAGGAAGCTCAATCTCCGATGTATTTGATTGACCTGACGCGCCAAAAGAGAGTGCTATGCCTAAAGAAGTTGTTAGTGTCGCCAAACGGATGTTCATCGATTCAAACTATCAGCATATTGAACTTTAATCAATTAAAAAAAATACGGTCTGAAATGTTTTTAGAATTTTGGCTTTTTTAGGTCTGTAGACCATTAAACAAGGCCGTCAAAAGGGATCTTTGCAATTGATTTAATTGAGGGACGCGGGCCATAAAGATCATGGGGCTTCTCTCAATTTGAGCTGTCGCCACGAACTGACCTTTGGTCGCCTGAAATTCGGTGATTTCAAAAACATCATGAAACTTATCTAGATAACTTTGCATCAGCTCTTTTTCTTTTGTTCCACCCTGATGAAAATTTCCTTTCTTGGTTCCGGACAACAAGGACTGAACAAGCTTAGGACGTTCTTTTTTCTCGTTATTCTCATCTTTTTCTTCAGACTTGATAACGTCATTAAAAATAATCGTGAGATCAACTGCACCTATATTTCTTTTTATCCAATAAAACATTTCTTCGAAGTAACTGAGACGATCTTTCTTCCATAAATCACGAAAGTGATTGGTAATAGACCATATATTCTCGAGTGAATTAAAATTCTGGTGCATGGTCCAGCGGTTTAGAACTTTAAGGTAAAGATCCTTAAAGGCTTGCGCAGGAAGATTTTCAAAAGCTGTATATTCAAGTGATTCATCTTTAGCATCGAGGATAGGGTAGAAAGCCTTTTCTTTTTCTAAGAGGCCCACCATTGAATTGAAATGTTCATTGTCATGTATAAACAAAGCCTGAAGATTAAAGTCCGGAAGGTCAGTGACATCAATCAAGCGAGAATCGAGAGAATTTTGGGCCCAATCCAATTCTTTAATGAGGACCTGACTGGCAGAGCGAACGAAACCGATTGAAATGATCATGTAAAAACCTTCCCTTGAATCAAAGTATCCTAACAAAGCCAACTTTAAGTTACAATAAACTCATGGTGCATCATTTAGGGATTTTTCTTCTTTTTACTCTTTCTCTGTCAGTTTTCGCTCAGGATGAGCGCTACTATCGCCAAATTCTGAAAGGCGAACTACCAAATTTCAGTCAGGATATTGGGGAAGTTCAGGAACACCAATTCAATGTTAAGGGTGCTACCTATTCAGTTGATCTCAATGGTGATGGCATAGAAGAAATGATCCAACCTCAAAAAAGAGATGGGGTGGATTGGATAGAAATTAGGAATACAACTCAGAGAAAAATATTCGAGGCCAAACTTTTAGCAATGGGAGGAGAGAGCTCGATTTATAAAGCGAAACTTGTTTACCTCTCTTCAACAACTAAACTTCTCATGTTGTTTTTGGATGAGGGGAAAACCTCTGGAAGGCGATTTGAGTCAACTGCCAGAATCTACTTAATAACTTTTGAGAATAACGACCTTTCAACAATGAAGATTACAACCGGCCCTCACCATTTTCATGAAAGAGAAGGTCAGCGCGACCAATATTGGGAAAGAGATTATTCAGTTGAAGTACGAGATGTAGATAAAAATGGCGTCAGGGATGTTGTAGTTCAATACAATCACATTCAAAGAATTATGGTTTATAAAGGTAATGGTAACTGGGATAGACTTTAAGCCGATTTCTTAAAAGCTTCTTCGGCTTTTTTAGCTTCTTGTCTTTCACGTCGATATTTTTCCAAAACTTCGATATTTGAAGCACTTTCAATTTTTGCTTTCTGACGAAGATTGCTCATCATCAAAAACCAAATCATTCCAGGAAGACCAAGCATAAACGCTATAACAAGAGCAGTTGTTAGGTCACTTGAATCTTGTGTTTTAGTATTCACGGCCGTAACAACTCCAGAAGACGAGCCTTTAGTATGTTCAAATTTATCAATGTCTTTTTCAAAATTAAATAGTCCTTCAGTTCCCTGAGGAGTCCCTTCAGGCTGATCAACTTCAATACCTACAAAATCCTCAACAGCTGGCTTTCTACCTTGGGCAAAAGCTACCTGGGTAATGATTAAAAGCATGAAGCCAAGTGTTCGAAAAGACATATTTAGTTGCTCCTTCTAATGTTATCGGCAAAAGCTTTCCTAATCTTTAGTCCTAAAGACTTAAATCGTAATAGCCGATATGTGGACATGGTTAAGAACCTTATTCCATTTCAAGGGTCAAGGGCATGAAGATTTTTTTTGTATTTTCTATTCTCGCATTCGGATACGTGTTCGCACTTTGGAAGTACGGAGGTATGGACAAATCTGTTATGAAAAAATGGAATGGACAGTATGAATATGAGAAAAAAGCACTTGTTCTTGCAAAAGAAAATCGAATTCTAAGTGCGCGTCTATCAGATCTTCAATATAAATTTTCATCTTTGGAGTCGAAGAATAAATATCTCACGGCCCAGATCTCTGATGGCCCTACCAACAGTCGTACTATTGCAAGTATTCCAAAAATGAACCCGGCCGATCTTGTGAATTTTGAAGTTTATAAGTGGACACCTGATAAGCTTTTGGCAATCGGTGAAAAAGAACTTCACTTCAAGAATTATGAAAAGTCGGCACAGTTTTATAACGAACTGATTCAACGTTTTCCAAAACATCAATTAGTGAGCGATCGTGTACTTTTCGGTGCAGGAGTTGCTGCTTTTGAAACTGGCAAGCGCTATGACTGGACAGAAAAACATCTTGGCCGTTTGGTGAAAAACCATCCGACATCTGAATTCTATAGAGGAGCAAAACTATGGCTTGCTCTCGCTCAGTATAATCAGGGTGAGCATCAGAAGTTTTTAGCAACAGTGGAAGAGTTTCGCATTAGATATAGAAATACAGAAGAATGGAAAATATTAAGTAGGTATTATGAAGACATCTCATACAAAATTAAAAAGTAGTATTTTACTCTTACTAACTTTAATTAGTTTTTCTGCCTTGGCCAAGCCAGTGGCGCAGGTAGTTGAAGTTAAGGGGCAAGTTTTTGTAATGACTGCGAGCGGTCAGACCAAATCTTTGAAGGCGAATGATCACCTTGAAGAAAAATCAGAAGTTATAGTCGGTGAGGATGGAAGTATTACGCTAAATGATTATTACGATGCCACTTACCATTTAATTGAAGGCGCACATTTAAAGTTTTTCAATAAATCGGTTCAACTTAAAAAAGGTAAAACTTGGATTCAATCTCTGAATGCACGTCACCCTTTGGTTCTAACCACTGCCAATGGGCATGTGGATTTCTTAAAAGGTGAATTCATCACAACTTTTGATCAATCAACTTCTAAAACCCAGGTTTTAGTTGTTAGTGGTGAAGTTGAAGTCTCAAACGTGATGGAAAAAAATATTAAATATACTGTTTCCTCAGGCACTTTTACAATGATTGATCCTGAATCAGAAAGTGGGTTGCCACGTTCCCCAACGAAAGTCGGGCTTTCGTCTTTGAATAGTTCACTTGCAGAATTCACCGCCCTTCCTGAATCTTACAAAGTAGCGGTTCCTGCAACTCGAAGTATTGCTTCTGTTGCTGAGACAGCTATTAAAGGCGAGATTGTTTTCATGTCAAACGGTAAACTGAAAGAACGTGTTCCCGCTTCAGCAGCTGGAAGTGCTCACAAATATTTTAAAAAGAAAGTGAAAGTATCAAAGCAAACGGCTACGATGGTTCCTGTGCGATTTTATGGACTGACTCAAATAAAAGTTGTAAAAATATCTCCCCGAAAACCTGCTTCAGTTAAACCTTTGAAAACTCCTGATATGCCACAAAAGATTGGGGCCGATCTAAATATTGATTCTGAATTTAGTGACTCCTTAAGGTCCAGTAAAGCTTCGCAGCCTAACCACCCTAAAGATCTAGAGAACTTAATTCAAGACTTGAAAAGTTACTGAGTCTTGACATAACTTTGCACGCAGATCTACTTATGCCTAAGCCCTAATTTCATAGGGCTTTATCATCTTAGTCTTCATCAAGACTTCTTGAGTTTCTTTTGTACCTTAACTTGCATTACTATATAGAAATGGAAAAAAACCGTATGCATTTAACAATCATTGACGACAACCGTGACCTTTTAGATGTTCTTTCTGGATCATTATCTGATTCATTTAGTCTTGAGCTTTTTACAGAGCCAGACAAAGGATTAGACTTTATTAGAAATAACCACACCGATGCCATTCTTCTCGACCTGCATATTCCTGGCAAAGATGGATTTCAGGTTTATGAGGAAGTAAAGCGCTCGAAACAAAATCTCCCTGTTCTTTTCTTAACGGGTGATTCAGATTTAAGCGCTCGTCTAAAAGGCCTCGAGATTGGTGCCGATGACTTTCTCATTAAGCCAGTTCAGACTGAGGAGCTGGTTGCACGCATTCGCAACAGAATCCAATTAAGTAAACGCAATCTGCAAAATAATAAAGTCATTAAATTTAAAGATCTCGTGATTGATCTTGATGGCCATCAGGTTATTTTGAATAATCAGTCAGTAAGACTTACTCCTAAAGAGTACCAGCTTTTGGTTGTTCTTTCTCAAAACCCGAACCGCGTCATCCATAAAGATGACCTCATTCATATGCTTTGGAAGGACGTCCATGTTGAAGTAAACAACCTGGATACTCACTTTTCGAACCTGCGCCGTAAGCTAAAGCCGTTTTCGACTCACATCAAAACGCTTAAAAACCTTGGCTACGTCCTGCGCATATAGCTTTCTAAATGCCAAACCATGTTAAATCAGCTATTCTTTTGAGCAATTCAAAAGGATGGCGCTATGTTTTACACCCCCGAAATGGCCTTAACCTATGACGATGTGCTCATCGTTCCCAATTATTCTGAAGTCCTTCCGACTGAGGTTGAACTAAAAACCCGATTTTCTCGCAATATAACGATGAATATTCCTATAGCCTCTTCCGCTATGGATACCGTAACAGAATCTCGCACAGCGATCGTTATGGCGCAGGAAGGTGGAATTGGGGTGATTCATAAGAATTTATCTCCAGAAGAACAAGCCTTTGAAGTGGAGAAAGTGAAAAAGTATGAATCAGGCATGATTATTGATCCATTTACTGTGACTCCAGATCAAAAGATCTCTGATCTTTTCGACCTTATGAAGAAATATAAAATTTCAGGTTTTCCAGTAATTGATTCGGATAAGAAGTTAGTAGGAATGATTACTAACCGAGATCTACGTTTTGTATCTGACGTGAATAAAAAAGTTAAAGACGTCATGACGTCTAAGAACCTCGTTACTGCTCCCGAAGGGACTAGTTTTGAAAAGGCCAAGGAGATTTTGCAAAATCACCGCGTAGAAAAACTTCCAGTTGTTTCGGCCGATGGAAAACTTAAGGGTTTAATCACTATCAAAGATATTGAGAAAACGATTGCTTACCCAAACTCAAATAAAGATAAATATGGACGTTTGCGAGTCGCTGCTGCTTGTGGTGTAGGTGATAAAGAAATGTTGCGAGTACAGGCCCTGATTAAAGCTCAGGTTGATGCGATAGTTATTGATACCGCCCATGGGCACTCCAAAGGCGTTATTGATATGGTTAAAGCAATAAAGAAACTAAATTCAGATATTGATGTCGTTGCAGGTAACGTTGCAACTGCGAATGCTTGTGAAGATCTTATTGCTGCAGGAGTGGATGGAATTAAAGTCGGAATTGGTCCAGGTTCAATATGTACAACTCGAGTGATTGCGGGAATTGGCGTTCCTCAGATGCAGGCAATATTTGATTGTCGAATCCCCTGTGAAAAAGCCAATATCCCATTCATCGCTGATGGCGGAATTAAATTCTCAGGCGATATTATGAAGGCCCTGGCCGGTGGTGCTAGTTCCGTTATGATCGGCTCACTTTTTGCGGGCTGTGAAGAAACTCCCGGTGAAATGGTTCTCTATCAGGGACGGGCCTATAAAATGTATAGAGGCATGGGTTCGCTAAGCGCCATGGAACGAGGCTCAAAAGATCGATATGGCCAGAGTGCAGTTGAGGAAGTTTCAAAATTAGTCCCTGAAGGAATTGAAGGACAAGTGCCTTACCGTGGTTCCCTTTCAAGTAACCTGTTCCAACTTGTTGGTGGGGTTAGAGCCGGTATGGGCTATGTTGGAGCACAAAATATGAAACTTCTTCGTGAGCGTGCTAAATTTTTGAGAATAACTTCGGCATCTTTAAAAGAATCACATCCCCATGATGTTATCGTTACTAAAGAAGCTCCTAACTATCGTCAGGTATAATTAATGAAAAGTGCTATTTGGATCGTTGATTTTGGTTCTCAATATACTCAACTCATCACTCGAAAATTTCGCGAGTTGGGTTACACTTCTGAAATTATCACGGTGGAAGAGGGAATTGAGAGACTTAAGAGTCATAAACCAAAAGCAATTGTTTTATCAGGTGGACCACAGTCAGTGTTTGAAGACACTACTGATTATTCACCCTTCTTATCGGATAAAAGTTTGCCTGTCCTGGGAATTTGTTACGGGATGCAGATCCTAGGTCAGTTCTTTGGTGGCAAAGTTGAGAAAGGTGTTCAGGGCGAATACGGTCTTGCCAAACTTCATTGTGCGAAAGATTTTTCTATTACCGGGCTGCCTTCACAGAGTGATGTGTGGATGAGTCACTCCGATCACGTGAGTTCTCTTCCGAAAGATTTTAAACTTATTTTTGAAAGTGAGAATGGGCTGGTGGCCGGAATCAAACATGAAACTAGACCAATCCTAGGTTTACAGTTTCATCCCGAAGTTCATCACACGGTTCATGGCAAAGAAATACTCTCATTCTTTTTAAATAACGTCGCCAAGCTTCCAACGGACTGGTCATCAAAAACCATGCTGGAATCTTCTCTGGAAAGTGTTCAGAAAGTAAAAGGGGCAAAAGTTTTGTGCGCATTCTCTGGTGGAGTAGATTCCCTGGTTGCCGCAACTTTAGTTCAAAAAGTTATCGGAGATGATCTTTACTGCTTTTTTGTAGATAACGGTTTGCTTCGTCCTCAAGACATCCACACGATTAAACTGCTTCAAGAAAAAACCTCTCTCAATATTGAAATCATTGATGCCTCAGAATTGTTTTTAAATGCCTTGAAAGACGACAAAGATCCAGAAGATAAAAGAAAAACCATTGGTAAGACTTTCATTGAAGTATTTGAAAAGAAAGTCCATGAGTTTGAGAAAAGTCATGGGATTAAATTTGAATATCTTCTTCAAGGAACTCTTTATCCAGATGTGATTGAATCACTTTCTCCTCACAAAAAGGGCGGGAAATCGTCTACCATTAAATCTCACCACAACGTTGGTGGACTCCCAGAAAGAATGCACTTAAAGCTGCTTGAGCCGCTTCGTTTCTTATTTAAGGATGAGGTACGTGCCATGGGTCTAGAGTTGGGCCTTGAGCATGCCTGGGTCTTTCGGCACCCTTTTCCAGGTCCAGGAAT
>CAMDQH010000032.1 GCA_945905815.1 Bacteriovorax stolpii | reverse complement strand
GGCTCAAAAGAGGTACGTGGTAAGACTTTGGGTATCATAGGCTATGGCCATATTGGAAGTCAGGTTAGTGTTTTAGCGGAAGCGATGGGACTTAGAGTTTGTTTCTTTGATGCCATAAAAAAACTTCCATTAGGTAACGCTCAGATAGCCAGTAGCTTAGAGGAACTTTTACGGACTTCGGATTTTGTGACTTTGCATGTTCCAGAAATTCCAGAAACGATGAATATGATCGGTGAAAGAGAGTTCGCTCAGATGAAGAAGGGCAGTTACCTTATCAATGCAAGTCGTGGAACAGTAGTTGTGATTGAAGCACTCGTTGAGGCCCTAAAATCAAAACACATCGCTGGTTGTGCAGTGGACGTGTTTCCTGTTGAGCCATCTTCAAATAAAGAAAAATTTACTTCTCCTTTGCAGGGCTTAACGAATGTGATTTTAACTCCGCATATTGGAGGAAGCACTGAAGAAGCTCAGAAAAATATTGGAATTGAAGTTGCAGAGAGTTTTCGTAGGTTCTTAAAAATTGGATCTTCTTCGGGCGCAGTTAACTTTCCAAACGTGGATTTGCCTGTTAAACAAGGAACATCTCGGATTCTGAATGTTCACCGAAATGAGCCAGGGGTTCTAGGTGAGATTAACGGTATTATTTCTAAAGCCGGTGCAAACATTGAAGGCCAGTTTCTTTCTACAGATGATAAAATTGGCTATCTCGTGATGGATGTTCATTCATCACAAGCAGATCAGTTGGCAGGGGATATTAGTAAACTTAATCGTTCGATCCGGACTCGGGTTGTTTACTAGAGTTATAGTAAATATAAGGTAGGGTGGTGACTAACAGAACACCCATAATGATAAGGAAATATATTTTATATTTCCAGATATCGCCAAAACTTGAAACTAAAACTTCTTCAGGTTTATCTTTTTTATAAAAAATAGTGATGTCGGATCCGATGCTTTGGCAACCATCCTTGCAGCTGTATTTGGGAATGTGGGTGTAAACTTTTCCATTTACGGAGTAGTCTATGGCCGGAGAAAGACTCTTCTCTTGATAGCTTCCTGCGAGTTTATAAAACGTTTCAGTTTTTCCTTCCACGTGATGAGTCACTTTCGCAACCTGAGATTCGGCCGAATAAATAAACAGAATATCATTAAAAGACAATATGAGGAGGCCTGCAGATAAGGCGAATAAGTACAAGAATGCGAATTTCTTTAAATGCATAAAAACCTCAGGCCAAATTATACAATAAGTCATATCATAGTATAACTATGTCTGCAAAAGCTAAGGCCCGTGACTTCCTCTTAATTGCCCCTCAATTTAAACTAGGTCATCTGGTAACGGAAAGCTTTCATCCGCTCACCAAAAACCTATCCACACTCGTTCATAAAGATGTTGGTGAAGCGCTAGCATTACTGCAAACTGTGGACCGGGAAGCTTTACATGTAATGAAAGAAAAATCCGGAATGATTTGGCAGATGGCCCAAGATATCCAGGCAACACTTAGGGCCGGAAATAAAGTTTTTATGTGTGGTTGTGGTGCCACGGGAAGACTATCGTTAGTGCTCGAGACTTTATTTCGACAAAACCATCACAGCACTGAGCAGGTTTTTTCTTTCATGGCCGGAGGGGACTTTGCCCTGATTAAGTCAGTGGAAAGTTTTGAAGATAAAGTTGAATATGGAGAAAGACAGCTCCTTGAGCTAGGTTTTGGACCGAATGATTTACTACTTTCTCCAACCGAAGGTGGGGAAACTCCTTTTGTTATTGGAGCTACAAATCTTGCAGCCTCAATTTCAAAACGCTCACCCTATTTTTTATACTGTAATCCAGATAAACTTTTGATGCCAATTGAGCGGTCAAGAGAGGTGATTGAAAATCCCAGAATTCATAAAGTGAATTTGTCTGTTGGGCCAATGGCCATTTCAGGATCTACTCGTATGCAGGCCTCAACGGTACTCATGCTTGCAATCGGAATGGGGCTTCTCTATGAACATAAAGATCAAATCAGTTTCGAAACGTTTTATCAGGAATTTTTACATCGCTTAACGATGACTGATTACGACATTATGAAAGGGCTGACTGTTTTAGAGGCCAATCTTTATAAAGAGAAAAAGTTTTTAAACTATGTAGCAGATCCTCATCTGGCGATCAGTATCTTAACTGATACAACGGAAAGGTCACCGACATTTTCCTTACGTGGTTTTGAAAATCGACTTGAGCCTGGTAAGAATCATTCATTAAGCTACTTATTTATTCAGGATGCTGAAGATGCAGGACATGCTTGGAGCGAGCTTTTATGGCGTAAACCAAGGCCAGTAGAATGGTCGGAACTTGACGGAAAAATAGGTCTTTTAAAATTACTCGGCTTTGATATTTCCAAGCAAGGACTCAAGTCTAGATCACAGGCAGTATCTTCGGTGAATTTTGAAGTTTCTTATGACAAAGGTAATATTCAATTCGTTTGTCAGGATGAGAAGGTCGAATTTTTTTGGGGACAGGATCACCTTTTTAATCACTTGATGGTGAAGATGCTACTTAACGCGCATTCAACGCTTATCATGGGACTACTTGATCGTTATCAAGGCAATGTGATGACGTGGGTAAGATCAAGTAATAATAAGCTGATTGATCGCTCAGCTCGCTACATTATTCATCTTTTAAAAGAAGAAGGTAAATCTGCGAGCTATGAAGATGTTATTGAAAAGATTTTTGAAGAGAGTGAAGAACTTCAGGAAAATGATCCAATCGTTCTGAAAGTTCTAAGGCGCTACTAAGACTTCTTGTCGTCGTTGTCTTCGCCTTTAATACCCTTTTTAAAATTCTTAATTGATTCACCCAATGAGCTTCCAAGTTGTGGAAGTTTTTTTCCACCAAATATGAGAACCACTATAAGAAGAATAACTACTAATTCGCCCATACCTAATCCCAACATACAACATCCTTGATCTATCTATTTTATTAATAAAGGCGTGCGAGGTCCATGCCGTATTTACCAGGGGCATAGTTTGCCATCCTACTCATTTTAAACGCGGCAAAGTCTTTTGATCCGTTACTCATAGAGGCATAAGGGAAAATAGCTATCCCACCACGAGGAGTAAAATCACCCATAACTTCGATGTATTTTGGCTTCATAAGTTTAAATAGGTCTTTGCAGATCTTCTGAACACAGTCTTCATGGAAATCGCCGTGATTTCTAAAACTGAAGAGATAAATTTTAAGTGATTTTGATTCAACCATTTCTTTATCAGCGATGTAATTGATGAAAATTTTGGCAAAGTCAGGTTGACCCGTTTTTGGGCACAAAGAAGTGAACTCAGTACAAATAAAGCTCGTCCAGGCATCATTTTCGGGGTTCTTATTTGGGAACTTTTCAAGCACCTGAGGCGCATAAGTTTCAGGGTAATCCGTTTTCGTGTTGCCCAAAAGCTTAACCGTACCCAATTCCTTATCTTTACGACCTTCGAATTTCGTTATTTTGGACATCGTAGACCCCTTGTTTAAGCTTTGATTCTAGTCATTTAGCTCCATGTGTGGCAAAAGTCTAGCATGTCAGAAAAAATTAAAGTCATTCTAGGCCAACTTGGGTCGCCTAAAAGTACCAAGGTTAAAGATGTTAGGGATTATCTAAGGGAATTTCTAGGGGATCCTAGAGTTGTTGATATCAATCCTTTGCTTTGGAAAATCATTCTGAATCTGTTTATTTTGCCATTTCGGCCTAAAAAATCGGCCCAAATGTATGCTCGCATTCTCGAGAAGGATGGATTCCCTCTAGTTACCAATACCGAGAAAGTGGCCACGGCCCTCAAGCCATTATTAGATTCAAATCTAGAGCTTAACCACATTTTTTTACTTACAAGTCCTCGCGCCAATGTTGTTTTGGATGCTTGGGAGAATGAAGATGTTTCGACTCGCGCTCAAAGAGTACTAGTTCTGCCGCAATTTCCTCAATATTCTGAAGCTACGATCGGGTCCGTAGTCGATGCTCTTGCTGGTCAATTCAAAAACCGGGTTAATATTCCGACTTTTACAGTCGTGAGCTGCTACCACCGATCAAAAGCATTCATTGATCATTCTGTAAGAAAAATAAATGAATCTTTTAAGAATCATCCAGATATTCAAGAATTAGTTATCTCTTTTCACGGAATACCACTTAGAAGGGTGTTAAAGAAAAAAGATGTTTATCTTCTTCACTGCCTTGAGACTTACGAGCTGATTAAGGCCCAGCTGAATTTTACGATTCCAGTTTCTATGACTTTTCAGTCTCGTTTTGGATCTGAAGTTTGGCTTGGCCCTTATACTGATAAAATGGTGGTAGAAAAAATAGAAAGAGGCGTAAAAAAAATTGGTGTCTATTGCCCAAGTTTTGTTGTCGATTGCCTTGAGACTACTGATGAGATCGGTCATGAGCTGGCCCACGAAGTAAAAGAGGTGGGCGGCACACTTGTTCACATTCCGTGCGTGAATTCCGATCCAGCTTGGATCAAGGATTACGCTCACTTTATCAACGTTTATGCCAACGGCTCTGAAAAAGAGCGCCAAGATTTATTTTATACAATCGATGCAACCCAAAGGTACAAAACTGTGATCACTGAACAGACAAAAATTGCTCCTAGTGAATTAACTCCAGAGGCAAAAAAGATTTTGAAGTTAATGTTTCTCACCATGTTCATGGATCTGATTGGGTTTTCGATTATCTTTCCTATGTTTCCAGCGATGGCAAAATATTACTTAACCGTCGACTCGGATAACTTTTTTCTCAGTCACATGATGAGCTTAATTTCTAGCATTCAATCTTATTCTACGGGAGTAGGGAATGCAGGAGTCAGTACAATTGTTCTTTTCGGGGGGCTATTAGGTGCTCTTTATTCCTTAATTCAATTTGTAGCCGCTCCAATTTGGGGTGGGGTATCAGACCGTATTGGACGCAGACCAGTTCTGCTCATGTCAGTCTTTGGTCTATTTCTCAGTTACGTAATTTGGTTTTTCTCTGGTTCATTCACACTATTGATTATTGCCCGAGCCGTGGGTGGTCTCATGTCGGGAAATCTTTCAATCGCTTCGGCAGTTGTGAGTGATATCACTGATTTTAAAACTCGCTCAAAAGGTATGGCCTTTATCGGTATTGCTTTTGCCTGTGGCTTTGTTTTTGGGCCGGCCTTAGGTGGGATTCTTTCTCTTTATAATCCGATTTTTCATCACCCGGAATGGGAAGCTTATGGAATCAATCCTTTTTCTGCGGCCGCTGGCCTTGCAGCGACTTTAAGCTTCATTAACTTTTTTACGATCTATAAATATTTTCCTGAGACACTTAATAAAGCAAAAGCTTCTGGTCATCCTCAGAGAAGTATTAATCCAATTAAACTTTTCAAGCCACTACCTATCAAGGGCGTGAATCTAACTAACATAAGTTACTTCTTTTTTATTACAGCTTTTTCCGGAATGGAATTCACACTCACATTTTTAGCAGTTGAAAGACTAGGCTATTCTTCAATGGATAATGCCTATATGTTCATCTTTATCGGATTTTTCATTGCCATGGTTCAAGGTGGATACGTTCGTCGTAAGGCGCACAAAATTGGTGAGAAAAAAATGGCACTCCAAGGGTTGATTGCGATTGCTCCAGGACTGGTTTTACTTGCTTATGCTCAATCATCTTGGATGCTATATTCGGGCTTATTTTTTCTTTCAATCGGATCGGCGATGGCGATTCCGTGTTTAACTTCTCTGGTCACTTTTTACTCTCCTGAACACATGCAAGGTCAGAGTTTGGGAATTTTTAGATCGCTCGGATCTTTGGGCCGCGTTATTGGACCTATCTATGCCTCACTGGTATTTTGGAGATTTGGTTCAGTCATGGCGTATCTTTCTGGTGCAGTTTTGGTGTTTTTACCGGCCCTTATCCTTACTCAGCTTCCGGTTATTCCTAAAACCGAAGAATAGAGTAGGGCATATTTTGCCAAGACCTCCTTTCATTTCTTAAATAATTGTTCTCCTTTATACTTTTTGACAGAAGTATAAAGGAGTTAAAGTGAAAAAAATTCTTGTCGTTTCTGCGCTTATCGCAAGTTCACACGTTCTCGCTCAAGGTGTGATTCCCTCTATTGATTATTCACGTTGTCAGCAGGCAATCGGTTTCTATGGGCCGCAATTAAATCATAAAGGCGAATTATTGGCCGGTGCGGGGATGCAGCCAAATCCTGATGTCTCAAGTTCCAAGCTGGCAAACGATGAAATTGAAACAACTTATGCTTTTAAGGGTCAACTCTTAGGGATAAATGGGAAGCCGCAAGTAACTACTTATAAAGTTAAAAAAGATAAAAATGGAAATATCATCGAGATAAATACGGCCCAAGATAAGATTGATGCTCGAACTGTTAATATGCACAAGCAGTGGGCGTTGAATGCTGCTGTGTATTCTGGTGTGGCCTTTGATGGTTTGGCCTATGATCCAATAGTCGTGGTTAATCAGAGCAAATCAACCATTGGCCCTGCTGATTTTATGAAAATGAGTAAATTATCTAAAGCTCAAGCGAAAAAGCTGGGTGTTGATTTAGATGAATTAAAAAAACTAAAAAAAGAATCAAAGAAAGACCAGAAATCTCTTGCCTCAATTACTGAAGGTTATTCGAAGCTTCTAGATAAATCTCATATGATAGTTCCAAACGGTACAAACTATAAGATGCAAGTAGTGGACGGAGTTTGTAAACCGACTGAAGTAACTCAATTTGTTTATGATGTGAAAGCAAAAGTAAATCATGCTGGTCAATCTCTGAATCATGTCTTTTGTGATCATGTTATGAAAGTTCAAAAGAAATTTGAAAGTAAGCTTGAGGCCTGTGCCAATACTAATTTCGAAATGTATAGAGAGATGAATCCAGAGGGCGGAATTGTTGGTGGCTTCAACGGTGGTCATGCTGGCGGAATCGCCGGCGGTGTTACGGGTGGTGGTTACCCAGGCGGTTTCGGGGGCGGATACGGCATGGGTGGTGGTTTCGGATTCAATACTGAGGTCATGCAGTGTCAGCAGTATTTTGGCGAAATGCCTCAAGGTGGTTACGGCATGGGCAGCACTTCTGGTGGCTCGAGCGGTAGCAATCCATACAATCCTTCAGGTATAGGTATGCCCATCAGCGGCGGCGGAATAGGTTACTAAGAATCCAAAACGAAGGTCCCCTTACTGTAAAGTAAGGGGATCTTTTTTATGAGAATTTTGCTCCTTATTTTCATGATCTCGATTTGTTCACCTGCGCTCGCACAAAAAATCTCGTCATACAAAGAACTCGCCACAAAGAAAATTGAAGGTAAAGACTTCGATATAAAGACTCGCTCAGGTCCTAGTAGTTCACTTGTGATGGCGATTCATGGTGGCACAATTGAGCCAGGAACAACTGAGCTGGCCGATGCTATTGCAGCAGATCGGTTTTCTTTTTATTCATTTACAGGCCTTGTCGATGATTACCAAGGTCTTCATCTTACCAGCACAGATTTTGATGAACCTCGATTGGCCGAATTAACTCAAAATGCAAAAAACTGTTTAAGTGTTCACGGCCTAAAAAATGACGCTGCCGATTTTTGCGTTGGAGGAGCGAATGCAGATAAGCGCAAAGCTTACGTTAAACTTCTGGCCAAGAAATTTCCCAAATGGCGCAGCTGTGAGTTGTGCTGTCCTCCAAACTCAGGCACTTCAAAAAATAATGTGGTTAATCGCTGCAAGCTGGCCGGGGTTCAAATTGAGATGGGTCAGGGTGTAAGATCCGAACTTAAACAGAATTTGGCCTTTCTTAAAGAGCTTGCTAGTGTTCTTCGTGATGAGTTAGACAAAGATTAATGAAAATTATAGTATCAAATTTTATTTTTCGGAGAGCTTATGAAAACAATTATTTTCTTATCTTTTTTCCTCCTTCCATTGGCCAATGCCAAAGCAACACATAAAAATATTCTTTGTTCTTATAAGAATATTCCTTCAGCACAAGTCTGGGTCGATGAACAACGAAATACTTACGATAAATTCAAGCACTGTGCAGTTTCATGTTATTTGACCCTTCGTTGTCCTGCGATGCAGGTGCGGACTGTCGGGGTATTGAAAGAGTTTCGTGACTTATTAGGTTATGGAAATCCAGAAATTGCAGATATAAAGGCCGACTTTTACGGAGTAAAGTTAGCTAAGAAAAAAATTGCGATACATGATGAAGATTGTTCGAGAATTTGTGACGAGACATACCGACCTTAATCAACCGTCGGTTTCATCTTGTTATCAACGGCAAAGATTACTGCATCTTTAAACAAACCCCAAAACTGATTAGTTTCGGCCGGATTAGAATTCGGTAATTCGAGCGTATAGGTTGGTATATGTTTCTCCTTACCCGCCCAGTTGCCTAAGCTTCCAGGAAAAACGGGATAGTTTGAGACTTTATAGCCCAAAGCTTTACTACTCATTTGTTCCAGAAGTGCTTTTGCCGTTTTGCCACTTTCTTCTACGAGTGAAGGCCCGTCATAATCAAGCAAGGTCAAAGGCGCATGAACACTGATTACTTTGTTAGGTTTGTAGCGAAGAATTAAATTCATTTGAAAAATAGTCTCTTGTTCTGAAGCAGAGGCATGTCCTGGAAATTTTCTCTTATCACTTCTAAGATTTTTCTTCCAGAGCTTAATTGCATCAGATCGCCAATCTAGGGTTGGAAAGTTTCGATTGACGTCGACACCACGTCCATTGGTTCGAGTCGGTTTATTAACAAAAAATGAATCTGGTGACACCAAAGGGACAACCACGATCAGTTTATCCTGAAAGGTATGATTATTTTTAAATTCGTTTATAAGGTCCCAACAAAACTTCACAGGAGTAATTTCATCACCATGAACACCACACATAATGACAGTCGTATTTTCCCTAGCGGTAGGAGAGTTTTCATCACCAAAAACAGTCCAAATAAGAGGAGTCCCTAGGTTTGAGTTTCGGACATGATTCCAATTATAGTTTTCGCATGTGACATCGCCCCACTTGTAGGCCAAAAACTTTGAGCCTAATCTGTCACAATATTTTTTAACAGGGTCTGTTAAGGGATACGGGGCCTTCGGGGCCTCAACTTGTGAATGAACTAATGGAATGATGCTGGCAAAGAGCAACAAAAAACGGAATAATGACATGAAAGTCATTTTATATGAAGGTTTATGAATAAACTAGTAATCATCACCAAAAACTCCAAAACGTATTTCATTGATAGACTGATTAAAGAGGTCGGAAATGTGGAGCTTTTTAATCCTTGGACAGATATGACTCTGCCAGTTGCTGATCACTACGTGATGAGGACAACCGGCGTTTATCGTAGTGATCTGGATTTAATGATTGCACAGGCACTGCCAAAGGAAAGAATCATCAACTCTTTGGTGGCGCTTAAGAGGTTTAGATCCAAATCCAGTCAGTATACATGGTTTGAAGAATTGGATTTTCCTGTTCTCCATTGGCTTGCGCTTAAGGGGACTGATCTTATTACAATCGAAAAATTTTTCCGCCTATATCCTAGTGTCGTTGTGAAGCCTTTAGTAGGCCAGGGGGGTTGGGGGATTGAAGTACTCACTTGGAAGACATTTAAGACTTGGTGGAAAAAACGAAAGGGAAGAGATGAGGATTACCTTATACAACCTTTCATAAAGGGCGCAAGAGAGCTTCGGTATTTCTTTATCAAGGACACCTTCTCTGTGACCCTTGAAAGAAAATTCAGATCTGGTGTTGCGGCCAACTTCAAACTTCAAGGAACGGCATTTACAACTGAATTACCGGAAGAGTTTAAAGAGCTTGTTTATCGATTAGTTGACAGTTCTGGGGCACTATATGGCGCAATTGATCTACTCATTGATGATGGTCATCTCATTATTCTAGAACTCAATACTGTTCCAGGCATAGAACAATTAGAGCAAGTGACAGGCCTTAATATCATTCAGAAACTCCTAAGTGCCAATTTTTTCTGCCATAAAGACTAAAGTTTTAAACTCTCAAACCGATTAGAAAGATGATTATTGCTATAAGGAGCGATCATGCTTACCAGTTTTTCAGAATTTAAATACTACCAATCGTTCAGAGTTCCCGTGGAATCTTGCGACGATGTACAGTTTTTGGTGGAGTTTGAAAACGACCAAGGTAAACACGAAAGTGTACCCAAAGTTAAACTGATGGATGTGAGTTTAACAGGACTAGGATTTCTTTCAACATTCCCTTTACCAGTCGGGACCGTTCTTAGATGTTCACTTCAGTTTAAGCGCTTAAGATTTGATTTTGGTGCAAGTATTGTTCGGGCCTTTCATAATGTTGGTGCCTCTGCCGAAGAATCCATGAGTTATGGTGCTGAAATGGATGCTGAAGATTACGGCAACATGAAGCGTTTTATTGAACAATATATTCAGAGTTTGCCACCAGAGAGGCTCAAAGACAGTTTAATTCAACTCGCTCTTACTCAGCATTATGCTTCTGAGAAAGAGGGCTTTGAGATGTTTTCGCTTCTCCTTTCACTTTTTAAAGACATTACTCAATTTGGAAATAAAGAAAAATTTGTTGAGTCGATGCTCGAAGAAATTATACGAATCCTTAATGGTCAGCGTGCATCGATCTTTTTGATAAATACAGAAACTAACGAACTTGAAGCTGTTGCAGCTCTTGGAATTGATAAAGAACTTCTAAAATTTGACTATCGTAAAGGTATCGCGGGGTCAGTTTTTACTACCGGTGTATCACTTAATATTGATTGTAAGACTGATAAAGTCCGTTTCTCTGAAGAAATGGATAAAATGACTGGATATGATACCCGTTCAATCATCTGTAGTCCGATTACCAATCGTGAAGACAAGATTATTGGCGTTATTGAGATTCTAAATAAAAGAAATGAAGATCGTTTTACTGTTGATGATGAAAAAACAATGAAAGTCTTAGGACTCATTCTTTCGTCAGTCTTTCATCACTATAATCCAATGTCTGAAAAATCTCTTATCAGAAGATTTTCCTCACCGTATGACCGGGAGTTTGCTTGGATTGGTAGATCTTCACAGACTTCTGAAATTAGAAAAGCAGTGGTTCGCCTAAAAGATATTGATTCGCCACTAATGGTAATTGGTGAAAACGGCGTTGGTAAAAAACTATTCTGCCATATCGTTCATAATGAAGGGAAGAGAGGCTTAGCTCCTTTTGTTGTAATCTCAAGCAAAGGTGTTGATGAGCAAACTCTTCAAAATGAATTATTTGGTTTTGAGGGAAGTAAAAGTAAGCTTGAAGATTGCATTGGTGGGACATTGGTAATTGATGAAGTTGGATTTATGTCACTTCCTCTTCAGATGAAATTATTAAAGGTCCTATCAGAAAGACGAATTCCTGGTTCCCATATTTCTCTGGATGTCAGAGTTATCTTTACGACATCGCGTAACCTTAAGCAGATGATTGAAGAATCGGGAACTTTTAATCCCGATTTATATGATTTTATGTGTTCGTCTGAAATTCATATTGAGCCTTTAAGAAAGCGATCACAGGATATTGATGACCTATTGAGCTATTTTCTGAAAAGAGAATGTCGTAAACAAGGCCTTCTATTAAAAGACTTTTCTGATGAAGTAAAAGAACAGTTAATGACCTATAGCTGGCCAGGAAATGTTGTTGAACTTGAGAAAGCAGTTGAAAAAGCTGTGCTTTATAATCCTAAAGCCCATATCATTTCTGATCTTGGAACTAAGTCGACTCCCATTATTGATATCACTAAAAATGGTTCCTGCATGTTGGAAAATATACCTCATGCTGATGATACAAGTATTCCGCTTAAAGATCGTGTTGCCTTAGTCGAAAGAGAAATGATTCTTGCTGAGATTAAGCGTCATAAGGGTAACAAATCCCGTGCTGCTGATACGATGGGGATTTCACGTGAAGCACTTCGTAAGAAGATGCTTATGTCAGATGAAATTATTGAGGCATTAAAGAACCTACCAAAACCAGTAGAAGAGAAAAAAGCAGCTTAAATTCGAGGCCCGCACAAGCGGGCCTTTTTTTTGTCTAAAAAATATAAACGATTCTCTCAAATCTTTGAATTTAGAACTACTAATTCGCCTTTGTCATCCGATAAGCCCATTAAATCGAGGTTTTTTTGCAGCAATTGGGGATTCTTCTCACCAATTTTAGATTTATTGATCTTCTGGATATTCTAGTTGTCGCTATCATTATGTATCGTTTTTTAATTATTGTTCAGGGAACTCGTGCTTACCAAATGCTTTTTGGTATCGTTGCTTTGGCGATCCTTTGGTGGTTTTCGCAATACAACGAACTCTATTCACTTAGCTGGATCTTGCAAAACTTTTTTGATTACCTGTTTATTATTTTGATTGTTCTTTTCCAGGATCAAATTCGAAGTGCACTCGTTTCCATCACAAGCACCAAATTTATTGGCAGAAATGGTCGCTCAAAATTTGATCAACAAATTGAAGAAGTGGTCGCTGCATGTTCAGCTCTCTCTCGTGAAAGAACAGGAGCACTAATTGTTTTTGAAAAAAACCAAGGACTACTCAATTATTCAACAAGTGGCACCCGTCTAGATTGCCGAATTCATTCAGACATTATTTATTCAATGTTTCAGACGAAGTCACCTCTTCACGATGGTGCTATTATTATTTATAATGGATCCATTCAAGCTGCAGGATGTTTTTTACCACTTTCAAAAAATGTGGAAATTGACAGGCATTACGGGACACGTCACCGGGCAGCACTTGGAATAACAGAAATTTCAGATGCCGTAGTTGTGACTGTTTCTGAAGAAACTGGTCGGATTAATATTTGTTATGACGGAATTTTTCATTATATGGAGAGCGAAGAATATTTGAGAAAGTTTCTTCGTAAGTTTTTACTTGAAATTGACCGTATCTCATCATCGGAAGTTGCAGGTAAGACGATATGAAAATGCGAAACCGGATGAAGAAGCATTCTTTAAAATTTCTTTCTGTTTTTATTTCGCTTTTTCTATGGGCCTATGTCTTAAATTCAGAGAAAATACGTTTTGAGAAAACTGTCACACTAGAATATATTTTGCCAGAAGATATGATTTTTGCTCAAAAGCCACATTTAGATGTTACTTTCATGATTGAAGGACCAAGGGCGTTTGTGCGCACCGTATCTGAGCGAGAAGATCGCTTGGTGATAGACTTAAATCGTGTCAATGCTAAACGCGAATTAGCTTTTTACGTTGATATTAACCCAGCACAACTTAATCTGCCATTTGGTATGGTTGTAGAAAAAGTACTTCCACGCAGGATTTCTATTAGACTTGAGCGCAAAGCATCTAAAATTGTCCCAGTTAAATTACAATTTTCTGGTAGCCTTCCTGATAAACTTTCATTGGTTAAGACAGAGCTTAGTCCTAGCGAGATTGAAGTTTATGGACCGCGTTCAGTTATTGCTGAGCTTAAAGAATTGCCAACTCGGCCGATTGATCTTGAAACACTAGCGGGTCTTAACAGTGTTCCTGTAGAAATTGCTCTTACGGATGAGAGGTTGTCCCTCACTTCCGGCAGAAATGTAACTTTCAATTATCAATTAAAAGCTGCTAGCTCCAATCTTACACTTAAAAATCTTCCAATTAAATTTCTTACGCATACCAAGAAAATTGAGAGCAACACAAAAACTGTTACCCTGAAGCTGTTGGTACCCGAAAAAGTAATGAAAAACCGAGCAAATGTATCATCCACTATTCAAGTTTGGGCCGATGTGCCTCAAGATGCTAGAGGTAAAATTGAAATTCCACTTAAAGTGGTTCTGCCACCGAGTATACATCTTTTAGAAATCTATCCTAAGACCATTATTGTTAATATTCAATAAACTGCTATGATAGAATCAACTATATTTTCATTCTTAAAGTGAGTTTTTATGTCTGGTCGAAAGTTTTTTGGAACTGATGGTATTAGAGGTAAAGCAAATGTTTATCCTATGACCGGCGAAGTTGCTTTTGTTCTTGGGCGAGCAGTTACCAGTTATTTTCAACAAAATTTTTCAAAAAAGCCACTGATCATAATTGGTAAAGACACGCGTTTGTCTTGTTATATGTTAGAACAAGCTTTTTCTGCTGGGGTTTGTTCCCAGGGTGGTCGTGCTATTTTAACTGGGCCTTTACCAACCCCGGGTGTTGCCTTCGTAACACAAAGTATGCGAGCTGATGCTGGTGTTATGATTTCGGCTTCACACAATTCATTCGAAGATAATGGTATTAAGATCTTTGATCGCACTGGCCATAAATTGCCCGATGAAATTGAGTTGGAACTTGAAAGAATGCTTCTTGATCCATCATTGATTCAAGTTAGAACCGGTGATCAATTAGGAAATGCTAAACGCTTAGATGAAGTAATCGGTCGCTATATTGTTCATACAAAAGCAGCGCTTTCTCCTCAGTATTCTCTTGAAGGATTAAGAGTGGTTGTTGATGGCGCCAATGGGGCAGGTTATAAGCTCGCTCCAATGGTATTTGAAGAATTGGGTGCAGAAGTTATTTCCCTTGGTAACAATCCGAATGGTACTAATATTAATATGGGTTGTGGTGCTCTTCACCCCCAGCTTTGTGCTGAGACTGTAAAAAAATATCGTGCAGATCTTGGTGTTTGTCTTGATGGGGATGGAGATAGGCTTACAATTGTTGATGGAAATGGAAATGTTATTCACGGAGACAAGCTAATTGGCCTTTGCGGTAAATTTTTAAAAGATAATCATGAAATTGGTCCAACAAATGAAGTGGTTGGAACAGTGATGAGTAATTTTGGTCTCGAATATTATTTGCATCAGCAAGGTCTCAAATTTACCCGCACGCAAGTAGGTGACAGATACATTGTTGAACACATGAGACAAACAGGGGCCCTTTTTGGCGGTGAGCCTTCTGGACATTTGGTTTTTAAAAAATATTCTACAACTGGTGATGGAATCCTTGCAGCTTTAAAAGTTATTGAAAGTATAAAATTCTATGACATGGAGCTTGCAGATTTAACTAATATAGAAATGTTTCCACAAAAAATGGAAAACGTTTTAGTTAAGAAAAGAGTTCCCTTTGAAGATAAGCCTGAAATCAAAAAAGCCATGAAAGATGCTGAAGACAAGCTTGGTAAAGAGGGACGTATACTCCTTCGTTATTCTGGAACTGAGGCCTTGGCACGTGTGATGGTTGAGGGCAGAGATATTAAACTTGTGGAAAAATTATGTTCAGAGCTTGCTCATGTTGTAACTAAAGCATTAGGTTAAAATGAAATATCCTCGTTTGGGTGTAAATATTGATCACGTTGCGACTCTCAGACAACAAAGAGGGGAGTTTTACCCTGAAGTGACTCGCGCTGCTGAGGTTTCTCTTGCGACTGGCGCCCATCAGATTACCATTCATTTAAGGGAAGACCGTCGGCATATTCAAGATAGAGATGTTCCAGAGACGCACAATATGTGTCGTAAGTTCAAATTACCTTTAAATCTAGAAATGGGCTGTTCTGATGAAATGGTCCAAATTGCTATTTTGGAAAAGCCGGAATGGGTTTGTCTTGTTCCTGAAAAAAGGGCCGAGCGTACGACTGAAGGTGGACTGGATGTGCTTGACCCGATAAACTACGCCCGCGTAAAAGCTGCATGTGAGACGATTAAAAAGATGTCACCCGCTACAAAAATTTCACTTTTTGTTGAGGCCACACCGCAAGTCCTAAGCAAGTGCTTAACAGTAAGAGCTGATGCCGTTGAAATTCATACTGGTGAATACGCTAAAGATTTTTTGAACAAAAAAGATCTTTCGAATCATTTCAAAATGTACCGTGAAGGACGCTCGATAATTAAAGCTCAAGGATGGGGTTATCATGCTGGACATGGATTGACCTTTGAATCACTTGAACCTCTTCTCGCTGAAAAACAGTTCGAAGAATATAACATTGGCCATTGGATTATGGGCGAGGCCCTATTTCTTGGCCTTGGTCACGTTATTAAAGAAATGCTAACCCTCATGAAAAAATATCCCCTCGAGGCTTAAGATGAGAATTGTTACACAAAAAGAAATGAAAGAATTAGAATCTGAAGCTCAGAAAGGGTTTCATTTTCCTGAAAAACTCATTATCGAAAACGTTGCCCTCAGAGCTGCTAAAGCGATTACGGAGAAATTGGGCCCAGACATTAGTGCTGGGGAACTCATCTTTTTAATTGGAAAAGGTAACAATGGTGGAACTGGTCTTGCTATTGCCAGACACTTGGCCAGTATGGGCCATGAATCTCAAGCCTTTTTACTTTTTGATAAAAATGATTCTTCCCAGGAAGTTAAGGAACAACTAAAAATTTCTGAATCCTACGGTGTGCGAATTGCCTATATCGACGATGTAAATGAACTCGAAGCTTATTTTCAGCATAATTCCTCACCGAAAATCATTGTTGATGCCATATTCGGTACAGGAGTAAGACTTCCTCTTTCACAGTTTATCTATGACGTTATTCATTTTATAAATCAAGAAAAAGCCTTCACTATATCACTAGATATTCCAACGGGGGTTGAAGGCGATACCGGTTTTATTCAAGGTAATGCCATTCAGGCCGACCTAACACTCGCTGTATCTTTACCAAAACTTGGTTATTACCAAGCTGATGGTGCAAAACTGGTGGGCGAAGTTGAAATTATTTCGGCCGGACTTCCTAAACCAATAATGGATAAGGGGGGAGATAAATTTCTGATTGATAAAAATATCAAATTTGAACTGCCCAAAGCTCGGAACAAGTTTGGCGATAAAAAATTATTTGGTCATACACTTGTTATTGGTGGATCTCATGGGCTCACTGGGGCATTAGTCATGGCCTCAACTGCTGCAATTAAAGTCGGCGCAGGTCTAGTGACTGCTGCAACATGGGAGCCTCAGTATCAGGAGTTTATTTCGCGTTTGATTCCGGAAGTAATGACTGGCTACATTCCACTCGACCAGGCCAAGTGGGGAAGGTTGATTATGGATCTGGAAAAATACGACGCAATTATAATTGGGCCTGGAATGGGTCGATCAAATCGTGCTCGTATGTTAGTTCTAGAAATTCTCAATAACTTTTCAGGACCAGTTGTACTTGATGCAGACGCTATTAATGTACTTTCCTTGAAGTCTGACGCCGATGTTTTTAAATTGAGAAATGCACCGACTCTTATGACGCCCCATTTTGGAGAGTTTAGTCATTTCACTGGAATTTCTATGGATGATGTCAAAAAAGAGCCTTTTCATTATTTAAGAGAGGTCATTGAGCGCATTAACTGTACCGTAATTCTGAAAGGGCCTTGTACCTATCTGGGATTCACCAATGGCAAGACCTATTTCAACTACGCTCCCAATGACGGGATGGCAACTGGTGGAGTCGGTGATGTACTCGCAGGAATTTTGGGTGGCCTTATTGGGCAAGAGGCGAATCTAAAAAAGCGTGATTCTCTTTATAATATCTACGAAAATTTAAATCGCACGATTCTTATGGGAGTCATGGTTCATACATGGGCCGGTCAAGCTGCCGCTGAAAAACTAGGTGTACGGCCAATGACTGCTACAAGCCTGATAGATGCTTTTCCTGAAGGCTTCAAATCCTTAGATGAATTATTAAAATCTGAGGTTTAAAGTATGAATAAGAAATTAATTCGCGAATGGAAAAAAGTTTTTAAATCTGATCTTCCTTATATTGTATATGAATTAAAGGATCTCGCAAAAGTTCCAGCATTGATTATTCTCGAGGGAGATTTGGGAGCAGGTAAGACAACTTTTACGCAAATTTTTGTAGGTGATAAAGAAATTCTAAGCCCGACTTATTCGATCATATCTGAAAATAGAAATATTGTTCATGCTGACTTTTATCGGTTAGAAAAAAACGAGGATGTTCTTCAGTTGGAAATCCCTTTGTATATTGATGACAAACAATTCTTTTTTATTGAGTGGGGAATGAAGTTTGCGGCCAGGGTATTAAGAGAATTACCAGAGAACTGGACGCCATATTTATTAGAAATTAAGGTCAATCCAAAGGCCTCTGATATGGAAGAAGAAGCGACCAGAGATTTTTCTTTCTACACCTTACATGATGACTAACTAAGTTCGTCGGAATTTTTTGCCGAGAGACAATCTAGGAATAAGGGCTTTTCTTGGCGATCTAACTGCCTGAAATTAAAAAGATTGGGCTCCTTCCTGTTTGCCCCTCGCAAATAAAATATAAACATCAATATTAAATCATTGACGTGAGAATTTAGAAAAGGTCATACTATTTAGGAGATATTTCTAGTCTGATTTGCAGTGAGCGGCATTCAGAAGGGAAATAGTCTTTCGGGTGACAAGGATGGTTTCGGAACCCGATTAAATAATTACCAACTTGGATTTATGGAGGAAGACAAATGAGACTTACATCTAAAGGCCGTTACGCAGTCAGAGCTATGCTTGACCTTACTTTTCACTCAAGTGGAAATCCAGTAAGACTTCAAGAAATCTCTACAAGACAATCAATCTCTCTACATTACCTAGAGCAGCTTTTCAGAAAGCTTCGTACAGGCAAAGTAGTTAAATCAGTTCGTGGTCCAGGTGGAGGCTATGTCCTCGCTCGTTCTATGGATGAAATCACAGTTAAAGACGTATTAGACTGTGTTGGAGAGAACATTAACCCTGCTCGCGACATTATTGCAGTACCTTCATCTGGTATTGAAATTATGAAAGACGAAGCTGGTAATGACATCAACGCTGTTGTTGATACTAAAGAGTTCAATCTTACTAAGAACTACTTCGAAAACCTCGGTACGATCATGATGGATTACCTCGCGACTACTAGCCTTGGTGACCTTGCTCGTAAGACAAAAGGTACAGAAGCGTTCAATGAATCTGCAAATAACGCTTCTTCTATTCGCTCTAACGTTGGTGAAATTAACCAATAAGAGTGGATCAAGAACGACTTTATCTCGATTTTAATGCAACTTCGCCGCTTTCTCGATCAGTCTCAGACTGGTTGAAAAGCGGCGAAGTGCTTTTTGCTAATCCTTCTAGTCAGCACTCATCCGGAAAAGCTTCTCGTAAACTCATTAATGAATCTCGTGCCCAGATCTATTCGGTCTTCGGTAAAAACGAAAAAGACACCCAGTTATTTTTCCATTCAGGAGCTACCGAAGGGATGATAACCTTTGCTCACTCTTTTAGTGAATGGGCCAGATTAACTGGTAAAGAGCTTTTAATTTGTTATGCCAAAACTGACCACCCTGCTGCCACATCATTAGGTGAGCGTTACCTTGGGCCCCATGTAAAATGTCTGGAACTCCTAATCGATCAAAACCTTGAATATGATCATGATAAGAATTTGCAAGTGCTTCAGGATAAAAAAGACAATAATCCCGAATTGATTATTCTTTATCACCACCTGTGGGTTCATAACGAAACCGGCATTATTAATCCTCTGAGTGATTTGAAAATATTAAAATCGATACCTGATTTGTATATTCATGTTGACGCAGTTCAGGCCCCTGGCAAAATCCGTGATTGGAAGATGCTTGAGGTGGGAGATATATTTTCTTTCTCGGCCCATAAGTTTGGTGCACTCAAAGGAATTGGATTTAGTTTCTATAATAAGAATATTTCATTCTATCCGCTCATTTCCGGAGGGGGGCAGCAGAATGGGTTACGTTCGGGGACAGAAAATCCTCAAGGGATTAAGAGTATCGACTTGGCCTTGCAAGATTTGAAATCAATTGATATGGATCAAAATTACCATTTGCGAGAAACGTTAGAAAAAACGCTACTAAAAGAACTAAAGGGGATTGGCGGGATTATTTCTAAAGTTGGGAAAATTCGAAACTCTAATACTATTTATTTTTATTTTAATAAGCATTCTTCAGATATCACGCTGGCACTTTTTGATCTGAATGGTCTTCAGATTTCGGCGGGATCTGCTTGTAGCAGTGGTGCTGCAAAGGCGAGTATAATTATGAATCATTTAGGATTTAAAGAAGAAGCTAAAAATGGTTTAAGAATTTCTCTGCCCTTTATATCTTCTGAGTCCCAGCTTACTTCTATAATTACGAAAATTTCGTTCATTATTTCCAAGTTAAAGTAGACTTTACGGGAACTTAGTTCATGCCCTTGGCGAGCTTAACAACTTGATCTGATGAACAGGGTTTTCCATTGCAGTCAAATTCGATCGCAAGTTTATAAGATTCTTTGCCCTTCGGGTTTTTTTTCATCACTTCGATGTTGTAATGTCCACCCTTGATAGGGTCATAGTCTAGTCTGATGATAGCGATGTCACCGTTCGCATTTTTATATTTCCAGCCACTTCTCATGCCCTTTAAGGAGGACTTGTCCATTGTTACTATAAATGGTTCCCATGTTTTATTAATTGGTGGAAAGCCCAGATCCTCTAGGGCAGGAAATTTATAGGCCATTTTTCGTGCTTGATTTACGTCTTGAGCACTGAGACTTAATTCTCCAGCATGCCCTGAGAGTTTATGATTTTTACTGGCCTCCATAAACGATTTGCCATTCATATTGAGAAACTCGCCCATTTTTTCTGCTTTCTCACAGTTAAGGGCAAAGCTAGTTATGGGGAATAAGGCGAAGAGGATTAATAGTTGTTTCATAGTGAGCACTTCACAAGTTGCATCGCTAAATCATCAAACTCATGGTGTGTAAGACTTTGAATAGAGCTTAATCTTTTTTCAGAAATGAGACCCTTGGATAGTTTATCAAAAAATTTAGCTGGGAGTTCACTCAGTCTGCCAAGTTTACTTAGTTTACTCATAAGACCTTCAATTTTTACAAATTTACTGATGTAGCTTTTAAGACTGAGTGCAAGCTTGGCCGACCCTGCACCGGCAGTGAGCACAGTGATGATAATATCTGTGCCAATACTTCCAATAAACGAGCAGAGCATTTGGGCTTTCGTTTCATCAGGAAGTTTTTTAAAGGAAGCAAACATCTTTTGCATATTGACTTCAAAATCCGAAAGAAAGGATTTCAATTTATAGAATTGATCAACTTTATCGTCCCAGAACTTTTTTGGATCATTGACTAAACTTTTAAGGCCGGCCCATGCTGAAGTTACAAGCCCACCAGTGGAATCCCAAATACCCTCTAAAATTCCAGTAATACAGCTAGAGGCAATTTGAAAATAGCCCGTCGAAAAATAATCCATAACCCCATCTAAGCTGGAGCCTTGTGAAGGATTCAGACTGGTCATTTCGCACTGCTCACTTGCATGGGCCCTGGGAATAAAGAACTGAATAAAGCTCTCAAGCCTTTTTTCCATATTCAGTGAGTTAGGAAATATGAAGGTTTGGAGCTGATTCTTGGATACATTTATTATAGCAATGGAATTATATGTCGTTTTTGACACAGGATATTCGACTAAAGTGTACTTATCAAATTCAGTAATCTGTAGGTCCTTTTTAACGCCTGTAACGTTTTCCATGACCATCATCGCGCGTTTAAATCCGGGGTCTGTATAGAACCGGTTTACGCCGGTGAAAGTCCAAGGTTTGCCAATTGATACAATTGAGAGGCCTAATTTATTTGCAGTCTCCTCGTAGGAGAATGAGCACCAGGCACTAAAAGAAAAGAAGAGCAAAACACTTAAGCTAATAAGTCTCATCTTGATATTTTACGTTCAGTATCAATTCAGAACAAGTCGGCATATTGCGACTTTTCTAGATTCGCCTATAATTAAATGCCATGGGTATACTCGAGCGCATAAAAAAACGGAAGTTTGAAGGCTTTAAAGAGTTTGTTCTGAATATGGAGACGAGTGGAAATACTAGTCGCCAACAGATTCTGATTACGGGGATTCTAGAGGACCCAGTCTTCATGACGTATGTTATGAAGAATGTCCGCACTTTTGATGATTTTCTCAATCTTCCTAGTGATGAAATTGATTCTGTGATTAAGACTCAAGATCAAATAATTGGTGTCTTGGCCAAATGTTTTTTTGGTGCATCTCAGGAACAAATAAAAGTCATGGAAGCCTCAATCCCAAAATACATCT
Organism: Bacteriovorax stolpii; assembly: GCA_945905815.1. GTDB lineage: Bacteria > Bdellovibrionota > Bacteriovoracia > Bacteriovoracales > Bacteriovoracaceae > Peredibacter. Next base: position 7,932 of record CAMDQH010000032.1, on the reverse strand, counting down.
CTAAATTCAAAGATGAACTGTCGTACCTCAATGAAGTTACATCTAGTGAGAAAGAAGGGGCAAAATACTTTATTTTGAAATTGGTTCGTAAACTCCAGAAACAGGAGCTGATTCAGGGCTTCCTGTGGCAACTACCATCGCAGGATATTTTTCATCCAAAAGTGTATAAAGACGGAAAAGCCGAGATTTATTTTGAATCCGCAATTCTGGCCGCGGAAGGGTTTATCTTAAAAGGTAAACGTACCAATGATTGGAAGCATTTTTATGACTCTGGGAAACTAATGGCCAAAGGCGACTATGAAGACGGTCTAAAAACGGATGTTTGGGTTTTTTACTTTGGAAATGGCAGTATTAAAGCTCAAGGTCGTTTCAAAGATGATTTTAAACATGGTCTTTGGAAAGATTGGGACCGAGCAGGCAATTTGACTGAAACAGAATATATTGCAGGCAAAAAAGTTTAATCCTCTTCAAACTGAATATTTTCAGAAATTCTTACTCCATCGATGGTTCTCTCAGAACTTTCTTCAATAAAAGCGAACTCAACTGTTTCCGTCCCTTCGAATTCTTCATTAAAAGCGATCGTAATTGTTCGAGGGGCAATATCCATTAATGTGTTTAGGTAATAATGTTTCCCAAATAAGTTAATGGCCTGATCATCATCACTCACATGTCGAAAATCAGTCTCATCAATCAAAGGATTGTGAGAGGTATTTTTAACAATAATAGCGCCTTGAATTTTTTCTTTCGGAATATCTTTGGTCATTCCCCAAGTCTGAAGAGGAAAGTAGTCTAAATGGAATGTGGAGCTGCCATAAACAAGGCGACGAGGAACCATCAGACGGCCAATAAACTTGCGGGTCGTTTCATCTTTGGCCTTGCGGGCCAATTTTTCGGCAAGGGACGGGTCTTCGATACGAATAATGTAATGTCCAGGATGCTTGGTAGAGCGGAATAAAATGTACTGAAATGCGATACTGAAGAGAGTAAACAGCTTTTGCTGGTCAAGGTGGAGATGCTTAGCTGGATGCTCTACAATCGTTTTGACCGCTTCGTAGAGTGTTGATTTATCTAAATCCTTCTTTCCATTCATAAGTAATTATTTCGTCGAAAATTCGTCTTTTGGCAACAAGCAAAAACAGTCTATTTTGGAGGGAAAAAAATTGACGAAACTTAGGGGGTTCCTTTATGATGCAGCCTAAATTTACCATTAATAACGAACCTTCAACCACATTTTGGAGTTGCAGATGATTGAGAAAGCCTTACCTAAAACCAGAAACATTGGGATTTCTGCCCACATTGACTCTGGAAAAACAACGCTGTCAGAACGTATTTTGTTCTACTGCGACAAAATTCACAAAATCGAAGAAGTTAAAGGCGGCGGATCAGGTGCCACCATGGATCACATGGAACTTGAGCGTGAAAAGGGTATTACTATTACTTCAGCAGCTACAACTGTTGAATGGGAAGGCGTTGACCGTAAAGGTATCACTTTCGCTGAAGGTGATGGGAAATCGATCAAAGTTAACTTGATTGACACTCCGGGACACGTGGACTTTACAGTTGAAGTTGAGCGTTCTTTGCGAGTTCTTGATGGTGCAATTTTAGTTATCTGTTCAGTTGCTGGGGTTCAGTCTCAGTCAATTACAGTTGATAGACAAATGAAGCGTTACCGCGTTCCTCGTTTAGCTTTCCTAAACAAAATGGATCGTATGGGTGCAAACCCTTATAACGGAGTAAAAGCTCTTCGTGAAAAATTGAATCACAATGCTGTTCTTATGCAAATTCCTATTGGTGCAGAAGAAAACTTCAAAGGGATTATCGATCTTATCGTGATGAAAGCTTATTGGTTTGACGGCGAAAATGGTGAAAACGTTCGTGAAGAAGCCATTCCTGCTGAATTACTTGATCAATCTCAAAAAGCTCGTGACGAAATGTTGGATGTCATTTCAGCTTTCGATGATCAGATGATGGAAGATATCCTTGAAGGGAAAGAAATCACTGAAGAAACGATTCACCGTACAGTTAGAAAAGGCGTTAACTTACTTAAGTTCACTCCTGTATTCCTTGGTTCTGCATTCAAGAACAAAGGTGTTCAACTTCTTCTTAACGCTGTTGCGAGATATTTACCTTCTCCAGTTTCATCTGAGAAACCTAAGGCAATTGATTCAAAAATTAATGCAAAAATTGATCTTGAGCCGGATATGGACAAGCCGCTTGTTTGTATGGCGTTCAAAATTACTGATGAACAATTCGGTCAGTTAACTTATACCCGTATTTATCAAGGGACCTTGAACAAAGGTGACACTCTTTACAATACTCGTACTAAGAAGCGTGTTCGTGTTGGACGTATCGTTCGTATGAACTCAAATGACCGTGTAAACATCGATTCTGCATCTGCTGGTGATATCATCGCGATGATCGGTGTTGACTGTGCTTCAGGGGATACTTTCGTAGCGGAAGATCAGAACGTAGAGCATCTGTCATGCGAAGGCATGCACGTGCCTATACCGGTTATTGAACTTTCAATCAAAGCTCGTGATAAAGAAATGCAAACGCGTATGTCGAAAGGCCTTCAGCGTTTTATTAAAGAAGATCCTACTTTCCACCTTTTCACAGATGAAGAATCTGGTGAAACACGTATTTCTGGAATGGGCGAGCTTCACCTTGAAATTTATGTTGAACGTTTAAAGCGCGAATATAAAGCTGAAGTTGATGTTGGTGCTCCTCAAGTTAACTACCGTGAAACAATCCGTGGTGAAGCTAAGTTCGAATACACACATAAGAAACAATCGGGTGGTTCGGGTCAATTCGGTAAAGTTGCAGGAAAAATTAAATTTCTTGCTGACGACCGCAAAGAGCGCGAAGACCAGGTTTTCCGTATGGTAAACGAAGTTAAAGGTGGATCAATTCCTAACGAATTTATCCCTTCTTGTGAAAAAGGTTTCATGGACGTTATGAACAAGGGACCTCTTGCGGCGTTCCCTGTGATCAACGTTGAAGCTTACCTTCAAGACGGTCAGTCGCATGATGTGGATTCGTCCGATCTTGCGTTCCGTATTGCTGCACGTATGGCGATGAGACAAGCGATCAAGGATGCTCAACCAGTTCTTCTTGAGCCAATCATGAAAGTAGAAGTTGAAACTCCACAAGACTTCCAAGGTTTTGTTATCGGAGATCTTTCTTCTCGTCGTGGTGTAATTCTTGGTTCTGAATCAACTGACTCTGGAGACGCGATCATTAACGCTCACGTTCCTTTGTCTGAGATGTTCGGTTACGCAACTGTTCTTCGTTCTGGTACAGCTGGTAAAGCTGGTTACTCTATGGAATTTGCGAAATATGAGGCATGTCCTCTATTCGTTCAGGAAAAAGTAATGGCAGAAAGAAGAGAGAAACTTGCTGAGCGTGATTAATTAGAAATCTTAAGATTTTTACTTATTAGGGCCAGGGTTAAACCTGGCCCTTTTTTTTATGTATAAGTTTTACTAATATATAGAAAAGGTAAAACTATGATTGAATCATCCCAGCTACAGGTTCTTATTGCGTTGTCCCATAACGAGAATATCTCCAAAGCTGCCGAAGAGCTAAACGTTACTCAATCTGCAGTTTCACAGGCACTCAAAAACCTCGAGTCGAAAGTAGGATTTCCTATAGTGACCAGGCAAGGGAAGTCAGTAAGGCTGACCGACAATGGGATGCGTTTAGCAAAAGTCGCAAAACAATATTTCAAACGAATTGAAGAAACCATTGAGCAAATACATCTTGAAAACCATGAGATCAAGGGCAAGATTCATGTCGGTTCTTTATATGGTTTAGGAAAGACCTGGCTCTCAAGCCGAATGCTGGATTTTCTTACGGCCTATCCAGAGCTTGAAGTAAAACTATCCATGGATTTTCCAGAAGCTTTGATTAAGAAATTTGAACAACATGAAATTGATTGTTTGATAATGCCTGAGCATCTGGTGCCTGCGTTTGCGGATAAAAAAGAACTTCATTCTGAATATACTACTTTGGTTTTTCCGGAGAGTTTTAAAATTACGGCGAAATCAGATTTGAAAGAAATTTTAAGTCACCCGATTATTTTCTACGATAACAATGACCCGACTTTTTACCGTTGGTGTAAAGAGAAGTTTGCAGTGGTGCCGAGAAATCTTAAGCCACGTTTGGTAGTGAATTCTTTTGGGCAAATGCTTCAGGCAGTAAACGATGGACTGGGTCTGGCCGTGGTGCCTACGCACGTGATGAAGCGTTCGTATAAGAGAGATAATGTGAAAACGGTTGGAAAAGAATTCGAAGTTTTTAACAACAAGGTTTCGTTCGCATTTCATGCTGACGAAGCGGATAATTACAAAATCAAAGAGCTGTATAAGTTTCTTTTGCTCGTTGCGAAGGAATTATAATTTGAGTTTTGATAAGAAAAAGTTTTTAACAAAAATCCCAGCTTCGTTTCACGAAGTCTATGGCGCCATTAAATCTTATGGCTTTACTCCGACGTTGGTCGGAGGAACTGTGCGCGATTTTTTACTGACTGGTGAAATTGGCCATGATTGGGATGTGGAGCTCACTCATTCGACAATTGCATTTAATAAAGGCCAGTGGAAAGATTTGGGTGTTGCTTTTTCAAGCATGGGCAAAGTCACTTACTTACCTTATGAAGTGATTAGGCTCGATTATAAAAATATTCAGTTTGAATTTTCTCCTCCGAGGATCGAGATTTTTAATGATTCTAAAAGTCATTCAAACTTCACTGCGGAGTATGATTTTAAACTTCCCTTTGAAAAAGCTGTTTTAAGACGGGATTTTACAATAAATGCGATGGGGATTAGATTCAGCTCAGTAACCGATTGTGAGTTTGTAGACCCGTTAAATGGAATCATACATTTAAGAAATAAACTCCTTCACCACACCGGGGCAGAATTTGCAAAAGATCCTGTTCGATTTGTAAGGGCCATACGTTTTGCTGAAAAAATGCAGTTCCATTTTACGGCCGAACTGAAGCAGTTAATGGATTCCATGGAACTGGATGGGATTAGCTCGATTTATGTTTGGAATGAGATGCAGAAATCTGGCCATCCCATTGCGATGCTGAAAAAACTTTTGGATTGGCAGCAAACTAAACCAGAATTAAAGCTCCCTCTAACTTTTGATTCTATGAAAATGAAATGGGAAGAGCTCTCGCGGGTTCTTTCTGATCCTTCTAAACACGAGACTTGGATTGTCGCCTTAGAATGGATAGGGGTTTCTTGTGAGGCCTGGCAGAAATATTTTTCTGTGGGTTCTGAGACTTGTGCCCGTCTTGCCCGTTGGGCGCATACTTCAAAAAAGTTTATCCATATTAGACCAGAATCTTTCCATGGAGAGTTTGAAGCGGTTCTTAAAAATGCTGAATTTGAATTCCTTTTTGACTGGTATTTTACCACGAAGCAACTGCTTCAAAAGTATCCAACTTTGCCCTTGATGCATATGATTGAACAATTTTTGCCCGACTGGATTCATCTTTACCGCTTTGAAGCAGTCAAAGACGTGAAACACATTGATCCGCCCTTAAGGGCGAAGTATCAAGTTTGGAATATATGTCAGCGGTTGTAATGGTTAATTTTTCGGAAGAATTCAGGCCTCAGTTGTCAGAGATTTTTTTTGAAACTTCCACCAAAAAAGAATTCAAAGATCAGAAAGAAAAAGATGCTTTATTCTGGAAATATGTGGGATTTTATTTAAGTCACTATTCTCAATATGCATGGCTGGCGGTTCAAGAAGGCAAGCTGCTGGGTTATGTTTTGGGGATGCCCAGCACTCAAGACCCAAGTCTTTATGCCATTCAACCGCATTTGCCGGCCTTTGAAGAACATTTTAAGACTTACCCTGCTCATCTACATGTAAACTGTCATGTTGATGCCAGAGGAAAGGGAGTGGGGAAGATGTTGGTTCAGAAATTACTGTGTCAGCTTAAAGATCAAAATGTGAGTGGGCTGCATATTATGACAGGCCCAACTTCTGATAACAAAGTTTTTTATCAGAAGCTGGGGTTTGATTATGCAGTTGAATTGAATTTGATATTATTACTTGGAATCCGGATCTAAAACTAGCGGAGTAGAGTTCGACATTGTTACTCGTAAGTCATTAGCGAGTGTTTTCACTAAAGCACGATCCTGACAGAATATTGCTGTTTCATAGCTACTTTAGGCCGAATAATTTTCAACATGATAGCTTCCAATCGCTGCAACTTCTGAATCTACTGAAAGTGTTGCCAGATTTGAAAATTATCAACTTTAGAAACATATTCAAGTTTATTGCGGCGATAAGCATTGCTGATATACCCAGTTATATCATTGTGTTTTATTGTAAAGAACATAGAAAGAAGACTTGAGCCGCCTTCGCCTTTAAGAAAACCACCATCAATTCCATTTTCTCGAAAATGGCGAGAGAATCTCTACCAAAGCGAATTAGGTCATCAGATGATTCAACTCCTGTGCCATTGGTTAGATGGTTTAAAACGGCATTACAGGTCTCTGGCGTAAGTAGTTGTAAAAATGTTAAATTTATAGCCAGGGCCCAGAAGTCAGAATAGGAATAAAATTGAGGCACAAATACCATGCCAAGACCTCGTTTTTTCGTATCTTTGCAGGCCGTCTTGGCAGAATTACATCCTAAGGTGTGAAATGCTTTCCGTTTCGGGAATAAACTTTGACAGGCTTATTCACCGAATCATAATCTAAACTATATTTCTTATGAGGAGTTCACTGTGAAATCTTGGCTTTTAGCTTTTACAATTTCAGCTTCCGTCTTTGCAGTTGAAATCACACCAACTGTACGATTAAACCAATCACTAAGTTTCGCTGATGACATGAATTTTGCCAATTTAGATTTAGCTATTGAGCGTCAACTCACTTCATACGATATCCAAGGGCTTGCAGGCGACATACGTTTTGGCACAAAAGTATATCCAAGAAAAGTGATGCGAGACTCCCTAGTTCTTCTGAAGGAACTCACTACTGCTGCAAAAAAGTGCCAGGAGACTCAGCCTGAGAATGTTTGTTCAGATCAATTTAATCTTGAATTGAATGAGAAGTTTGCCATCTATAAACCGGTTCAGGGTAAATCTCAAAATGGTCTTATTGATGAGCCTACTACCAAGTATACCTCTTATTATTCGCCTGATGTTACGGGGTCTCGCGTTCCAACTGAGCGCTTTAATCATGCCATTTACAGCAAGCCCACACAGCCTGAACTTCAGAATTTTAGCCGGGTTGAAATTGATTACAAAGGCGCATTGGCCGGTAAAGGATATGAGATCTTTTGGGTAGAGGATTCATATTTTGATCTTTATCTCTTACACGTTCAGGGTGGGGGAAGAATCAATATCGAGAATGCAGATGGAACTAAAGAGCAAAAATATCTTAGCTATGATGGGAAAAATACACAGTCATTTAAAATGATTTATCATTATCTTGTTCAGAAGGGATATCTGAAAGCTGAGTACGCTTCCGTGCCAAATCAGCGTAAATTTCTTCAAGAAAATCCGGACAAAGAAGAAGAAGTATTTGGTTCTTGTCCTTCTTACGTTTATTTTAAAGAATCTATTGAAGAACCTTTTGGTCTGGATAACATACCTTTGACTGAAAACCGATCACTGGCAATGGATTCAAGAATTTATAAGACGACTGGTTTAATTAATTTTGTGAAAACACAAAAAGCAAGTCATGTTGCTGAGAATGGTCAAGTTGTTAAAGTTCCATTTTCTAGATTCTTTATTGGCCAAGATACTGGTGGTGCCATTAGAGGTAATGCTCGTTGTGATTTATATTTTGGATACGGCCCTTTGGCAGAGCTGACTGCATACAATATGAATGAAATGGGTGAGCAGTATTTTCTCATTAAAAAATAGTGTTTATTACAACTCAAAGTAGTGAAGCGAAGTAGATCTTTTCTCTTTGG
>CAMDQH010000031.1 GCA_945905815.1 Bacteriovorax stolpii | reverse complement strand
CTGATACTACAACTGATACTACAACTGATACTACAACTGACACTACAACTGATACTACAACTGATACTACAACTGATACTACATCTGACACTACAACTGATACTACGACTGACACTACGACTGACACTAAAACAGATACTCCGACTACGAGTGACACTACAACCGACACTACAACTGATACTACAACTGACACTACAACTGACACTACAACAACTTCTACTGATACAGTTGATGGCAAGGACACAGACACTGACGAAAGCACAATGACCGATAAAATCTTGGAAGATCTTGAAAAACAAGTTAAAAAAGATAAACCAAAAGAAGCTAAAAAGGAATATGTAAGTCCACCTGATTACGAATATAAGGGCCGTGGATTAGTTTATAACTGCGCAGGTAAACATTGGGCATGTGTGGATGGTCCGAGTTACAAATCTTGTGAGGACAATTTTTCTTCTACGACTTTCAAAAAGAAAAAAATTGAATGTTATCCATTCAACATCTATACCAGTAAGAAAGGTTGTGAATCCATGCAAAACCGAGTGGTTTCTTCTAATGCTAAAACAGGTTTTTGCTCTGGAAATTAAGCAGCATTTTTATTGAATTTTCTGTCCATTAACGGAATAAAAAATTCTTCTTCGCCCTTAAGAGCTTCTTTTCTCATTCCCTCAATGAAGAGTTTTACGAGATTTTGGTCGAATTGAGTTCCTGAAAACTGGATAAGTTCATCAAATGCCACATCATAAGCTAGGCCCTTGCGGTAAGGTCTTGATGAAGTCATGGCATCAAATGTGTCAGCAATAAGTATAATTCTTGCCGCTGTCGGAATTTCTTCACCCTTGAGGCCTAGTGGATAACCTTTTCCGTCATATCTTTCATGATGAAATCTGGCATTTGCAGCAATTTTTTCAAATCCAGGGTAATCTTGCAGTATTTCCCAACTTTTTTCAGGATGCTGTTTCATTATCTGAAATTCATCCTCAGAGAGACGTGAGGGTTTGTTTAAAACAATATCAGGTGTACCAATTTTGCCGATATCATGAAAAATAGCCGAAAGCTCTAGCTCATACATATCGTCTTTTGAGAGTTTAGCTTCGTTTCCTGTTACCAATGAAAAATAGGCAACTCTCATACTATGGCCAAAAGTATAGCTGTCTTTTGCGTCAAGGGCTTTTAGGATGGTACGAGCGGCTTGTTCACTAATCTTCTTATTTTCATTTTTAAGCTGTTCAACTTGGCCTGCCATGCCCAGCAAGGAGAGGGCAATGCTCAATGATGGAAGCTCAAAGACATTATTTTTTTTCATAAGTTCATCCAACTCAGTAAAAGTGAATTAGCAATAAATGCATTCACCCAATGAATTCTCTTCGGTTGTTTTGCAGAAAAATAAACAGTAAAATAAGGGGGATAGAAGATAATGTCTTAAGTTGTTGAAAAGATGAGAATTAAAGGTGTTTAAATGGTCCTATTAGACGAACGTACATTTTTAGGCAAGCATTTGGAAGATCAGGGATTTGGCATCTTTGATTTCTATGAGGGTCACCAAACCTATACTTTGGAGTCGCTTTGTGACCTCCCATTGAATAGAAGGGCCGATGTTCTTTTAGTGGATACTCAGACTGTTCTTAATAATCCCGATCTTCAAGAAAAATTTAAAATTGTTTTAAATACATTTCTTGGCGTGATCTTTTTTCATGAACAAAAAAATTTGACGGCTCAAACTTGGGTTAAGGATCAAGCTGGATTCCTAACTAAAATTATTGGTGAGTACTCTCTTCCTATGCCACAGCTTGAATGGACTATGCTTTCAAATCAGCTACAATTCTTATGGAATATATTAGAGGAGCAGAAGAATCTTCAGAAGCACATTGTAAAGTTTAGCCAAGAATTGGATCAGGCCTTGCTAGGTGCTGAGTCTGAAATGTTAAAGGCGAAAAAAATTCATGAAGTACTTATCCCTAAAAGAAGTGAAGAGATTAAAGGCGTTTCTTTTTTAAATAAATACGCTTCAGGTGATGGTGGAGGCGGAGAGTTTTACGATCTTCACCATACTGGAAATAAGATTTACCAGATACTACTCTCAAGTCAGTCTTATTTGATTTCAAGCTCTCTGATAGGCGTACTTAATCTTCATAAACAAAAAGATTTTCAACCAGAAGCCTTTCTTTTAGATGCACGCACGGAAATCCAGACGATTAATAGCGCCAAGAAGAAAAAATCCGAAGCCGAGGTCATTGTTATTGAAATGGATACCTCCCAGCTTACGCTTAAGCTTTATGGTTGGGGCCAAGCCGAGTTTTACAGCCAATTTAAGGGAAAAGTAGACCTCGGACTTAGTGCTTCGCAAGGCTCGACTGTTTCTTTACCCTACCAGCTATCAAAAGCAGAAAAAATCATTGTATTCTCCCCAGGATTTATATTTAATTGGAGAGAAGGTCGAATTAAAAAAGAGTTATATTCATTTTTAAAGGATCATCATCAGCTAACTCAAACGGATCTTATGATGGAAATTTTTCTACAACTAAGCTTAGTTAAAGAAACAGATTTTCTAAGTAAAGATGCAACGGTAGTGATGATGGAGGTAAACAGACATGCAATTCATCAAATTTAGTATTATTAGCATTCTTCTTATTGGTTCTGCCTCAGCTCAAACGAGGTTCAGTTCAAAGAGTTGCCTTGATTCTTCTTATAAGATGAAGATGGTACAAAAAGGACCTCTCTTTGGTTTATTAAAGCAGGAATTCTTTATTGAAAAGAAGAATTGTATCATACACATTACACACAAAAAATATCTGCCAAAAGAATGGATTGTTGATGTATGTAGGGAGCCGGTTCATATCAAAGTGACATCAGCGACTGGCGTTGACGTGGCAAAGAAAGAAGCAGAGTGCACGAAAAAAGATAACTCTCGTGATACAAGTGACTTTTGTTCTCAATATTTTACAATGATGGATGTTATTCAAGATGATGGTCTTATTTTTGCCGAGGGTGATCGAGATAATTTAAATTCTGCACATGGAAGAACTTATTGTAGTTACCTGCTGCTAAAAAAATACCTAAATGATTCTGTTGTTTTCAGTCGGTACACTGAGGTTCAGGATATCTTTATTGAGAAATTAAAAGAGATTCCTGCTGTTCCTCTTGCTCCTGCGGCTCCAGAAGAAACAAAAGGTAATCCAGCAGACCAACAGACAAAAGCTGAGGGATATCAGGATCCAGCAAAAGCAATCTTTTAGACCTTGCTAAAAGCGTACTCTAAATCAGCCATTAAATCATCGCTGTCCTCAATACCCACGGAGAGTCTAATGAGATTATCGTGGATACCTAGTTGTTCTCTTACGGCCTTAGGGATTGAAGCGTGGGTCATAATTGCTGGATGATCTACTAAGCTCTCAACACCACCAAGACTTTCTGCTAAAGCAAATAGCTTAACATTTTCCAAAAAACGACGGGATTCATTGATCCCACCTTTAAGGAAAAAAGTAATCATTCCACCAAAGCCTTTCATTTGTTTCTTTGCAAGCTCGTATTGTGGGTGAGATTTTAGCCCCGGATAAACAACTTTTTCAACTTTGGGATGGTTTTCTAAAAAGTTTGAAATTTTGAATGCGTTCTGTTCATGCGCTTTCATTCTTATAGCTAAAGTCTTGATTCCTCTTAACACTAGCCAACTATCAAAAGGTGAGTGACAAGGTCCAATTGCATTTTGGTAGAAGAATATTTTTTCGCGAATTTCATCTGAATTAAACATCATGGCCCCCCCAACGACATCAGAGTGACCATTAATGAATTTTGTCATGGAGTGAAGAACAATGTCGGCACCCTGATCTAGAGGATTTTGAAAAAATGGACTCATAAATGTATTATCTACAACCACGAGGGCATTTGCTTTTTTCGCCAGAACAGAGACTGCGGCAATATCCGAAATCTTTAATAAAGGATTGGTAGGAGTTTCAAGCCAGACAAGGGCCGGCTTAAATGCCTGAATCTCTTTCTCAAGATTTTTAAGGTCGGTTGTATCCACAAATTTAAATTCATGAATGTCAGGAAATACTTTTGCAAATAAACGATAGGTCCCGCCATATACATCATCGCCGCAGATTATTTTTGATCCCTTCGGAAGCATATGCATAATTAATGTAGAGGCCGATAATCCACTTGCAGTAACAAAACAATGTTTTGCATTTTCGAGTGACGCAAGACATTCCTCAAGGCGTGTACGAGTTGGGTTGTGTGACCGAGTGTATTCATATCCTTTGTGTTCTCCTGGGGAAGACTGCACATAGGTAGATGTTTGATAGATAGGTGGCATGATCGCACCAGTTGTTGGATCTGGTTCCCCGCCAACGTGAATGACTCTAGTTTCAAATTTCATATTTTTCATTATTTACTCCATTAACTCTTTCATTTCGTGTGAAGCTGCCAAAGTTGATAATCTTGCCACAACTGAATAGACAGCTTCTTTCATTTTGTGATCACAATCTTGTTTAACATCTGACAGACAAAGCTTTTGATAAATCATTCCTTGAGAGTTTAGGTTGGACTGAGTTCCTTTAAGAGGATTTGTTCTCATGAACCCGCCAGAACTTCTCCCATTTATAAGATAAATAGTCACTTCAGCTGGAGCTTCGTCATATTTAACAATTGTTTCTACCCCTTCCTGTATCAGGACAGAGGTGAATTTTAGATTATTTTTTCCAACATCCATTTTATTTCTAACTTTACGGTTCATCGTTTTAATTTCTTCACCGGAAGTAACGACCGAAATACCCATTCCATAAGTACCTTGTGATGCTTTTACAAAAACATGTGAATCGGCAGGAAGAGTCGCAAGTAGTTTATCGACTTCATTTGCAAGTTCATCCAGTCCTTCTTTGGTACTATAGTCAACGTTTTCAACTGTTGAAAACTGGGCCTGTATGAGGTCAGGATTAATATCAAAATGTTTTGCAAATTGATTGGCCGTTGTTCTATACCACTTGAAGTGATGATTCTTTTGACGTTTGTACCAACCTACAAATGGTGAAGGTAAAACGGGCGTTGATATTGACTTCCATTTAACAGGCAGAGGATTAGATTGATCATTGTTTAAAACGATTGCATCAAAATTAAATTTGATTTCTGGACTCATACTTTGAAATATTCCATCCATCACTTGCGCTTCGTGAATAATAATAGAGTTTCCTGAAAATGATTCAAGTTCAATTGTTGTAGAGCTAGTTTCTTTAAAAAGATCTTTGTCCGGTGAGAAAAAAATGACCTCAGTGCCTGCCATTTCAATCGTTGATTTAAGCTTATGCAGATGATCCAGATAGTATTTGTTTTTTGTGTGTGATTCTGGCAGCAGACCAATTCTTTTTATCTTAGGATTAATCTGATTAAAAGCTTCTTTAAATCTGTCTGCACAGTGCAGGAGGTCTTTGCTGCAGAGATTATTGAAACCAGCTGGATACATGTTGTGATCAACTGGTGCAAATTTTGATTTGCTCTCCCTAACATCAACACTTGAAGTGAGCGGTTGAGTAAGCATTGACTGCTCTTTATCAATCCACTGATTAATTTCGTTCCAGTTATGGCAGAAAAACTGCTCAAGTTCAGCTTTAGTTGAAACTTTATATGACATAGGTTTTCCATTTATGAGTTAAATTGATAACGTGCTCGATGGGCTCAAGGCTCATGATTTCTGGAAATTCTAGAACGACAGGAAAAGATTGTTTAAGAATAATTTTTAGTTCTTTTTCTCTACTGTCCAGGGATGTTTTTATCGCCTGAAGTTTTACATCTACTGGATTCCAATCACTCATTTCTTGTTCAAGACATTTATTTAGGACTAAGAAATGATCCTGATGCATAAAACTTTTTGCATGCTGTTTCATTTCGAGTGCTTCCTGCGCTTTACCTTGCTCAACCGAAGTCACTAAAAACCAGTTACATTCAGATTTTGATTTTAGTCTCTCTTGGAGGCTTAAGCCTTTAAGGAAGGCTTCTTTTGACTTGTAAATAATCTGAACCGCAATAATAAAATCTTCAATAAATTTGGCATCAGTCACTTTTTGTAAATAACCCAAAAGTTTTCTGAGTCCTCCAGAGATCACGCGATTAATAATTCCAAAACCAAATTTTTTTCCAGCGTTAACAGTTTTAGAACCAAGATAGGTAAATAATTCAACAAAACTTTGATCAAAAAAAGATTGGATCTTTCCGATGCCCTCCAGGAAATCCAAGAAGTGGGCACCTGGTGGTGTATCTAGAACAATCACATCGTACTTGCCCGAATCAAATTGCATTTGCACTTCAACCAGAGAAAGGATTTCATTCATACCGCCGTATGGTCTGGATAAGATTTTCACTATGCGATTAGATGCCAAATCAGGGGTATGATATTTTAATGCCATCCTCTGAATAGTCTTTTCTGGGGACATAAGAAGCGCATCGAGCTTAATGTTACTCACTTCGACAGGTGTCACCTCACCTACAGAGTCACCCGTTAGTTTGAGAAGATCTTTCAATCGTTTTGCAGGGTCAATAGTTATAAGCAGGACTCTGAGTCCCGAACTGGCCTGGCTTAAGGCCCTTGAAGTGGCCAGGGTGGTCTTTCCAACACCGCCGGTGCCACAAAATATCTCGAATGATTTAGTGAGAATGGTCACTTGGGAATTCTATATGAGTTTTGAGAGAGAACCTACTAAATCTAACTCTACAGTCTTAGAATTAATTCCCAGAGAGTGCGGCAGGATGCATTGCATCTCTGATTGATGCTCTTCAATGATTCTTTTTTCGTTTAGGGCCTTTTCTCTTAGTCCAGACGGTAAATCTTTGAGATTTTGTTCAACCAGAGGGTAGAGGCAGTTATTAACGGTAATATGAACGTCAACAGGAGTTCTTTCTTTAAGACCAGATTTGAGCTCAATAGCTTCCTGCCATGACATTTGACTAGGTAGACTCACAACATGAATTTTTGTGTAATCAGGATCATTCAACCTGGAAAGCATTTTTCTCGTGTCGTCAAAAATGATTCCTGATTCAAAAATATTCTGAAAGTTTGTGGTCGATTCAACCATCGTAAGTGCATGTCCTGAGGCAGGAGCATCAAGCACCACAATCATTCTTGGGTTATTTTTGCCATATTCTAGAACTCTTCCAAGGTATATAAGATAATTAAATCCCGGAACCATATTGATTAACGCCCGAAAGAAGGGCGTTTTTACAATCCAGCCGGCAATCATTTTTGAACTCAACCGTCTTTCAATATAAGTTCTGGCCGACTCTTCAAGATCCAACGAGATTTCTCTAATCCCATCAACAGTCGTTTCAGAATTGCTATCTTTATGTGTTTCACTTAGAGATTGGTTTTTAAACGTTAGATAGACAGCTTCATGATCATGTTCAACCAAGTAGCGTACGAAAGCTTTGCTGAGTGTGGTTTTTCCCACGCCGCCTTTGCCAGTGAAAATGTATAGGCGGCGAGGTTGTGTAGTCATTAGAAAAGGTACATTCCTGTGATGAGAAGTTTAAAATAGTAACCTTGAACGTCGGGACCTTCATCTTGTTGTATTGTAAAAGGGCAATGCATTTGTCCCATTATACCAACGACGTAATGTTCATTTAATCTAAGATCAACACCACCGCCAAAGTTTAGGCCAAACGTGATTTTACGGTCAGACCATTGATTGTCTCCGGTCACAACTCGCTTAGCTTGGGGAGCATAAAAGCCCAAACCTCCAAGAAAGTAGGGGGAGAAATTATCGTATTCGACAAAGCGCCCTTTGATTGAAGACGTTAGACCCATCACTTTCATACGCTCATTTTTGTCCTCATGTTCAGACATATGAGCATTCACGAGAAGATCAAAGGAGTAGCTTGCAGCGTACGAGTAGAGAATATCCGCTGTGATTTTATCTGCACCATATTTTGAATATTTGCCTAATAGGAAAGTTTCACCGATACCGATACCTAGCCCGTGCTGGTGTAGTTTACGAGGAGAGGCAGCCGAATTTTGATTATTAGAGGACTCTTCTTTAGGCTCTTCATCAAGCTCATTAACTCCAGCTGATTTGTCTTCGACTAATTGCTTTTTAGTGTCGGGAGTTTTGATTTTGGAACTTGGCATCTGGGTCGAGGTATTCATGTTCAACGGTTTGGGTGCGTTGAACTGGGCAAAAGAAAGAGAGGACTTAAAAAAACTCATGGCCACAAGGGCCATGAGTATAGCTGAAAATTTTTTGTTACTCATGGACCTTAGATTAGTTCAGAGTAGTTGAATTTTCCATAGAAGAATTCAAATTAGTAGTGATGAACGGCATAACCGCTTCAACAGCAGCTGGAACTTCGAAAGTAAGGTTTAACTTGCTTTCAAGACCTTGGATGTAACCAGTAAGAGTACCTTCTTCAGAACGGATAACACGCTTAAGAAGATTAACGTTACCTGGCTTAAGAGACTTTCTCTCTTGATCAAAAAGAAGCTGGATTTGAGTCATATAGCTAATGTCGTTCTTAGACTTATTATCGATAACTTGGATTTCGTGACCTTCACGGATAATCTGAGCGATCTCTTCAAGAGTTACATAGCAGCTTTGGAAAGTGTCGTAGAGCTTGCGATTCTGGTAACGCTTGATGATACGTACGTCTTTCATGTTATTCCCCTATTTGTGGTTTATACCCTTTTAAATCATTTTAAAGGTATATTAGTTAATGGTTTTCATTTAGAAGTGGGCACCACACAAAGAACTTTTGTTTTTGCGCAATGGCTACACACTTCGAATCGGGGTGGTTTTACTAAGACCCGCCAAACAAGTCAACTCGTTCAGTCAAAAATAATTCATAAGGAAAATAATTCTTCCTTAAGAGGGTAATTTTTTCCCCCCTCTTTTTAAGGTCATTATAGTAATTGCATTAAGTTACGGGATTTATCTGTAGATCGTGTATTTTTACGCCAAACGTCCAATTTTCTCAAAAACTAGCTGCAAATGCCGAAAAGTCTAAAAAGTGGCCAATTGAATGGCCCTTACCCAGAGCAGGATGCCAATGAGAGTGCTTTTTCCGCTTTCCCTCGTTTTTCTACAATTCTTTGCTAGTTGTTCATTTCTTTCATCCAAACCGCAGTCCTATGCTGATTTGGATTCTGAACAGATGGATAAACTAAACAAAGAAGCACTTATCATCGCTTCACAACGATTAGAGCAAATGGTTATTCAGGCGAAAAATAATCCGCAATCTGTGAATTATCTTTCGAGCGATCTATTTTTGAAGGCAAACATGTCTTTGCTCGAAGGCGATTTTGCTACCGCCTCAGTTC
The DNA here is from genome assembly GCA_945905815.1 of Bacteriovorax stolpii. Classification (GTDB taxonomy): domain Bacteria; phylum Bdellovibrionota; class Bacteriovoracia; order Bacteriovoracales; family Bacteriovoracaceae; genus Peredibacter. Next base: position 23,085 of record CAMDQH010000031.1, on the reverse strand, counting down.
TTTTTAAATATGTTTCAGATCTTGCACCTGATGATGGCTTTGTTCAGAAAAAATATGCCATTAGTCTTATCCGCGTTGGAAATCTTGAAGAAGCTCAACTAGTTCTCGAAAAGCTTTATTCGTCAGGCAAAGAAGAGAAAGTGGGAATGATTCTGGCCGGAGTCTATACTGGCCTAGATAAAGAAGATAAAGCTGGATCGCTTTACAAAGATCTGTTAGCGGTTAATCCAAAAAATGAAGATGCTTGTATTTTCCTAAGTAAGTCGTTTGCTGTTGCTAAGGACATGACCAAGGCTTATCAGTATTTAAACAAATGCGCTAAAAACAACCCGAAGAGCGGGATATACGATTATTACATGGGTAAAATGAGCATTGATCAAAATAAGCTGGATCAAGCGATCAGTTATTTTAAAAAATCGAATCAAAAGCAGCCTGAATTAAGCCAGTCAGTGTCTGCACTAGGCTTTATGTATGAAGATCGTGAACAGTTTGATGCTGCCATAAAGTTATATGAGAAACATTTAACTTTGACCCCTGGCGACGCTCCGATCCTTAGCCGAATGGTTCAGATTCTTTTTACCAGAGAAAAATATCATGAAGTGATCCCTTATGCTGAAAGGCTAAGTGATCTTGAACCTGATAATCTTAATTTAAAAGTTAAGCTTGGCGTTCTCTACACTGATGCCAAAAAATTCCCTGAAGCAATCTCAGTATTTAAAGATCTTCTTGCCGCAGCTCCGGAATCAGATAAAATCCTCTATTACTTGGGAGCAATTCATCAGGAGATGAAAGAGTTCCAGGAGTCGATTGAATATTTTAATCAAATCCCTTCAAGTAGCGGTCTTTACACTGATAGTTCAGTGCAAATGGCGAATATGCTTTCTACTTTGGCGCAAGCAGAATTCGATTCTCAGGAAGAAAGTAAGTTGCAAAAGCAATTTCTTGGTTTTGTTAATAAAAAAATTGAAGAGCATAAAGACCTAAGAGTTGAGTTTACTGTAGTTAAATCTGGTTTTTATGAAGGTACAGGACAATACAAAAAAGCGATGGAAGCAATGATGGTGGTTCAAGATGAGAAAAGCTTTTCCACTCAGCACAAATACTACCTGGCCAATCTCTATGAGAAAGAACATAAATTTGAAGAATCTACCAATTTAATAATGGGAATCATCGAGAAAGAGCCTAAGAATGCTCATGCTTGGAATTTTCTTGGATATTCTATGGTAGTACGCGGAAATGAAATGGACCGTGCTTTTGAATTTATACAAACAGCACTCAAAATTAGTCCTGATGACGGATACATCAGGGATTCTTTGGGCTGGTATTATTTTAAAAGAGGCGATATTAAAAAAGCTCAAGCTGAATTAACATTTGCGCTATCTAAAGTTCCTGATGATATTGAAATTTTAAAACATTTGGCGACTGTTCATGCTGAACTTAAAGACTTTAAGAAAGCAAAATCTTATCTTGAAACAGCTTTGAAGCATGTGCGTTTTACAACTGAGCGTCAGGAAATTATGGTTTCTCTTGAACAACTTGAAACAGACCGATTACCTGCATCCGGAAAAATGGACTAAAAGGTATGTTGAGTCGCATATATCTTTTAATTCTATTTGTAACTGTAAGCTCATGCTCACTTTTTAAAAGTCAAAATATTCAAGAAAAGAAAATTGAGGACCTTGTTTCTTATCTACAAGGCACCGGTGAAGGTAAGGGACGTCTTGGTATCAACCGGCAACAGTATCTTTTTGGTTTCGATGCGCTCTTAAAAGAAAATAATGACTGGATATTGGCCGCTAATATTCCCCTTCATGGCGAAGAAGTCCTTATGCTTAGAAATCTAGAAAAAGTAAGTGTAGACGAGGACAAGGCAGATGGACTGGAGATCAGAATTCAACAAGGCATCAGTGATTACCTAAAATCACAAAAACAATCCCCCCATTTGAGTAAAGATTTTCTTTTGGAACTTAGAACCATCATGCGATTGATTTTGCATAAAAAATTGGGTTTAGAGCTATCTTGTTCACAAAAAGAGTGCCGGATAGGCGAGGCAATTTATCAGGTTGAAGCCACTTCTAAGCAGCTATCATTAAAAAGATCTCTTTCTAAAGACTTTGAAATTGAGTTTACTGCGATGAATCTTACTGAATCTATCTTTCGAAGAAGTAATATCTATCTTCAATCTAAAAACAAATCATCATCCGCGCTGACTTTGCTCTCCTTAGAACTATTCTGGAAGTAAAAATTAAATAGTTGACCTAAATGGTGACAAAAAGCACCTCTTGTCAGGGGCTTACTGTTTTTATAGTGATAATATAAAGGATACGAATACAATTATTGATATCCATTTTTTAGGAGCTTTAAGCTATGAAACCTCTAGTTTTGGTACTTTCTGGGATTTTAATGCTGTCATGGGGTTGCTCCAAAGACAGAAATTTTGACGAGAGAGAATTGAATCTCATTTCACCAGAAAAAATCGCAAGTTTTGATCCAATTCAAGTTTCTGATATGTATTCTGGAAACGAAGCTGGAAAAGTTTACGAAGGATTGTTTGAATTTCATCCGCTTAAGCGGCCTTATGAATTAATTCCAAATCTTGCTGAGAGTCTTCCGACAGTAAGTGAAGATGGTCTTACTTATACTTTTACAATTAAGAAAGGTGTTAAGTTTCACGACAGCCCGGCCTTCCCAGCTGGTAAGGGTCGCGAGCTAAAGTCTGATGATGTTCTTTATTCACTTAAGCGTCTAGCCGATCCAAAACTCCAAGCAAAAGGTTGGTGGGTTCTGGATGACCGGATTGCAGGATTAAATGAATGGAAAGATAAAAATGCTGCAATTGAATCTTCTAATTATTCTGAAGAAATTGAAGGTCTTAAAAAAATTGATGACCACACTTTGGCCATCAAGCTAAAGAAGCCTTTTCCCCAGTTCCTCTACGCACTAGCGATGCCTTATACTTCTATTGTTGCGAAAGAAGCTGTGGAGCACTTTGGGAAAGAATTTCTTAACCACCCTGTTGGAACGGGTCCATTTATTCTTCCCGTCTTTGATCAAACGAACAGGATCGTTTATTTAAAAAACCCAACTTTTCGTGAAAAATTTTATCCTTCAGAAGGTGAAGAAGGCGATGACAAATTAGGTTTGCTAGCTGATGCTGGAAAAAGAATTCCATTAGTTGATAAAATTATCGTTGATATTATTGTTGAGGCTCAACCAAAATGGCTTTCTTTCCAAAAAGCGAAAGCAGATCTATTTGAAATCCCCAAAGACTTTTTTGATTCTGCCGTTGTTGGCGGTAAAGAATTGGCCCCTGATTTAAAATCAAAAGGGATCCGTCTTTTTGCAAACGCTCAACTAGATACAACATTCTTTGCATTTAATAATGATGATCCTCTTTTCAAAACTAATAAAAAACTTCGTCAGGCCATCTCACTCGCCTGGAATAGAGAAGAGGCCAATAAGCTTTTCTATAATAATTCAGCTATTGAAGCCCAAAGCGTGATTCCTCCTGGACTAGGTGGGTACCGCAAGGAATTTAAAAATCCTTATGTTAAATTTGATTTAGAACAGTCGAAGAAGCTTCTTGCTGAAGCCGGCTACCCGGGAGGCAAAGGTTTACCTCCCATAACTATTCAGACTAGAAATGAAACGGTTGCACGTCAGATTATTGAGCACTTTGCAAAAAATCTTGAGAAAATTGGTGTAACGATAAAAGTAGGAATGAATACTTGGCCTGAACTAGTGAACAAAGTGACGAAACGTCAGCATCAAATGTATACCATGGCATGGGGAGCAGATTATCCCGATGCTGAAAACTTTCTGGGTCTTCTCTATTGCCCGAATGCTTCTCCTGGATCCAATGGATCAAATTACTGTAATCCCATCTTTGATAATTTATTTAAAACTGCCACCATCCTTCAGGATTCGCCCGAGAGAAGTACTATGTATGAAAAAATGAACGAATCAATTGGAATGGAGAATCCTTGGGTTTTCGGTTTTCATCGTACCAAGTTCTATCTCTCTCAAGCATGGCTTAAAAACTACAAGTTCATGGAGTTCAATCATACACAGTTTCAATATCTAAGCGTTGATTTGGAAGTGAAAAAAGAGTTGAGTAAAAAGTTCTAAAGGCATAAATGACAAAGTACATAATCCGCAGGCTTCTTTATATGATCCCAGTGCTGTTGGGAGTGAGTCTCATTATTTTTGTCTTGTTTAACGTTGTATCAGGTGACCCAACGGCTGTTCTTTTAGGAAGACATGCGACTGCTCGACAGATGGCGGAACTAAAAGAACAATTGGGCTTAAATAAATCTCTCTTCTTGCAATATATAGATATCGTGAAATCGGCATTCACTTTTGATTTTGGTCATTCTTGGGCGACCAAACAAGAAATTTCTAAAATGATTAGGCAAGGTGCATATCCTTCACTTTGCCTATCAGTTCCGGCCTTCATCATCTCAACAGTGATCTCTCTTTTTATTTCAGTCTTCGTTGCTTATTACCGCGGTAAAGGCATCGATTTATTTGTTCGCGTTGTTTGTATTGCGGGGATGAGTATTTCAGCGTTGGCCTACATACTTTTCTTTCAATGGTTTTTTGCTTACAAACTTGGCTGGTTTGAGATATCCGGTTTTGAAGACGGATTTCCAAATTTTATTCCTTATATCGCCTTGCCTGCCATCATTTGGATTGTCTTAAGTATTGGACCTGACGTTCGATTTTTTAGAACCGTTATCCTAGATGAGATTTATCAGGACTATGTCAGAACGGCCCGTTCAAAAGGGCTTTCAGAAATGACAATTTTGCTTCATCATGTTTTGAGAAATGCCATGATTCCGATCATTACTTATGTTGTGATCCAGATTCCATCCTTAATTCTAGGTGCACTTTTGCTTGAAAACTTTTTTAGTATTCCTGGCCTAGGTGGAATGACGTTGAATGCTTTAAATTCTTCAGATTTTCCAGTTATGAAGGCCATGGCAATTATATCCAGTGTCGGCTACATCATTTTCGGTTTAATTTCCGATATTTTGTACACGGTTGCTGATCCTCGTATTAAGTTTAAATAATAAGGTTTGGATGAAATCTAATTCTTTGTGGAAAGATGCTTTTTTGAGATTATCTAAGGACAGGCTAGCGCTTGCATCATTATTTATTGTGCTAACATATTTTATTATCGCAATCCTTTCTTCTTTTGGTCTAGTTGCTTCGAATTGGTCACAGGAAGTAGGAGCTTCAAATCTTGCCCCATCACTGGAAAATTTATTCGGCACGGATATTTTTGGCAGAAGCGTTTTATTAAAAGTGATACGCGGAACACAAGTGGCCATGTCAGTGGGAGTTGCTGCCTCAATTATCGCTATACCAATAGGAGTATTGCTGGGGGCTTTTGCCGGATATTTCGGTGGATGGATTGATGATTTTGTCACATGGCTTTACACAACTTTTTCTTCCGTTCCCAATATTATGCTCTTGATTTCAATTACTCTCATTTTGGGTAAAGGAATTGTGGCCGTATACATCGCTTTGGGTGCCACGAGTTGGGTGACTCTTTGTCGTCTGATTCGAGGCGAGGTTATGAAGCACAAAGAGAGAGAATACGTCCAGGCAGCAAGTGCAATTGGCGGCGGTCACCTTAGAAAATTATTTCGCCATATTTTACCGAACGTAAGTCATATCATTATTATCAATACGTCTGCCCAGTTTCAAATAGCTATCAAATCTGAAGTGATCCTTTCGTATCTTGGACTTGGTGTTCAAGGTGAGCCTTCATGGGGCACAATGATTGATGATGCCAAATTGGAATTAGTTCGTGGGGTATGGTGGCAGCTAGCAGGGGCCACATTTGCTATGTTTTTTATTCTTCTCGCCTTTAATATTTTAAGTGACGCCTTAAGAGATGCACTTGATCCCAAGCTAAAAGGAAAGTAGCTATGACAACACCACTTTTATCAGTAAAAGACCTTGTGGTTGAGTTTCAGACCGGCGACGGCATCGTTCGAGCTGTTAACAATGTTTCATTTGATATTCCCATCGGAAAGACTATTGGTATAGTAGGTGAATCGGGCTCAGGCAAGAGCGTAACTTCGCTCGCAGTCATGGGTTTACTCCAGAAGCCTGCTGCTGTCGTTCCACAAGGTGAAATTTTATTTAATGGTGTTGATCTCTTAAAATGTAGTGAAAGCAAAATGCGTGAGCTTCGTGGAAATCAGATCTCAATGATTTTTCAGGAACCAATGACTAGCTTGAATCCTGTATTTAAAGTAGGAGAACAAATTGCTGAGGCCCTTCGTATTCATAAAAACTTATCTAAAAAAGAGGCTTGGGAAAAAGCAGTTCATTTAATGAATCAAGTTGGAATTCCTAATCCAGCTATAAGTGCGCATAAATTCCCACATGAAATGTCTGGAGGTCAAAAACAACGTGTTATGATCGCGATGGCAATTTCTTGTGAACCAAAACTTCTTATCGCAGATGAACCTACGACAGCCCTAGATGTAACAATTCAGAAACAAGTTTTGGAACTTTTGTTTAAGCTTCAGCAAGAGTATCACATGAGCATGATGTTTATTACTCATGACTTGGGTGTTATTGGTGATATTGCTGATGATGTTGTTGTCATGTATCGTTCAAATGTTGTTGAGAAAAACAATGCTCAGAATATTTTTAAAAGTGCTATGCATCCTTATACAAAAGGTTTGCTTGCATGCAGACCTAAGCTCGGTGCGAATCCTCGCCGATTGTTAACAGTAAGTGATTTTATGACTGAGGAAGGTAAGGAAAAAGTTATTCCCGTTGATCGCGTACAAGTTTTTGATAAAGAAACAGTTGCTGACAAGACAGACCACGTTTTGCTAGAAGTTAAAAATCTAGTTACGCAATTTCCAATTAAGGGTGGATTTTTCGGTGGAACTGTTGATCAGTTTAAGGCAGTAAATGATGTCAGTTTTAAAATAAAAAAAGGTAAGACTTTCGGCCTCGTAGGGGAGTCAGGATGTGGTAAAACGACTTTAGGAAGATCAATTCTAAGACTAGTAGAACCAGCGGCCGGAAGTATCATCTATGATGGAAAAGATATTACTCATTTCAAACATGAAGAGCTTCGTCAATTACGCAAAAAAATGCAGATAATCTTTCAGGATCCATATTCTTCATTAAACCCAAGGATGACGATTAGTGATATTTTGATGGAACCGCTCGTTATTCATAATGAAGGTGGAACTAAGGCCCAGCGTTTTGACATGGCGAGGGCCTTGATCGAAAAAGTAGGATTAAATTCAAATCAAATGAATCGATATCCTCATGAGTTCTCGGGTGGACAAAGACAACGAATTTGTATCGCTAGAGCTTTGATGCTAAGACCTGAATTTGTGGTTTGCGATGAATCAGTTTCAGCTCTCGATGTTTCTATTCAGGCCCAGGTATTGAACTTACTTTTAGATCTTCAGGAAGAGTTTGGTTTAACCTACATCTTTATTTCGCATGATTTGAGTGTGGTTAATTTTATCGCAGATGAAGTTGGAGTCATGTACGCTGGCAAAATCATCGAAATGGATAAGGCCAGCAACATTTATAAAAACGCTAAGCAAGATTATACTCGCGCCTTACTTTCTGCGATCCCTAAGGGGGAAACTAAGCAGTCAATGGCTTCATTGGTTTAAGAGTGCAATAGAGCTTAAGAAATATTGTACTCATGATAAATCCCCAATAGACGTTGAGGTTCCAGTCCCACATAAGCACACGCGTGTTCAAGTAAACACCGGTCATTCCAAACGCATAAGCACCAATAACACTTACTGGTGTTAGTCGATACTGAAACCATTTTTTGAAAATGACTTTTGAGACGAACAAAGCAAGGAGTGATCCGCCTGTCCATGATTGTGCCTTTAAGCCAAGTAATAACAATCCATCATTGTTAGATGCTATCAACGCCACAATTAAAATTAGACCAGCAACGAGAATGGAATCGGTGAACGCATAAAACTTCATTTTCTTTGGATCACGAGCAGGAAATATATCATTATAAAAAGTAGCACAAAGAGCATTGATGGTTGAATCCAAAACACTCATAGTCGCCGCTAACACACCTGCCACCATAATCCCACGAAGTCCTGTCGGAAAGTAATTCACAATAAAATGGGGAAACAAGTGGTCAGCATTTGGAACGGATGCTGGGATTGGGTGTGTTTGGTAGTGTGACCAAAGAAGGGCACCAACACTTAAAAATAATAGTCCGACTCCTATTGAAATGAATGACGAAAAGAAAATGGCATACTGCCCGCCCCGAATACTTTTATTTGCTGTTATTCTTTGGGCAAAATCCTGGTCCACACCGTGGGTCGACATATCAAAAAGAAATCCCCCCATAAGGCCAATAACAAAAGGCCATGGATTTGTGAAATCTACGAAAGATGTTTTACCTGCTGCCTGTGCCATGAGCATCATGTCACCCCAGTTTTGACCACTGACCTTTGGAATCAAATAATGGGCCAGGGCACCGCCAAGGATAAAAAGAGATAATTGTAAAATATCAGTTCTTACTACTGCCTTGAGACCGCCAACCTGGATGTATATCAAAGTCAGAAGTGTCACACCTATTAGTGCCATTGGAATTGAGAGAGAAAAAAATTGTGCAACTAAAATTGAACCAGAGAAAAGGCGCACACCAACTGAAACAACTTTGCTGCAAGAATAGAATAGAGCAACTGTTCTTCGACCCGATGGAAGTCCAGTGGCCTTCGCCATCACTTCGTAGATAGTAAGTCCCTGATCGTAAACTCTAGGCAAAAATACAAAGGCAATTATAAATCGAGCAGCTATGGCACCGATATAAATTTGGATAAAAGAAAAGTTGTTTTTGAAGGCAAACGCAGGAATCCCGACAAAGGTCAGAGCGGAGACTTCCGTGGCAATAATTGAGCAAATAGACTCAAAAAAAGTGAGTGATTTATTTGCCATATACTTCTCTTGAGCAATCTCCTCGGGTTTTTTTAGGCCAGCTTCATGCATGGTTTCTCTAGATACCAAGGCAATCACAAAGATAGCTACCACGTATGCAATTACAAAAAGCCAATCAATTAGCTGAATATTCATTAAAATTCCTTTATTTTTAATTCTACAATAGTGGATTAGAGACGTCTACTTTGCTCTCTTCAAGATTCCTGGGTCTTTTGTCTCAATTTCATCTCTCAATACCCGATATGTATTTAGAAATACTGGATAAAAATGAAACCAACAAATGTAAAAACAATCTCCATGCCCATAAAAGATTTTGCAAAAAAAATCATCTGTGATGGCCATCTTTACCTTAGCTCGAAAGAGGGGCGAAGATTTTATTTGATGAAGCCCGGAATTAGAATTGATGAATCCTTTATAAAAAAGCATGCTGCCGCTCAAACAGTTTTTGAGTATTCTTCCGTGACAGATAATATCGTCACTGCTCAGTTCACAACTCTTTTTCGAGAACTTAAATATCTACAATTCGAAAAAGATCTTCGATTGAAGACCAAAGATATTGTTGATTTCTTCAAAGGGACTTTTGAAAAAGATGTTCACTTCTTGAGTTTTGCAATGGCATGCTATAATGAGTTTTGTGCACTTCCTGCAGAAGACCTGCAAAGAATGCATGAGACTGATCTTCATCTATTTCGAAAATCACTCTATTCAGCAGCCTTGGCTGTAATCATTGGTTTCACAAATGATTTTTATCATTATCCTATGATTAAGGACTTTTATAATGTGACTCTCGGACTGGATCTCGGATTATGTGATTCGCAATATAGTTATTTTGTTGCTGAAGCCTGTAATCGTGAAAATCAGGCTCCCGGTTCAGGTCGCGCGTGGATGAAAAACGAAGGTGCAACGGATTTAGAATTAAATGTATTTTTACAGCATCCAGTAATAGGCCATAAGTATTTTCAGGATCACTCTGATCTTTTTGCTTATCCGGAATTAATAGAAATTGCGCTTTACCAACATGAAATTTCAAATGGAAATGGTTTTCCTCGTGGAATCCCTAAAGGGCAAGTTTCAAGCTGGGAAGCAGTGGTCGTATTGGCCGATTCATTGGTTGAGATTTGTGATGAGTACAAATTCGAATGTGAAGTCATCAATTATTTATTCTCTTTTGAAAATCAGAAACTGTCAGACCTACCAGTCCACCGCGTGTATCAAAAACTTTGCATGGGATTAGGTGATATTTTCAAGCTTAAGGAGAATGCGGGCTAATGGACAAAATGGTTAAAACCAAACTTGCCATTCTAAACCTTGCTGGTGAACTCTCACCAGAGTTGTCCAATTACTTTGCCCAGAAAGAGATAGTTATCGTTGATCCTGAATCAGACAATACAAGTCACATATGGACACATGTCCTGACTAAGAATACTCACGATTTTACAAATTTAAGTAATATGTACGACACTATAGAGAAAGATGTAAAAATTATTTCTCTAACAGCAGTAGAAGATCTTCAGAACTTTGTTGTTTCAAATGGTAAGCTCATTTTAGATGAACTTTGGATGAAGAATAGTTTAGGTGCATTCATTCTGGATAAATTTCTACAGGAGTCTGGAGGAATTGCTTTGGGTGATAATTACCCCACATTTAAAGAAAAAGGTTCGTTTATTATTACGAATCCATTTAATACGGGAGAATATCTCGATCAAATGGTCCAAAGTGCATATCTTGAAGGCGTGAGTGGCCTTTCAATTAAAACCTTTTTTGATCATTTAGTCATGTATCTGACTGGGCTCAAGAATAAGAGTAAATTGGGCATGCCAATTGAAGTTATGTATGGGTACTTTGAGGATGTATTTGGTGTTCAACTTCATTTTTTTACCAAAGATCTTCTTTTAGAAGACGTAACATCAAGCCTATCTAGTAATATTTCAAAAAAAGCAGAAGAGTACCTTTTAAATATTGCTGTCAAATCGAGTGATTTTTTTGATTTTACCTTACTACGTCAAGTAAATAAAACTGTGATCACTGGGTTATGGACTAAAGATGATAGGATTCAGTCTGAAAATCGTGGGCTATTATTTAATGATTTGTCTGCCTCGGCCTCAATTACAAGCTATCCAACAGAAGGGATCACCTCATTTCAAGTAAATGCTCAACCCCTTAGTGATTTGTCAGATAAAATTGTTCTTCCCCCCTCAGCAGCAGAGGAAGAATTCAAGACCACTGTTCGCGGAAGTAAAGCTGAAGAAGAAGTGATAAACATTATTAAAGGCAGTGCTAAAGAGGAAGAGAAGGCTTTTAAAATCTCTGGCCCTAAGGACTTCGATGTTGAAAAATACGCCTTTCGGATATCTTCTGGGATTGAAGATAAAAAGAAAGGCGAAAATCATTTAAAAGTTACATCTTTAAAGAATGAATTGCCAGATGCAATCAAGAGTAGTTTTCACGCTTACGCTTCTAAGTTAAACAAGTCTGCGGATGATCTTAGCGAGGAAGAGTTTAAAAATTTTAACGATGTTGAAATTCCACAGATTATCAAACAAACTTCGCATAAAATAGATGTAGATACTCCTGCGAGTAAAGATGCTCAAAAAGCTTTTGATCTTAAAGTAATTACTCTTAATGCTGAAAATGAAATTCTTAAGTCTAAGATGAAAACTCTTATGAGTGAAGTCAAAATACTCAAAGAGTCGAAGACTCTAATGTCAGAAATTCAAATGAAGGCAGCGCAAGCCGCTCAAGCCGCAACATTAACAGCTATTAGTAAAAATGAATCTTCTTCTGCTGACAAAGCTTTAAAAGCAGAAATTATGGAGAAGATGACTCTTCAAAAAAGCCTGAGCGCAGAGGATACTAAAAGACTTGAAGAAGTATTTCAGAAAGAGGCCACCTTTCTAAAGGAATCGAGGGAGCAGGAAATTGAGCTTAGGAAAATGCGGATTGAAATGTCTCAAAAAGAAACATTCTTTTCTGCAGAGATTGATAAGATTAATCGATCCCTTAGAGCAAAAGAACTTGTGTTCAAGAAAACTAAAGAAGATTTTTCAAAACTAGTTGAACAAAAAGTTCTCGAAATAGGTAATTTGAATAAGAAGCTTAATCAGACCAGTAAACTTATGGCCGCAAGTCAATCTCAAAACCAGGTTCAGCAGATCAGGGATCTAGAAAGACAAGTTATGAACCACGAAAAAATGATTGAAATTTATAAAACGAAGATCATTCAAAAGCCTGGGGCCAAAACCGAAGATGATTCATCAAAAGACGAGAGCAAACGTTTACAGCTAATCAATAATCAGATGAAAAATCAGTTAGAAATAGCTAAAAAAGATTTAACTAAATATCAAGAAAGGCTAGCTTTAGATTCAGCTGCCATGAACGTCCTTAAGGTGGACAAGGCCAAACTTGAACAACAACTCAAAAAAGCGGCGGATGATTCTAAGAAAGAAGTGCTGGCAAACTTAAGTAACCAACAGCAGGATCAAGACATGAAGAAGCTTCAGCTTCAGCATGATTTCCTGGATTCACAGTTAAAACAAAAAATCATGATTCAAAAAGAACTTGAAGTTAAGCTCCAAGACGCTCTAAAAAACCAAAAGAAAGATATCGTTGCTGATGAAACAAGCACTAAGGGTAAAACTGCCCATCTTGAAAATAACGTTCGTAAGCTTACCCAGGATCTGGTTGAGAATCGAAATCAGTTAGGCGAAATGAAAAAAGAGACTAATAAGTTGCGCCAAGACAAGATTGCCCTTCAGAATCAGTTTGATAAAATGAAAAAAGACCTAGATAAAGCGAAGGGCGCAGCGCCCCAAAAGCCAGGAAGCTCAGGTCAGGCTGCATAAAAGCCTTGCCAGATTATTTGATTTCAAAGAATATCATCTCCATTCATATATCAGTGCCCGGTTGGTGGAATTGGTAGACACGCTAGGCTTAGAACCTAGTGCGCAAGCGTGGGGGTTCGAGTCCCTCACCGGGCACCATAAAATGTACGAGCGTATTTTTAAAGCCCCTGCCTTGCGCCAGGGGCTTTTTTTTTCAGCCAGTTACACACTTCCTATGAGCATTAAGCCCACATCTAAATCTGCTCCACAATGCTTCGGGGGTAGGATAGGGGTAAAATCTTTCGAAAGTTCCCCTTCCATTCCAAATTTTAGGTTCTGAGTAGCTTTAGATAAGTGAAGTGGGGAAAGATGTGCGTACCTCTGTGTCATTTTAGTATCTGAGTGGCCTAAAATCTGGCTTAAGTCATAAAGGCTTCCAAGACCCTTCATCATGTACTGAGATGCAAACGTATGTCTCGTATCATGTACCCTGATTTGGTTCGTGATCCCGGCCTTCTTTTGGTAGCTCTTAAACACTCGATAGAGATGATTAGTATCTATTGGCTGATCTTTGAAAAAGAATACGTATTCAGTATTGGTAGACCGCTTTTTGAAAAGCTCAATAATGATTCCTTTTAAGAAGTCATTCATAGGAACGTATCTGATTCGACCAGATTTAGTAGATTCTCTATGACCAAATTTATCTAAGGTACCTTTAACAGTGATCAGATTATTATTGAAATCAATGCACTCCCATCTAAGTGCTGCAATTTCTCCTTTTCTCATTCCCGTATAGAAAGCTGTGACAAAGAATGGATAGTAGGGATCCAATCGACTACAGAGGAAAAATTTGTTGATTTCAGAATCCGACCAATACTTGAAGTGCTTTTCAGGAATCTTAGGAGTTTTGTAATGCCTAAGATGATTTTTAACAATCTCTTCGCTTCTTTCAGCATAATTTAGAATCTGTTTTAAAAGAGTCAAAATATCTTGTACTCCTTTAGGACTTTTCCCGTTTTTGATATGCCAAGAAACTAACTGATCAGCATCTTTGATTCTAATTTCTTTCATCGATTTGGTACCCAACGTGGGGAGCAAATGGCATCGAAGAAGTCGCTCATAATCTTTGTAAGTGCTTTGAGTTTTTGAAGGCCTTATTTTTAACTCAAGCCAATTCATTGCAAACTCGGAAAAAGAAAGCTTACTTTGCGTTTTGTAATCATCCCCAAGAACTTGCATCTTAGTTCTTTCATTTAGCTTGTTGGCTTTCCAAGTTACTGCATCTGTCTTTCTTTTAAAGTAAGGCCCTTTAATGAGCTTATTACCCATCCAGATCATTTCTCTGTATTTTCCATTTCTAATTTCCATAATGACTCCTGTTAGAAAGCCATTACCTTTTGTGATCTTCCATATTCTATTGTCAAAGAGCTATCCTTCGTTGTGAAGGATAGCTGGTAATAGCACGTTAGGAAGTCAAAGTAATGAACCTTGAAAAACTTCGTCAGAACTGTCATTGGTCATCTACTTTTTCCAATGACGAAATGACAATTATGACAAAAGTAAGTGATTAAAGTGAATCCATAGATTCATCCCTTAGCCTAATAAACATTTCACGTCTTTTTGAAGTTCTTGAGAGGTTTCCAAACTCAATCCCATTACTTTCCAGGACCATTTTATGCCTCTGAATTTTTCCAGAAAATTGCCGTGGACTTTTCGGAATAAGAAAACCAGAGTTCCTATGGTGTTTTGATTTGAAAATTTTATCCATAAGTTCTGATATTGTTCCTTTGAGTTCTTTACTGGGCAATTTCTCTAAAGTTTGCAGGATCGTTTGGCAAAAGAGATCATTTTGAAAAATATTTTGAAATTTCTCATCATGGTGAGCGTTTAGAACTTCAGTAAAATAATCGTCTTTGAACCCAAATGCCCTATCTAACGTCAGTCCGACACGATGGAACTCTGTCATCCTGTGAAGATTTGTATTACGAATATCTGGTAAATGCTTAATAGCTTGGGACACTAATGTATAAATACCACCAAGAAGCTTAGGGTATAACTCCTCAAAGTTCTTCCAATATTCTGACTCCGAAATCCGATGTTCCTTACTTATAGGCTTCAAGTGAAGTATAAGTGCTCTTTCAATGAAATCTGGCCTCTCTGTAAGTTCCTCAATTCCATTAAAGATAACTGGTCTTGCGATATCATAAACCTTTTCATCATCGTCAGTGTAAAGTTTGCGATGAGAAATACCGCCACCAGTAGCAACACGGCAAAAAACATCAGACATATCAGGTGAAAGATAGGACAAATTATCTAGTGATAACAGATACCCGTTACTCGCCATGACCAAAACATCTTGCTCACATTTTGGTGGACTTAATAACATAGGCTCAGTTGGGTCAACCAGTCGCTTTGTCCCCGAGGATGCAGTACTTTTCCCACTTCCCTGTGGCCCTTCATATAGAAGAATTGGATTTGCCCCACTTGAAGGCAGTAAAATCTTAACAACATATGCTAGTGCCATGTAAAAAGCGTTTTCATCCCTGAAGTTGAACAGTTTTTTCCAGATTTCAAGAAAATCAAGTAATGGAATGATTTCTGGTATTGGAAGAGGAAGTTGTTTTGGTAGAGTAAGAAATGAAACCGGGGAAGTATCCTTAATTCTAAATCCATTTCTATCAATTTCAACGAATCGACCTTCCTTATCTGCCAAATCTATTAAAACAATATCCTGAAACTTGCTGGCCCTAATATGCACTTTCTTTTTAATACCACTTAAAACCACATTACCATGGAATTCATCAATAATCGACTCTGCCATTTTTCTACTTTGTCCACCCCTGTATCCAAACTCTCTAAGGCACTTAATGACAAAATCACTAAACATCCTAGAGCCAAGTCTGAATGTCACCATTCTTTTCCCAATATGGATTGTTACAAAGTTACCCCCGTCAAAATTTGAGAAAAACTCGGGTTGATAAATAGGGTGGAAGTTTTTAAAGAAAAGTTCGAGTTGAGACCGTCCTTTTTTTTGGTGATTCGATGATTCTGAATCATCATCCATAGATTCGGTCATTTTTGATTCATTATGATTAATACCGGACATACTAGTTCCTTTTAGCCCAACGGCCTACTTTGCTTGTGTTTCAATTTTCGAAACCAAGGCTTTAATTAATACCAAAATTTGGTATGATAGTTGTAACGACTAATTACGAGATCAAACCCTCAGTTCCTCCTAGATACGATGATGTATCTAGGCTTTTTGCTGGTTAAGCCAGATCACAAGCTCCTCCTTATTGAATCGAACTAAACGACCAAGTTTTTGAAATGGAATAGTTCTGAGAAAGACTTGTCTGCGAAGCCAACTAACTTTCACGTTGAGCATGATGCTAGCGTCTTTGATTGTGAGGAATTGTGATAAATTACTCATGAGTACCTCCTAAAGTGATCTGGAGGATACTATGATTTGTTTAGAAAACTTCCTTCTGGAGAATTATTTTTTTTTACTGCTTTGAAGGAAGATAACAAGATCTTTCGATATCTTTCATATATTCGTCGTGGTCCTTGTCATCAATTTGGTAGTAATCTTTTTCAGTTATATTATGTTCTTTTTTTAATCTATTGAATTTTTGTTCAATTTCTTTAATGTCTATACAATCTACTTTTTTAAATCCGAGAAGGCGAAAGTAGGCTGGATTCTTAATCTGGATGCGATTTAAAATCCTATCTAAATCGTCTCGGTATTTAGTACCAATTTCTTTTTTCATGTAACTTTTAATTAATGGGTAAGTCATCCATGAAAAATCCCATTTGAAGCTATCAAGAGTCCTTTTAGATAAGTCTTTTCTCTTAACATAGATGAATGGAGTATATGTTTCCTGGCATAAGTTAATTCCATCACTCTTAAGACTTATTGGTTTAGAAGCCTCGAATAGTATGTTCTCAAGTAAAGTTTTCTGAAAGGACTTCATCCTCGCCTTATCAAAATGGGAATAAGGAGAGCAATGGCTTTCAAAATTCTCAAGGATACTTTTAATTACGTTCAGACTTTTATAAAATTCTTTATCGGTTAGTTGAGTAAGGTGTGAACTTACGAGTTTATTTCCATGATCAAGAATTACTTTTGAAATATATATATCGTGATTTTGCTTCATATCGCATGTTAAACAATAGAGGTGCTTTTATGTCTAGTTGATTGTTAAAGTGTCAAGGCTCTGACGATTAGTACAATGGGCTTTGCTTTAAAAATTTGAGTCACGCATGAACTCGAGTAACCGACGATTTATGGCCTTTCAAGTAGTTACTAGATAGTCCCCCCTCGTCGCCTCATGGGCACAGATGACGTTGTGACGAATATGACGAACATACATGACTTCCTACTTGAACAGTGCTTTGACCTATTCGAAGTATTGTTAGAAAATCTGTTTATTCATTCTAGTTTAAAATCAAATGATTTTTTATTTCCTTTGAGATCAATAATTTCAACATTTGTTTGATCTCCCTTAGACTTGGCATTGATTTCAATTTGCATTGTAAATTCATCAGAAGCAATTGCCCTTCCATTTACTGCTATAATTTGCATGCCTTCCTTCATTCCCTGTTTCTCGGCTAAAGAATTCTTTTGGACATATTGAATCTTGCCTTTCTCATGGACTATACCGAGCGTAACCTCCGACTTAATGCATGCAGTTCCACCAAGATAATTTTGATAGACTGGATTGTTTGTAACAATTCCATAACCAATATGCTGAGAAATTGATCCAGCAATTTGAGATTTAAAATCACCAAGATAGAGGTAATCCGCATTTAACTTAGATGCTTCTTGCACTAATGACTGTACCAAATCCTCTTTCTTCGCATGTTGTGTACCCCATGCAGATACATTCATAAAGCACAGAACTGGATCTTGATTCTTTTCGCCTGGATTGATAATACTGATATTTGAGACGGATGTTTTAGTTATAGTAGCAGTAGTCCTCGCTTTCATGAATTTGGCTGTCGGCAGAGGCGTTTGTGAAGTTCTTATGTTTGCACAAGAAGTTGAGATTAGTGCAATAAATAGTATTGGTAAATGTTTTGAATACTTCATTTTGGATCCTCTCTTTTATTATTTACATTTGAAAAAGTCAGATTGATTGCTGTAGAAACCACAAGGATCCACATCTTGAATCATATTTCCTAAAATGCAGCCGGGACTTCCGGGTATAGTCTCTTCCATTCCAGAACCACTTTTGTTTGCCCAAATAATTGCAGGTTTAAACCCCGTATATCCACCGAGTCTGTTCTTTGCATTTACTTCTCCACATATAATCCAATATGCTTGAAGAAAATCATTAGATTTTCGCCAAAACTTCTTAGGCTCTTGAATATTTCTTGTTTGAACTGATTCTGGATCAATGAGCGTCTGTTTTACAGTTTCTTTATAGATTCTTTCTATATCAGATTCAGAAGGATGAAGCCCATAATTTGCATTGTCTAATTCTTGCTTCGTTGGTTTCGTCGCACAGGCTTGAATTAGAAATGATATAACCCCGATAAAAAAGAGATTTTTAATCACTTCACTCTCCTAAGTACTACTTCAAATATTCCAGCATTGATTTCATCGGAGTATTGATCTATTTTATTCTGATCTTTAACCTTAATTTCACCATAAGCAAGTTCATCAAGACTCATATCAAAAAACTGAGAGATGATTTTAACCTGGGTCATACTTCTTGGTTCAAGCCCGGCCAACCAGTTGTTTAATGTCTGGGCAGGCACTTTCGTGGCCCTTGATAGCTGGGCCACTGTCAGATCACGATCTTTAAGTAGTCGCTTCAAATTTGGAGCTAATAATGTTTTCATCTGGAGTCCTATCGTCAGCTTTTACTCCCTCCTGACTCATTATCCCTCACGAGGGGTTTAATCCCTTGCAAGGGTTTTTAGCAACCGAATCAGTGGATATGGGGGGTAGAAATGGGGTAAAAGTCATACATTAAAGCTCACAATAGGACATAGAAGATCACAATTAAGGTAAGGCTGAGGTTGTTAGTTTTAAGAGGGAGAATTGTTAAGGATCGTTATTTTTTAATACCTATTACTTATGAAAGTGTACCTAGTTTAAGCAATCCCTCACCGGGCACCACAAAAACGTATGAATGCTTTTAAAGCCCTCGTCTTGCGCCGGGGGCTTTTTTTTACCCAACGACCTAACTGACTCTCACTTTCTCTCCGATAAGTTCCACACCCGAGGGAGTTCATATGTCATCCATTAAAGTGAAGAGTCCACTGCTAAGTAGAGTTGATTTTGATTCTCTCAAAATGCATGCAAATGAAAAGTCTGCGCTCGGCTCTATTCCACAATCAAAACGGAATTTTGGAAAATACCAAATAAGTGCAAAGTCATTTTTTGCGAATATCAAAGTGATCTTTTCAGCGGCCAGCGAAAAATTTTACCTAACGTTTATTTGTATGTGTTCGCATCAACTCTTGAAGAGCTTAACCTTCAACTAAAAGAGAACTCCTTGCAGATTTTTGGTTTTTATTAATCTTGAAAAGGGGATAAAACCTTAAGGTGCCGTAATCAATGAACTTTCATTCAAAAGGACTATCTACCGATAAGTATCGAAAGGTAGGTCCCCGTGAAATTATTCTTATTATTGTTGAGTCTTCTTCCCTCGTTGCTTTTCGCCGGAAATCTCGTGACCCCGCAAGAATATCAACAATTATCCATAAAACAAAAAGTACAAGTTCTTAATGCCTACAAAGGTTTTATCCAAGAAGTTTTAAAAAATGAAAATGAGACTGAAGAACTTACTGCCAGGCTTCGCTTTTTTCTAGTCGATCAAGCTTTTGCGTCGGGTGAGTTTAATTGCTTCTATGCCGGTTGGCCGAGCATTAAAAAGACAGTTACGACTGATGGTCAGAAAAAAACATATTGTTCATCACCGCTAAAATCTAATCCTCAGTATCAAAAACTTGCTGAGACTTGCGGTAAAGGTGAACTACTTTGTCAGCCAGTTTTATTTGGTTCGAAACTTTGCATTGAAGCAAAAACCAAGGCCCAAAGAAACTCGGCATTCTCTCAGTGTCAGCAGAAATTTGAAAAGAGTGGGATGACGCTTGAAGAACTTGCTAAGGATCTAGGTAAAGAAGAGGTTGCTCCTCTTGCTGATGAGATATTTGGGCTGGTACACGATATCTGTGAGCTGGGGACCTTTCAGTCTAAGACTGGCATGTGTTCAAACTTAAAAAAGAAAGTTGCTGCTGTTAAAGCGAACTTTCCAGGGAAGGCGGCAGTCGACAACAAGAGTAAAGAAGTTCAGGTTGTGGATAAGGGCTTGATTGTTGAAGACGAAGGTTTAAAAGAAGAGATCGTCAAGACTGTTGATAAAGTAAACGAAATTCCAGTTGTAACTGTTGAGCTAAATAGCAAAGTTATATGTGAGAAATGTGAGCAAGAGAAAAAAATGCAGAATCTTGATGAGATTTTATCACCTGAAGAAGCTTCAGAACCAATTGATCAAAACAAAGTGACTGAAAAAGATTTCTGCGCAGGAAATCAGAAGGGAAATGCTCGGGAGAAGTACTCTCAAGGCGTCTTTTCAGATTCTGACAACGGAGTTTCTATCGATGTAACTTACCAACAGCAAGGTGAAGACAAAGAGCATAGAGTCGTTGGGGGATACGGTATAGACGCTGACAGGATGGGTCCACAAGGTTATTCGTACATCGAGGAAGGGGTGGAATACAGCAGCGAAGAGATGGCGCCAATGTATCCACAGAGAACATACTCGGACTCATATGAGGGGCGAGGCAAAGAGTCCGTTTTTGAGATTGTGGATATGCCAGTAAAAGAGGTCTTTAAAGATAAAAAGTTAGTGGAGAGATATTTGTCAACTGATCTGAGAATGACTCAGCTTACATTTTTTCCAAGAAAAAATGTTCCTTCGGTCAAAAAACGAGACGATAAAATTTTTATGAAGCTTACAACTGGCGAAGAAATTACAGTTGATACAAAAAGCGGGAGAGTGGTTTCTGGAGTAGGTAAAGAAATTCCGGCAAAAAATAAAGTAGAGGTCAGACCAACAAATAAGCGAACCTATCCTGATGCGGATTTTTCTTATCAAGGTGAAGGGCTATATATTGAATCTAAAGTCACCTCTGATAAAGATGAGAGAAAGCCTGGTTCGGTTGTCCCTGTGAAGGCACTTGTGGGTGGTGTTTTGCAGGTTTGTAAGCTTAAATCCGAGGACATCTGGCAGTATGATTATGGATCATACATACCCAACGGACAAGAAGGTCATTTATCAAGTGAATGGTCCTGTACAAGATTAAAATTTCAAAAGGATGAAGAGCTTTACGATTTAATTAAAAAGACCTGTCCTGCATTTAAGTTTCCTCTACTTGCTAAATAGAGATTAGAAAACGATTTTACCAGCACCTTCACGGATAATTTCTGGAGCGCCGCTGGTGAAATCGATAATAGTGGTGTGATTACCAATAAAATCATACTCACCTGGATCAATAATAAGATCAATTTGGTTTCCAAAATGGTCCTCAATCAAAGCGCTATAAAGAGGAATCCCGTCATCTTCCAGTTCAAGCATTTCTCGAGTGAGGTGAGTAGAGATAACGACCTCACCATGAACTTCCAAGAGTTTTAGACACAAGATCTTGGGCGGAAAACGAATTCCAACTTCTTTATCTGTTTTGGAGGCCTTGAGGTACTTGGTGATTTGTTTTTTGGCTTCAAATATAAAAGTATATGAACCCGGAATCATTTTTTTGAGAAGTCTAAAGGAACTATCATCAATAAAAGAAACTTCCTGAGCTTTTTGGAAGCTGTCGCATAGAATTGTGAAGTGCTTGGTGTTTTCGACATGACGAAAGCGGTAAAGCTTTTCAACCCCTTCTTTATTGAAAGGATCTGCAACCACTACCCAATTTGTTTCGGTGGGGAAACAAATAAGCCCCCCATTTCGTAAGATTTGGGAGGCTTTTTTTAATGTGCGGTCGTCTGGATTGTGTTCGACGACGTATTCGATCATCGATTAGTGTTGAGCAGTGCTGACACTCATTTCACGGCCCAGAGATTTCGAGCGGCGCTCGAAGAAGTTCTGAGATTCTTCTCTCTCAGATTCTTCTTTGCAAAGAATACACATCTCTGAAGTTGGACGAGCGATCAGACGAGTATAAGTAATGGGGTCGCCACACTCATCGCACATACCGTATTGCTCAGTTTCAACCTTATTAAGGGTCTTCATGATTTTTTTAAAATAAAGGCTTTCGCGGTTAGAGAAGCGCATATCGGCAGCGAGCAAAATATTGTCGTTGGCCGAGTCCACTTCATCTTTAGCGCCTGTGACAGAACTATTTTCGTACTCATGTTTTTTGAGTTGGAAATTGGTTCTGATACGCTCTGCTTCAGCTAAAAGTTTGTCTTTAAGCGCTTTAACCTGCTTATCTGACAAATGACTGTTTAGTCGAACTGACATCCTTAGTTCTCCTTGTTACAGGTGGGTGTGTGTAAATGTGTTCTGAAAATTAAAACAGTCTCGAAATTCTTTGCCAACTTTATTACAGGGGTAAGATGCTGTTTTATCTAACATTTGCTTTCAGGATTGAGAGAGGAAGTAAGGCGAGAGTTGAATCTCGGGCACATAAAGGAAATCTTCTGGCCAAAAAATAAAAAAATGACGTTTTTTTGACACTCGTAAAATGTTCAACGACCTGCAAAATTGATCTCAAATTAAAAATCCTTCGCTTTATTTCTTTTAGGCCTCAATCTATAATTGGTTTAACTAAAAAGGCAGGATCCATGGTTCCTTTTCATCCGATTATTGTTCATTTTCCGATAGCGCTGACATTTATTCTTCCATTTTTGATGTTGGTTTTTATCTTCATGATTAAGAATAATAAAATGTCCCACCAGACGTGGTTGATCATCATTGGTTTGCAAATTGCTACTAGTATTTCAGGATATGTCGCCATGAATGCCGGTGAAAACGAAGAGGATCAGGTTGAAAAAATTGTGAGCAAAAAAATTATAGGTGAGCACGAAGAAGCCGCAGAAGTTTTTGTAGGTTCTACTGTTATTCTCCTCGTGCTATCTACTGCGGCTTTTTTTCTTAAGAAAGAACTTCAGTTTCCTGTTACTTTGGGAATTTGTGTACTCAGTCTTGTCTCATGTTTTCTCGCTTATAAAGCAGGTGAATCCGGAGGTGAGTTGGTTTATAGATATGGGGCGGCAGGGGCCTATGCAACAACTAGCTCAGAGGGACTTTTGCCCACGCCGGGAATGAACACTTCTGAGTCTTCAGCT
>CAMDQH010000030.1 GCA_945905815.1 Bacteriovorax stolpii | reverse complement strand
ATTCACCAAATAATAAGCCGATAGCTATTGCCCTACGCGCAAAAAAATGTAAATTTCTAGGAATTAGGATCAAGTTTGGCTATAGTTAGCCGTCAATTTTCAATTCCGTTATCATGAGGTTTTTATGGCCAACATTTCTTTAAAAATGCCGGGCGGTGGACGTTTTGTTATCTCTCACTATCCAGTAGATGCTATTGGAATCGAGGAGAGAGCGGCAAGCTTTACCAAACGTAGTATTAAAGGCGAAAGCAAACTTGATCTGCTTTATCTTGCTCTTTCCATGTGTGACTTAACTACACTTGAAGGTGCTGATACTGAAGGTAAGATCAGACAACTTTGTGCTAAGGCGATTCATCCAGTTTCACCTTTTGCTGTAAGTGAAATCGAAAAAATAACTAATAAAAAAATGCGTCCAATTCCAAGTGTCGCGGCCGTGTGTGTTTATCAAAATATGGTTCCCTATGCGAAAAAGTATCTTGGGGATTCTGAAATTAATATCGCTGCCGTTTCAACTGCATTCCCAGCCTCGGCCGTATCAACTGATATTAAACTACGTGATGTAAAAAAATGTATTGAGCTTGGAGCAACTGAGATCGATATGGTTATTGATCGAGGTGCTTTTTTATCTGGGAAATATCAAAAAGTATTTGATGAGATTGTCGCAGTTAAAGATATTTGTGCTGGAAAGGCACATTTGAAAGTGATTTTAGAAACGGGTGAATTGGTTACTTACGATAATGTTCGTCTGGCTTCGATGATGAGTATGTACGCGGGAGCCGATTTCATCAAGACTTCTACAGGTAAAGTGACTCCAGGTGCAACGATTCCAGTTACGCTTGTTATGTTACAGGCCATTCAAGATTATTATGATGAAACAAATATTCAAATAGGGATGAAACCTGCAGGCGGAATTAGAACAGCTAAGCAAGCCATTCATTACCTATGTATGGTTAATGAAGTCATGGGAGCAGATTGGATGAACCCCGATATGTTCAGGTTTGGTGCTTCTGCTATTGTGAATGATATTTTGAAACAAATATTTAAACAGTACTCAGGGAAGTATTATTACTCTTATGACTTTGCGATTGATTAAGAAAATAAATAAGGAAGATATATGATAAAGAAAATTTCAAAATCTAAAAAGCCGATAAAAGCTGAGAAAAAATCAAAGGGATTCAAAATTGATTATTCTCCCTCGCTTGAAGGTACTTCGATTGTAACCATTAAACCTCGCAATGAATTATTCATTGGTGGGAAATTTGTTGCACCAAAATCGAATAAATATTTTGACACAGTTAATCCAGCGACAGGAGAGAAAATTTCTGAGCTGGCCCTTGCTAACAAAGATGACGTTGATTCAGCAGTTAAAGCTGCTCGTCACGCCTATAATGGTGAGTGGGGCAAAATGAGCGGAAAGGATCGTGGACGTCTTCTCTTTAGAGTTGCCCGAATCCTTCAAGAGAGAGCTCGTGAGTTTGCCGTTTTGGAAACACTTGATGGCGGAAAGCCAATCAAAGAATCTCGTGATGTAGATGTTCCGCTTGCTGCTCAACATTTCTTTTATCATGCAGGATGGGCCGATAAACTCGATTATCTAGCTCCTAATAAAAAAGTAAGCCCTGTTGGAGTGTGTGGACAAATTATTCCATGGAATTTTCCACTCCTTATGGCCGCTTGGAAACTAGCGCCTGCACTTGCATGTGGTAATACGGTGGTACTTAAACCAGCTGAAACAACTTCTTTGACAGCACTGCTTCTAGCTGATGTTTTTAATGAAGCAGGTTTTCCGGCCGGAGTTGTGAATATTATAACGGGTGCAGGGGAGACCGGAGCAGCACTAGTCAATCATCCAGATGTTAACAAGATTGCTTTCACAGGTTCAACTGATGTTGGGAAGCTGATTGCTAAATCAATTGCTCATTCAAACAAAAAGTTATCTTTAGAGCTTGGTGGAAAATCTGCGAACATCATTTTTGCTGATGCGGCAATTGATCAGGCCATTGAGGGTGTCGTTAATGGGATATATTTTAACCAAGGGCATGTCTGTTGTGCTGGCTCTAGACTTCTTGTAGAGGAAAGCATCGTTGATGAAGTCGTTAAGAAATTACAGCGTAGACTCGATATGATTCGCGTAGGGAATCCCCTTGATAAGAACACAGATCTTGGTGCTATTAATTCTCTTGAGCAGTTAAATAAGATTAAAGAACTTGTTGATTTGGGTAAAAAAGAAGGCGGAGATTTTTATCAAAGTAGCTCTCCACTTCCTAAGAAAGGATATTACTTTGCCCCTTGTATGTTCTCAAATGTAACTTCTGCGCATACTTTAAATAGAATTGAGATTTTTGGGCCAGTTTTAACGATTCAGACTTTTAGAACTCCGGATGAAGCAATAACCAAGGCCAATGATTCTCGTTATGGATTGGCAGCAGGTATTTGGTCTGAGAAAGGTTCTAAGAATTTAAAAATTGCTGGTGCACTTAAGGCCGGAGTGGTTTGGGTTAATACTTATAATAAATTTGATGCTGCTTCTCCATTTGGTGGTTTTGCCGAAAGTGGATGGGGACGTGAAGGTGGTCGTCACGGTTTGTTTTCATACTTAAAGATTGATTAGGAGTTTATATGACATCCGGTTTAAATGTATTAAAGACGATTAAATTATATATGAATGGTGAGTTTGTCCGCGGAGAGTCGGGTAAGTATTCAACCATGAAGTATTATAACTCTGATAAGCACTATGCTCATATAACTCTTGGGTCTCGCAAGGACTTTAGAGGTGCTGTTGAGTCTTCTCATGCTGCTCAGCCAGGATGGAGTGGAAAAACTGCCTACAATAGAGGGCAAATCCTTTACCGGATGGCAGAAATGATGGAAGGCAAAAGGGCAGAAATTATTTCTGTTCTAAAAGATGCCAATGGCCTTAGTGAAAAAGAGGCAAACGCTGAAGTGGATGGAGCAATTGATTCATTTGTTTATTATGCAGGTTTCTCGGACAAATATACTTCGCTTGTTGATAATATTAATCCTATCAATGGACCTTTTCATAACTTTACTTCATCTGAAGCAATGGGAGTGACGGTTCTAGTTTGTGAGAAAAAATTAAATCTAGGAAGATTGGCAGCTCAGATGTCTGCAATTATCTGTGGTGGAAATTCTTGTATCACTCTTTTGTCTGAGAATTATTGGTCAGTAGTCGCTAGTCTTGGCGAAGTTTTTGCAACTTCAGATTTGCCAAAAGGGACGATCAATATCCTTGCAACAACTAATAATGAATTACTCGAATGGTTTGCTGGGCACATGGAAGTTAAGGCCGTCAGTTTCCAAGACCAAGATGAAGCTGCTATTTATAAAGTTAAAGAGTGGGGCATAGATAATATGAAGCGGATTATTTTGCCTCGTAAAGATACCTTATGCCTTGAGATGATTTCTGATTACTTGGAATTTAAAACTAGCTGGCATCCAATAGGTTTTTAAATTCTTGTAACATTCCAAAACGATACCACGGGCAAATTTTGCTAGGGACTTTGCGCTACCGATTGAGGCTTAACTGCCTAATAGCTTGAAAGTGAATTTGGCCCGTTTATTGAATCATTGTCCATACTCGCCAGGAGGGCAAATATGGAAAATGGAATTTCCCGTGTAAAGGTCTCAACTTCTTTAATTTTTTTATTATGTATTTTTTTTGGTAGTCCGGGCACGGCCTTTGCTGACGGACCAGTCACAGGTTGTGCTGTAAAATACTACGAAGCTGCCAAGGTACTTGATAGTAAAAGAGCGAACTGTGGAGTTTCTGAAGATGGTCAGACAGCATTCTGCCAAACTGCTTCCCGTATTAATATTCCCATTACGATTGAAGGCTTCACCTTCTCAATTAACATTGGAGCAGCTTACAGGCTTTTAAGTTCTTTAAGGCTTATTCCAAATGAATTTAGAAGTGCAGCCAGACTCATTCAAGAAGCTCAGGTCGGAACAGGAAAGAAACTGGCGAGATTCAGTAAAAAAATAGCTAAACAGGTGCCAGGTGCGACTCAAGCGGACGTTGGCAAGGTTATCTCTAAAGCTAATACAGATGGTGGACTATGCGCTGACAACCATCTTTTTAATGTTAGAGAAATTCGTAATTTTACAGAATTTGAAATTGTAAGACAGTAATCAATGTCCTGATGCCCCATCGGCACCAATACCAGTCTCTGAGCGCACAGATTGAGCAAGGTAACCTGCTCGATCTGTAGTTGCCAGTTCACTTTTGTCTAAAATGGATACAATCCAAATTGTGATAAAAGCAATCGGCATCGAAAAAATCGCCGGTGAGCTGTACGGAAAGAGAGCACTCCCTACAGGGTTTCCTAAAGCTGCTTCCCATACAGTTGGGGAAACGATGGTCAATACAACGGCCGTAATAAGCCCCGCAAAACCACCATAAAACGCACCACGAGTTGTGCAGTTTTTCCATAGCACTGACATGAAGAGCACCGGAAAGTTTGCTGACGCCGCAATTGCAAAGGCGAGAGACACCATGAAAGCAATATTTTGTTTTTCAAAAACTATTCCGAGCAAAACAGCAATTATTCCAAGTCCTATCGTTGTCATACGAAAAATTTTTAATTCAGAAGCTGAATCTGATTTGCCTTTTCTAAATACAATTGCGTAGAGATCATGTGAAACGGCCGATGCACCAGAGAGGGTCAAACCTGAAACCACTGCTAATATTGTGGCGAAGGCAACAGAGGATATAAACCCGAGAAAGACGTCTCCGCCCACTGCGCTTGCTAAATGGATGGCGGCCATATTACCACCACCAAGTAGTCCACCAGCTGCATCTAAAAAATGGGGGTTGGTTGAAACAAGAACGATTGCTCCAAAGCCAATAACAAAAGTGAGGATGTAAAAATAGCCAATCCACGTGGTTGCCCAAAAGACAGATTTACGTGCTTGCTTAGCATCCGGAACAGTAAAAAATCTCATCAGGATATGTGGCAGTCCCGCTGTTCCAAACATAAGCGCCATGCCAAAAGAGATGGTAGAGACGGGATCCTTTACAAAATTTCCGGGGGACATAATGGATTTATCTTTAATGCTAACGGCATCAGCAAATAAAGCTTCGGCCGAAAAACCATATTTATAGAGAACCATAAAGGCCATGAAGGTGGCCCCTGAGAGAAGTAAACAAGCCTTTATAATTTGGACCCAAGTGGTTGCTGTCATTCCGCCAAATAAAACATAGACCATCATAAGCATTCCAACAATTACGACAGCTATCCAATATTCTAAACCAAAGAGTAGCCGGATAAGTTGTCCGGCCCCAACCATTTGAGCAATAAGATAAAATAAAACAACTGCAAGAGTTCCTGAAGCAGCAAAAACCCGAATGGGTGCCTGCTGAAATCGGTAAGCCGCCACGTCAGCAAAAGTATATTTTCCGAGATTTCTTAGTCTTTCGGCCATGAGAAAAGTTAAAATTGGCCAGCCAACGAGAAATCCAATGGAATAAATTAATCCATCAAAGCCACTCGCCATAACTGCTGCCGAGATTCCTAAAAAAGATGCGGCAGACATAAAGTCTCCGGCAATCGCCAAGCCATTTTGAAATCCAGTTATTCCACCGCCACCGGTATAAAAATCCGCTGCTGACTTCGTTCGTGCGGCGGCCCACTTTGTAATCCAAAGAGTGGCAATTACAAATACAGCAAACATGGAAATGGCAGTCCAGTTAACGGCCTGCTTTTCAAGTTGCCCTAAGTCAGCACCTGCTGCCACTGCCCGAGAGATAAGTAAGTTCATTTTGTTTCCTTCAGAATCTCTTGGGTAAGATCGTCAAACTCTGTATTAGCACGACGTACGTACAGGCCTGTAAGAATAATCGTAAATAAGATCATACCAATGCCAATGGGGATACTAAGCGTAGTAACCCCTGATCCAATAGGCCTTGCCAGAAAGTCTTTGTTAAATGCTACCAGACAAATGAAGCCAAAATACATAAACATCATCACGAATGTCAGAAACCAGCTGTAACGAGACCTGGTTTTAACTAACTGTTGAAATTTTGGATTCTTGGAAATCTCAAGCGCTTTCTTGTGAATCATAATTATTCAACCTCGTTCAATCAGGGGTATATGCACAATTATCTAACATTTCTTTCAAAGCTGCCAATTGATAATTAGCTTCACCCTGTTAGTTTATACGTGTAATATAAAACATATCAATTTTAAGGATTATTATGCAAGGCCAAACGACTCAGCTGAATCTATCCATGTTAAAAATAATTTGGGGCGCTTTACTTGGGTCCCATTTAATGTACGGGTTGGCGTTAAACTTTCTTGTGAGTCAAGATGGAGCAGCTGCAAAAGAAGCTAATCCATATTTTCTCCCACTTCTAAGTTCAATCGCGATTGTTGTTTTTTTTCTTGCGATATTTTCTCAGAAGTATTTTTTGGGGATTGCAAAAAAACAGCTATTGACAAAATTTGGGCCAGTTGATTTATCTAAGCTTAGTATTGAAGATTTAATTGCAAGTTTTATCTCTCCCTTTGTCATTAGGTTAGCGCTCTTGGAAGCAGTGGCTTTGTTTGGTTTTTCTCTTTCTTTCTTAAATAAAGATATTAAATATTTTATTCCATTTGCCACGGTAAGTATTGTGGCCTATTTCTTTAATTTCCCATCGGAAGAAAAAGTCAGGAACGCTTTCAAGTAAATCGCAAAAAAGGACAACATGGAAGATAGTGAATGGCTAAGCCAAGAAGACAAAAACAAAATGGAATCATTAAAAAATGAATTAGCGAAGCTCAAGTCTGAGCACAAGAAATTTGCTAAGAATAAAGGCTCTATTACTCCTGACGATAAGGAGAAGTGGAGGCTTAATTCACAGAGAACAAATCAAATTTACATTGATATCAAAAATTTGCGATTTAAAAATGTTATGAATGCTGGAAAGGCCTGAACTAGTTTCTTTTCGAACTTGGCGACGGTATTAGTCAGCCACATTTTTTATAACGAAGAGTTTCCCCGTTTAAGATCATATCTTTTGGCAGATGTTCCGGACCGATGGAGAAAAGATTTTGATGAATCATCGCCCGAAAAATTCTAGGATTTAAGTCGCATTATTTTAGCAATAGCGACTTTTCCAAAATACTTCCTTCAGAACTTGAAGGAGGAATTATTCCTAGGAGAAAGGCCAATGTTGGGGCAATATCGACAACGTGCCCACCAGCATATAATCCCGCCTTAAAGGGCTTTCCGGCAAAGATTATTGGTACGTATCTATCATAGGAATAGCCACTCATGTGAGTTGATGCCGCATAGGCAATCACATAATTGGGTTTAGGAATCATCGTGATATCACCACTTCTTCCTTCAAAATAAGTCTTGAGGATTTGTCTTTCATGCTGCTCTTGCGGAAGAGTTCTTTGTCTCACATCGGAGCCGGAAAAAACTTCTGCTACGCCTACGAGTGAATCTTTTTTAGCAGTGAAATATTTGGCAACTTCATCACGAACTTTAAATAAATCTAACTCTTTTTCTTTTAGTACTTTTTTATTGATATAAAAATTTAATTCGGATGGATCAAGTGTCCAGCGAGCTGAAGCTTTTCCATATTTCTTAATCAGAAAACTATCCATTTCAAGGGCAATCGCTTCTTGATTGATGTTTCCTGAAGGGATTTTATCTGCTTGCAAAATAATCGGATTGCCCGTTACACCATGGTCAGCAGTTAAAACGATCCATGTTGACTCAAGGCCGCCAGGAATCTTTGTATTAATATAATTCAAAAAATCCGAGATTGCTTTGTCTTCTAAAACAGTCGTTTCTCGAATCTCATCACTTTCCGGTCCAAATTGATGTCCAACATAGTCGTGACTCGAGAAGCTCATCGCTAATACGTCAGTCGATTTACCCTGACCTAATTTAAACTCCTCAATAGCTTTTGTAGCGACTTCAATCGGCATATTAATAGCGGCCGGGAAGAGTAGACTTGTTGTACCGCCGAGTTTTGCCTTATGAGGAAAAGTCTGTCCCATTTCTTTAGTATACTTTGATGCAAGAACTAGAGAGTTAGTATTTGCAAAGGTATCAAGCTCTTTCTTCCAAACCTGCTCAGTTCCTAATTTTTTTTGGAGGCCTTGATTTATTTGAAGAAGCCATTTAGGAAGTGAACTCGTGTAGTAGTCACTAGAAACCCAGTTGAATGATTCAAGGTCAAACCAAATTGCCAAATCAGGACGATGTCCTCCCATTAGGATTGCTGAACGGTCCTTGAGAGCGATGGATACGACTTTAGATTGTGGGTAGGCATTTTTAAGCTCGTCACCAAAAGTTGTTCCAATTAAGTTTTTAGGAGATGTTCCAATATGTGGGTTGGATGGATTGGCGCCAACCGTTTTGTGACTTTGGTCTTCAACACAGTAAACAACATCTTGAGTCTCAGTATTATACCAATCATTATTTGGAATGCC
Source organism: Bacteriovorax stolpii (assembly GCA_945905815.1). Lineage (GTDB taxonomy): Bacteria > Bdellovibrionota > Bacteriovoracia > Bacteriovoracales > Bacteriovoracaceae > Peredibacter. Next base: position 23,967 of record CAMDQH010000030.1, on the reverse strand, counting down.
GTTTTGATATGGGTAAGAGCCAGTTAGAATAGTGGCATGGCCAGGGCCAGTCATGTTTTGGAGTATTCCATATTCAGCGTGCGAAAAATAAGCACCTTTTTGCATGAGATAATTGAATCCACCAACTTTGTTCCCCATTTTAGCAGGACGGAAAAGATGTGAAAGCTTTTGCAAATAATCTGCTCTAAATTGATCTATCGAGATGACTAAAATTAGCTTTGGTCTTTCGACTTTTGAAATCGCAGTTTGATGAAATGCCAGAATTAATATGAAGAAGAAAATTAATTTCATTTGATTACCTGTTTTTTTATTGAGAGTTCTTCGTAAGTCGTCCTAGGATCAACTTCCCGTGAAAATTTTAAATCTGGATAGGCGAGTAGAACGATCTCAAGCGTTGTATATACTTTGGAGCCTTCTCCCAAATGCCCTCCGAGAGTGGCTCCTTTGTTGTCAGAAACACTGAGGTGAAGGTGTGAACCGCTTGTAGCACCAAGAGTACCGCTTAACGAAACGACCTCTCGAAACCCATCGAGCGTGACCATTTCTTTTTGGTTAGCATAACGCATAACTGAAACTTTGAGACTTCCCACTACCGAAGCAACTGAAGCCGCAGCTATTTTTTTTTCAATCACATAATTCATCAACGCTACTTTAGGGTCTTCGTCCGGCCCAAGACGAAGAACATGGGCTTCGACGTTACTTTTCATGGGAAGAACCTCCAATGAGTGAACTGAAAATATGAAACCAAAAAAGAGAACTAATATTCCAAATAATAATTGTGTCATTTCGTAATTATACTTCTTTAAATGGAAGCTGTAACGAGAGTTCTTTAATACTCTCTTCCAGAATAACTTTTTCCTCTGCAATATAGTGACTTATCCCTTTATGAAACTGCTTGTTTTTTAGCTTATGGGCGCTGTAGGTTCTGGTTGGCCTAAAGCCTCTGGATATTTTATGTTCGCCTTGAGCACCAGCTTCAAAAGTGCTCAAATTTTGATTTATACAAAAATCAATCCCTTGATAATAACAAAGTTCAAAATGTAAATTCTGAACCTCCGCATGTGCTCCCCAATATCTGCCATAAAGCTTATTTGAATCGTAAAAGAATAATGAGCCAGCAATTGCTTCTGTCTCATTAGATGCCTGTACATATAAAATATTTTCTTTCATGGTTTTGAAAACTAAAAGAAAAAAATCTTTCTTAAGATAATCAATAGCATTTTTTTGATCAATGGTAGAAAGATAAAACTGGTACATTGTTTCTGCATGCTTTTGCGTTAATTTTTCCCCGGTGAATTGTTCGATCTTATACTCAGGAAAAATACGCTCTTTTCTTATTTGCTTGGCCTTTCTGCCTTTCATCTTTTGCAAGTAATCTTCAAAATTATTAAATCCATCATTGATAAAATGATATTGCATGCTTTCTCGAATGAGATAGCCCTGATCTTTTAGGAAAGGTATTTCAAACTCATTTAAAAAAAGAAAATGTGAAGACGAGAATTGATTGACTTCATATAAATCATGATAGGATGTTAGTAGTTTTAAAGCAGATTCTTGCTTAAACTCTGGCATCAGGAAATGTGTAGTTGTGATGGGAGTAAAGGGAATCATTGATGTGAGTTTTGGATAGTAGTCCAGACGATTTTCTTTATAGGCATTCGCCCATTGCCAGTCAAAGATATATTCTCCATAGCTGTGACTTTTGACAAAGCTATAAAAGATAGAATCCTCGGATTCATCAATAAAATATAAAGGAAGCCATCCAGCTCCTGGCCCAATGGATTGGCTTTTTTCCAGAGCATAAAAAAAGTCGTACTGTAAAAAAGGTGACTTATTGGCAGCGGCTTTGTCCCAAACAGCTCTTGGTATATTAAAAATTGACGTTTGAGGTTTAATTGGCCGCATAGCGTGATTCCTGTTATAAATTGCCTATGAATAAACCAATTTCCCCAGCTTGTGAAAGAAACCAAGAACCTATTCTTCAGATTCTTAAGGATTTTATCACACATGAAGACAGAAGGCTTCTAGAAGTAGGCTCAGGAACTGGCCAACATGCAGTATACTTTGCTCCACATTTTCCTCAATTAGAATGGCATCCGACTGATGTTGCCGGAAAGCTAAAAGGGATTAAGTTGTGGATGCATGAGGCCCAAATTCCCAATATTCTACCTCCTGTTCGATTAGAAATTGGTAAAGACGACTTTCCTAAGCTTAAGTTCGATGTGGTTTTCACTGCCAATACTTTTCACATCATGCATTGGAAAGAAGGAAAGTCTTTCATCAAGTTGCTTGGACATCGCCTGCGTGAAGGTTCTCGGGCCATTTTTTATGGACCTTTTAAATATGAAGGAGCCTTTACATCTCCTAGTAATGAAGCTTTTGATCGGCAATTGAAAGAGGGTGATCCACAAAGTGGAATTCGATCTTTTGAAGATATAAACAATGCCATGATTAAAAACGGATTTGAACTTGTTCAAGATATTGATATGCCGGCCAATAACCAGATGCTTATTTTTTCAAGGCTAAAATTCGTTAGCGAGAGATCTTAAAAGGGATTCACATGGATTGGACAACCTGGAGAAAGGCCACATGTCTTCCTGAATGCTGGTGCGAAGCCGCTCGGACAGGCTCATGGATTCTTGAACCGGTGAACACCTGGACTAATCTGTTTTTTATTTTAGCCGGCATGGTATTCATTTTGAAGGCAGAAAAGTTAACCACCAAAACGAATCGACTAAATTCACTCGTGCTCTTTCCTCGCCTATATGGTTTTGCCATGATGTTTGTGGGACTTGGGTCTTTCTTTTACCATGCCTCGCAGACATTTGCAGGGCAATGGTTCGACGTTTTTGGTATGTACTTAGTTTCCATGTTTTATATTTTCTATAATTTTTATCGAATAGGTAAACTTCAGGAAAAGTCATTTTTGATTTTTTATTTTGCTTCCTGCCTGCTGTTGGGATTCGTGATTTATTACCTTCCTGATACTCGTCGTTGGCTTTTTGGTTTCAGTGTTGCTTTTACATTAGTTCAATCGCTTTGGATTCAAAAACGTTTTAAAGCAATAATTAATCAAAGCTATCTTATAGGTGCTGTTGCCGCTTTCTTATTTGCTCAAACAGTGTGGATCCTCGATAAAAATAGAATTTGGTGCGATCCTTATGCCCTGATTAACGGGCATGGCGTTTGGCACATCTTCTCAGGAGTTGCTGCAGTTTCAATTTATTTCTATTTTAATTCAGAGGGTAGTAGAAGACTTCCATCTTCTTAAAAGTAAAGAATTTGTTACAACACTTACTGAACTCATTGCCATTGCAGCACCTGCTACAACGGGATCTAAATAGCCAAATGCTGCGAGTGGAATCCCAATCACGTTATAGATAAATGCCCAAAATAGATTTTGCTTGATTTTTGAATACGTTTTGCGTGAGATTGAAATAGCATCAGGTATAAGTAGTGGGTTACCTCGCATAAGGGTAATCCCTGCTGATTGCATTGCTACATCCGTGCCCGTAGACATGGCAATTCCAACGTGTGCAGCTGCTAGTGCCGGTGCATCGTTAATGCCATCTCCTACCATTGCGACAATCTCTCCTTGGCGTTTTAATTCCTGAATAATTTCTGATTTGTCTTGAGGTAGAATTTCTGCACGCACAAAATCGATACCTAGTTCCTTAGCAACTAAGTTTGCACTTTCTTGATTATCTCCCGTCAGCATAATCGTTTTGATACCTAGTTCCTTCAGCTTTTTGATCGTGCTTTTTGCTGATTCCTTAATGGTGTCCTTAAAGGTTACGATTCCTATAACTTTATTAATGGGTAACTCCACTAAAAATGAGACAGTCTCCCCCAAAATCTCACGATCGTGTGCCATGCTTAATACTAATTCATCTTTGATATTGAATTCGGATAAAAATCTCTTACTCGCAAGTACATATTTCGTATTATTGATTTCAGCTTCGACACCACGACCTGGTAAAGCTTTGGTTGAAGTTGCCTGCAGAAGTGAAATGTTTTTTTTGCTGGCATCATTTAGGATCGCCTTTGCAAGCGGATGTTCACTACCGTTTTGAATAGTGGCAAGCAAAGTTAAAATTTCGATTTCTGGTTTGCCAAAAGTATAGAGTTGGCTGAGAGCGGGTTTGCCCTCTGTCAGTGTTCCAGTTTTATCGAAAGCGATGATGGTTACAGAATGCGTGATCTCAAGTGCCTCTGCATCTTTAATAAGAATTCCAGCTTTGGCGGCAACACCCGTTCCAACCATGATAGAGGTAGGAGTTGCTAGTCCAAGAGCACACGGACAAGCAATAACTAAAACTGCAACACCTTGGATAATTGCGGTCTCCCAGTTACCCAATATGTAGGCAGTTGTCAGAATAGTAATAAGTGCAATCATCAGGACAGTGGGTACAAAATAGCCGCTGACTTTATCTACCAGCCTTTGGATTGGGGCCTTGGCGGCTTGTGTGTCTTCAACCATTCTAATAATTCGTGCAAGTACGGTTTCCGAACCAAGTGCAGTAACTTCAACTTGAATAAGTCCATCTCCATTAATTGATCCACCAACAACCTTATCCGATTCATCTTTATCCACTGGCAGGCCTTCGCCAGTGATGAGGGATTCATCAACTTGAGTTTTACCTTTTTTAATAATTCCATCAACGGGAACTCTCTCACCAGGCCTTATAAGTACCAAATCAGAAAGTTTCAATTCTTCAACGGAAATTTCCAGCTCTGAATTATTCCGTAAGACTTTTGCAGTTAAAGGCCTGAGAGCTTGCAAAGCCTTAATGGAGGCAGTCGTCTGCATTTTTGCCCTAGCTTCAAAATATTTACCTAATAATACTAGAGTAATAACGACCGCTGATCCTTCAAAATATAAATGAATATGACCTTGAAGTAACAGGTATAGGCTTAATCCCCAAGCGGCAGTTGTTCCAATGGCAACGAGCAGTTCCATGTTTCCAGTTTTCGCCTTAATGGCTCCCCAAGCCGATTTATAAAATCTTGCACCGATGATAAATTGAATAGGAGTCGCAATGATTAGTTGTAGCCAAGGGGAGGGCATAACATGGAAGCCGAATAGCTCAATGAACATGGGTAGCGCTAGCGGCAAAGTGAGCACTACGGCAAAAATGATGAAACACTTCTCTTTTTTTAAGTCATTTTCTTTGGTGCTCGAAGCCTCAAGAGATGCTTCATATCCCGCATTTGAAATAATATCCACAATCTTCGAAGTCTTTAATATTGAATCATCGAATAGAATGTTGGCCTTCTCCGTTGCAAGATTAACGGAGGCAGAAGTCATCCCTTCATTTTTATTTAAAGCTTTTTCAATTCTATTTACGCACGATGCACATGTCATGCCTTTGATATTTACACTGATTTTTTTCTGCATATATTTCCTGAGTTATTTATATATTAATAGATTCCATTAAGGGAGAAGTAAGTGCTTATGGCCTACTTCGTTATGAAATAATTTGGAATTTATTTAGATTTTTCCCAATTCTTTAGATCTATGCTTTTTAAGTGCATGATGAGATCAATCAGCAAGGAGGAAGACCGATGTTTTACCCAATCATTATCTTGATCACAGTTTCTCTGTCTATTACGCTTTTAGCAGCTTATAACAGAATCTCGTGATTATTTTTCTTGATAGTCTTTGAGCTTTTTATTTAGTTTCTTAAGATTGCCGCGCCAGTCTTTATTCTGAACTTCTTTCTCAGTCGGTTCAGACGCAGCAGATTCATTGTTTGACCCAACGACAGCTGGAGCTTCATTTGCATGAAAATAGGGCAATAGTGACGACGTCATTATAAGTGAGGCCGGGTTAAAAAGATGCAACAACTCATCTTCTTTACTTAATATTTTTAATTCTTCGTTTGAAAGCGTATTCATTTCGATGGCACTTTTCTTCGTCTCTGAGTCTTGAACGATAATGAGGCGATCAGACTTGTTTACCTCATGTTTTTGATTCTTATCATCAGCCACCTGAACATTACCTTCAGTTAAAGCAAATTCTGAAACTTCAATCTTCTTTATTGTCTGATGATTAATAAATAGTTCAGTACCTCTGACGCCCATGATGGCCAGTTTTGTTTTGAAAATAATATCACCTTCTTTTGCCTTGTTTTTTATCAGAGCTCGGATCTGACCTTTAATGAAGGAATAAACAATTTGTCTGTCTGTTTTATCAATAAACTTAAATTCAGCAAAATTGATTTCAGAATTAGCACCAATACTCATCACAGAGTCATCAGCAATCAAGAGTTGAGCAAATGATTTGTCTTGAGTAATGAGTGTGTCATTTTGGTAAAAGCGGGTTCCCACCTTCACTTCTTTTTTCACCCCACCAGTCACCTGGAAAACCTTACCTCTCATGACTTTGAGCTGGCATACATAGTTTGGTACAGCTTCGCCCTTTTCTTTGTTAAAAGTAAAATCCTGGGCCAGGACTGGTAATGAGAACAAGAGTAAAAAAGTAAGTATTTTCATACTAAGAGGTTAGAGGCATGGTTAGTTTTTGTCAAAAATCGTTAAATTTGCCTACTAAGGTGGTGTTCATCTTGCTAGTGTAATTATCAAGAATAAATTAATAATTACGCTTTCTTTAGAATATCCTCCTCTTTGAACCTTTCAAAGAAAAATCCTAGAATTTAAGGATGGTCACAAGGATTTAAGGATTAATCATCAATCACAAAGAGAGCGTCGTTCATCTACTCAAAGGCCTTAAACAAAAATTTCCTGAAAATGCGAGTATTCAATTTTTACTTGAGCACAAAATTACCATTAATTTTGTTCTTCGTGATTACATCGCTGATGCGTTTGAGAGACTTCCTGAAGACGATTTTTTCAACCATTTAAAGAGTCTTCTTGATGGAGTCGTTTTCTTTTACAAAAAATATTTAAAAGTTGAGAACTCTGAAAGTCGCGTCAAAATATTTCATGATGATGTTAATGAGATTATCACTAAAAATCTTTTCAATGGGAGCGATGCTTCTAACAATATTCTTTGCTCTAAAGGTTGTTCCGATTGCTGTTCTCAGCTTGTAACCGTCTCCAAGTCGGAAGTTAGTCTTCTTCTTAAAACGTCAGCGAAAATCAACCTTGAGCAGTTAAAAAAACAGCATCATCTTACTACCGATAACTGGACTCAAGAGCTTAGTGAAGAAGAAGGAAAATGTGTCTTCTTGAATCGAGATAATGGCGCTTGTAATGTATGGGAGCATCGCCCTGCCAATTGCCGCAACTATTTTGTAACAGGATCAAATAAGCACTGTAGTGTTTTTCGTCGAGACCCGAATCTTTCGCTTTCTTTAAAATCAGTTTATGCTGACGTATGTATTTCCGCTTTCTACGCATTAGATGGAGGCGAGGCATCCATGTCGGATTTTCTTTATGAGAAACTTTCATGATTGGTTTTTTACTCGGCCAAAGATGTATTTAAGTTTGATTATTTATATTTAACCTTTAAAGGCTAATGACTAAAATTGATTCAATCAATGGGGGTCTTCCATGGTAACTGAGTTAGGCTTTTACGTAGTTGTCTTTTTTGGTTTATTCTGGCTTTTCATAGCAACCTCCGGAGTTATCTTGGAAGGACTTAATCATTTGCCAAAGAGGCATTCTGGCCATCGTAAATAAAGTTGTGCCCATTATCGTTTTAAAACCAATGTATAACATTCTTGAGCGGAGTAGTCGGAATTGCCAAGGAATCCCAGTTATCTTTTGCCCTTTTTCTTCCGAAACGACCACTATGGGCCTTCGTATTAATACAAATATCCCCTCTATCCAATCGCAGAAATCACTTACTAAAGTGACGCAAGAGACTGCTGATAATTATTCAAAACTTAGTTCAGGACAAAGAATTAATAAAGCAGCTGACGATGCTGCTGGACTCGCGATATCTGAAAAACTTAAAGCTGAAATTCGTTCTTCAAAACAAGCAAATAGAAATGCGAACGATGGTATTTCTCTTGTACAGGTTGCTGAAGGCGGATTATCAGAATCATCAAATCTACTTACTCGTATGCGTGAACTTTCCATCCAGGCCGCCTCTGATACTTTAACGGATTCTGATCGAGATAAATCAAATATAGAATATGAACAACTCAAGCTGGAACTTGACCGGATCTCACAGACAACTGAATTCAATGGAAAAAAATTATTGAACGGATCAGGCCCTGAGCTCGACTTTCATGTTGGTGTTGGTGATAACAGTTCCGATGATAGAGTTAGCTATAGTTCAAAAGATCTTAATGCTGGAACTCAGGCGTTAGGTATCTCGTCTGGAAGCATAAGTTCTAAAATAAATGCTCAAGAAGGTCTTGGTAAAATTGATCATGCTATAAATATGCTTTCGGCCCAAAGGGCAACAGTTGGCTCTCTTCAGAACCGTTTGATCTCAAGTTCAAATAATTTAGGAACCTATCATGAGAACATGAGCGCTGCTAACAATCGAATTCGAGATGTCGATTATGCAGAAGAGTCAGCGACTAAGGCGCGCAATTCAATCCTGGGAGAAGCCAATACCTCAGTATTGGCCCAAGCAAATATGACTGGAAAATCTGCTCTTAAATTATTGAATTAGTTTCTCCATAGATTTGCTGACTTTTATTAATTAGGTCAGTTCCAACTAATAACCATTCAGCTAATTCGATTGTAACTAAATGATACAAAACCCTGCGCCCTTCTTTTCGCTCTTTTATTAAGTTATTAGCTTTAAGAATTGCCAAGTGTTGTGAAACGGTAGACTGGGGCAAACCTATTCTCTTTTGCAAAGTTGTCACATCGAGTTCACCCAATCTGAGTTCTTCAATTATCTGAACTCGCATAAAATGTCCCAAAGGTTGCATGAATTTTGCCAATTGCTCAGCAGATATTTTTTTGTACATTCTGTACCTCTTATCGTCTTTTGATAATTTGAATTTGATTCTACAAAATATTTAAAAAAATGGAGGAGGGGTAGAGAAAAGAAGATAGAGTAAAGGAGCTCTGATAAACGCGTATGACTGAAGATGATTAATAAAATAAAGACAAAGAATAGACAAAGCATTTGGGAGAAGTTGGCCAGATGGGTGGTCATAACCAGTTTCAACGGCACTGCCCTCAGATGTGGATTCGAAAGTTTCAATTGCGATTGCGGGAGGACTGCTTATCGATTTCACAGTATTGTTTAGTTGCCCCGCCTGTTGAATCAGTGGGTAGATAGAAAACGAAAAAATGCATAATAACAAGAGTACTAGTAACGGAGAGCGTGCATAGATTTGGTTTACTGATTTATTCATTTTGTGCTCACGATTATATGTTTTTATGCGTCTCGTTGACCACAACCTTTCTAGTTGGTTTTATCGAATAAATGATAGAAAACATCAAAATTTTGACGGTCGTGTCTTATATTCTTCTTCGACTGCCGTTTCAAATGAGGAAATTGTTGCTATAGGATGATTATTTGTGAACACTATTAACACCTAATCAGAAATACGGAGGTTTTATGGAAAACACACAAACGACTAAGAAAGAAAAAACAGTTCGTAAGCCAAATGCAGGCTTTATGAAAACAATGACGCCATCAACTGACCTTGCGGCAGTTATTGGGGCAAATCCTGTTGCTAGAACAGAAGCTGTTAAGCTTATGTGGGATTATATCAAATCTAACAATCTTCAGAACCCACTAAACAAGAGAAACATCCTTGCTGATGCAAAACTGTTAAAAGTTTTCGGTAAGAACGAAGTTACTATGTTCGAGCTTACTGGTCTTCTTGGTAAACACTTAAGTTAATCACTTTAAAGGGTCCGTAAGGGCCCTTTTTTTTCTCTATTTTTCATCCACTCAAATCAAATATGTTATAATTTCTGCCTCAAGGGGAAATTATGCAATTACTTCAGTCTCATATCGCTCAAGATATTATTGGCCATGGATTATCCATGGGTGCCGATTTTGTAGAAATCTATATTGAAAAGACTCAAAACGAGGGCTTTGTTTTTAAAAACTCCCGAGCTGAAGATACTCAATCCGGAATTATTTTTGGTATTGGGATTCGCCTTATCTATGGTGAACAGGCACTCTACGGATACACTAACTCTACTGATCGTGATGAGCTTCTGCGTATTACCACATTACTTGGTTCAAGAATTGGCAAAGAGACCAAAACTCTCGCATCGGTAAATTTTGAAAAACTTATTTATCCCAAGGTACCTACAATCACCGATCGTGAAGTCGATGCTAAATATAAGCTTTCATTTTTAAAGAAAATTGATGAGCGTCTTCGTGCTGACCAAAAAGTTTCACAGGTTATGCTCAATTATTCGAAGAAAAAGCAATTAATCGAAGTTTATAATTCCGAAGGATTGTCCGCAACCGAAGAGAGGCCCTACATTCGTCTATTCCATCAGATCGTTATGAAGGATGGAAATTTGCAGACCGAGGCCAGCTTTGGCCCAGGTGCAATTGGTGGATGGGAGTTCATGGAAAATCTGAAAATAAATGAAAATTGTGAAATGTTACTGAAACAGGCCAATACCACTTTGTATGCACCCCCGTGCCCCGCAGGTAAAATGCCAGTCATTATTGACAATGGTTTTGGCGGAGTTATTTTTCATGAGGCCTGCGGACATTTACTTGAGACTACATCAGTTGAAAAAAAGGCCAGCGTCTTCTGGGACAAGTTGGGTGAAAAAATTGCTCATAGTGCTCTCAGTGCAGTTGATGATGGGACTATTTCTGGTTCATGGGGTTCTTTATCTATTGATGATGAAGGGATGCCGACCCAAAAAACAAATCTGATTGAGAACGGTGTGCTCAAACGATTTATTTCAGATCGAATGGGTGAAATTAAAACCGGACACAAGCGCACTGGATCTGCTCGTCGTCAGTCTTATAAATTCGCACCGGCTTCCAGAATGAGAAATACCTATATCGAAAAGGGGCCGCATGAATTGGCAGAACTAATTGCCAGTGTTGCAAACGGACTCTATGCCAAAAAAATGGGTGGCGGATCTGTAAATCCTGCAACGGGAGAGTTTAATTTCTCTGTTCAAGAAGCCTATCTAATTAAAGATGGAAAAATCACGACCCCTGTAAAAGGTGCCACTCTCATAGGTACCGGGCCGGATGTTATGACTAAAATTTCAATGGTCGGAAAGAATCTAGAACTGATGGCCGGAATGTGCGGATCTGTAAGTGGAAGTATTCCAACCACTGTGGGTCAGCCATGTATCAAAGTGGATGAAATTTTGGTTGGGGGTGAAGCGTGAAAAAAATAATGGAACAAGTTATGAATGACATCACCGATCTTAAAGCCGATGCTGATCTTATCTTATCCTCTTCTAAATCACTCAAAATGAGTGCCCAGAATGGATCAATTTCAGAATATAAAGTTTCTAGTTCTCAAATGTTGGGTATCAGAGTCATTAAAGATGGTGCAGTTGGGATTTCATACACAGAGGCAATGGATAAGGACTCTCTTAAGTTTATGGTTCATCAGGCATTACAAAATGCACAAAGTAACGAAGCGAATCCTAATGAAAAAATTCTTGATCTAAATGGAAGTCTCTCAGACGTTGCATCTTATCCTGAAGTCGAAGTCGATATAAACGTCAAAACAAAAAAGGCTTTGGAGCTTGAATCTGAGGTTAAGGCAAGGGATTCCAGAGTGACTGCAGTCCCTTATAATTCTTATTCAGAAAATGAATTTGAATCTCTTTATCTTACTTCGAAAGGTCGCTTTACTAATTATAACGATAAAACTTATTCAATCACTTCTTCAGCACTTCTCGCCGATCAAGGAAAAAAAGCAATCTATTACGACTATTGTCTGGCCCACACTTTTAATGAATTACAATGGAGTAAAGTGGTAGAGACCTCTCTCTTTCATGCCCGCAATATTCTCGGAGCAAAAACTCTGCCTACCGGTAAATATCATGTCCGTTTTTCAACTGATTCTCTTAAAGATCTGATTGAGTGTTTTTCAAATTTCTATTCTGCCAAATCCGCGATGGACAAAGTAAATCCTTGGGCAAGTAAAATTGGTGAGCAGGTTATTTCTCCAGATATCACTCTTGAGGATCAACCACTTTACAGCGATGCTTATCGTACAAGTCTTTTTGATAGTGAAGGGGTAAAACGAAGGGCCCTCACCATGATTAAGGACGGAACTTTAAAATCGTTTCTCCATAATTCAGTTACTGCCAACCATTTTAAAACAGAAACAACAGGTCACGCTTCCCGTGGAGCTTCGAGTTCGTTAAACGTATCAGGGACCCATTTTGTGGTGAGTGGTAGCAATAAAAGGCCTCTGCCTCCCAAATATATGGAAGTTATTCAGATGGATGGCCTTCATTCTGGGGCCAATCGGGTTACAGGGAATTTTTCTGTCGCCGTAAAAGGGTATTTATGGGAGAACGGTCAAAAGATCATGACTTTCGGAAATATAACCTTATCCGGAAATCTTATTGAGCTTTTAAAAAATGTTGAAGTGGTAGGCGAAAAAATGGAAGCTTCTACGGATTTATCCTTTTTCTCGGTACCCCTTATGTTTAACGATCTTTCAATTGCAGGGTCATGATAAAATTTAGTGAAATGGGTCTTAACGAAATTATCCTCAATAATCTTAAAAAAGAAGGTTATGAGATACCAACAGCTATTCAGGAGCAGGCGATACCTGTTCTTTTAAGTGGTCGTGATCTTTTAGGCGTGGCCCAAACAGGATCCGGAAAAACGGCGGCTTTCTCACTGCCAATTCTTCACCATCTGGCACAGAAAAAAGCACAAGATGGTTTGCTTGTGCCTCGAGTTTTAATTCTTGCTCCAACCAGGGAACTGGCGTCTCAGATTTTAAAGAGTATTGAAACATATGGTGATGGTCTTAATATTAAGTGCTGTGCTTTTTTCGGTGGAATTAAGCAGACTGAGCAAGTTAAGGCCTTAAAGAATGGTTTAGATATATTGGTAGCAACACCTGGCCGGTTACTTGATCTCATGGAGCAAGGTCACATTCGCCTCGGTAAAATTGAAACATTTGTGCTGGATGAAGCCGATCGCATGCTTGATATGGGCTTTTTTGATGATATCAATTTGATTATTGAGAAACTTCCGGAGCAAAGACAGACGATTTTTTTCTCTGCCACAATGCCCGATAATGTCGCTGGCCTGTCCTATGAAATTCTCACTAACCCTAAAAGAATTGATGCCACTCCACAGTCCAGAACCGTTGAGACCATCAGCCAGAAAGTGATTTACTGCCGTAAAGACGATAAATTTCAACTTTTAAAGAAACTTCTCAAAGAAGAGAATACTGAATTGGTTATTGTTTTCACGAAAACTAAAAATATGGCCGACAAGGTCAGAGAATATCTTATTCATAGTCGAATCCCTGCGACGGTTTTTCACGGAGATAAAGACCAGCAGGACCGTGAAAAGGCCCTTCATAATTTTAAAGTGGGGAGTTTTAAGGTCTTAATTGCAACGGATATTGCCGCCCGAGGAATTGATGTTCAGGGGGTGAGTCACGTGATTAATTTTGAATTACCCCTTGAAGCAGAAAGCTATGTTCATCGAATTGGAAGAACTGGTCGTGCCGGTAAAGAGGGGATCGCTATTTCTTTTTGTGATGATCATGAAAAAGGCATTCTTGAGCGTATTTTACGCTTGATTAAGCTAAAACTACCGACTGAAACTTTTACTGGCACGCCTGAAATGCCTGGAAAGTGGTTAATGGACGGGCCAATTCGAAAAGTTACTCCACCGACTCCTGGAAAAAGTCAGGAAAAATCCTCTTATCTTGATCACTCAAAGCGACAACGAGTGACCAAAGAAGGCGAATCAAAAGCCAAATCTCATCCCGGTTTTAAGGGAAAAAAGAAAAAGTAACTCATTACTTACGAATTTCTGGGATGTACCGGTAGTTCCCATTTTTATCGTAAGGACCTTGCACGAATTGATCATCTTTTGTCTTTGGGGTCAAATCCATCGTTTCGCGGTATTTTTTTGAGTCTACATCCTCTGGACCGGGATTCGAAAATGAACCGATCCCCGTATTTTCATTTCTAATAGCATCTGTTGGTCCAGAATTCGGATAAACTGATGGCTCTGGAACTGCTATGGCAATCGCAGGTAAAAGACCGAAAAAGACTAAAAAGAAAGTATTCATGGAGTATTTCTCCTTGGTCGTTTGAGATCGATACTTTTAGGTCCGGCACCATAAAAAGCAATTAGGATCACACCACCCAAAATCGTCAAATTTTTCATAAACTGAATCATCTGCATTTGGTGGATGGCCGGGTCAGAGATGTCCCAGAAATTATGCATGGTCAAAGTGACAGGGACTAAAAATAAAATAAGCAGCATGGCTCCGAATCGAGCAAAATAACCCAAGAGAATACTAATACCACCAAAAAGAGCTAGCAATCCTGAGAGAGGCACCAATATATTTGCCATGGGGACACCCTGCTCGGCAGCGTATGCGATAGTTCCGGCGCTAAAGTGATTTACCCCCGACATAATGAAGATGAGGGAGAAGAAAAATCTTCCAACTGGAACGGCCCAAAGCTTTGCCTTGGTTTCTGCTAAATGAAATGTCATGTGGTTGTTTGGATGTGAAATACTGGTCATATTATCCTCCTTGCAGTCCTTACATATTTGTCCTCCCACTCATAGAGAGTGACAAGCGCAGAGAGTAAATACAAACAAAGTTGGATATTTTAGTGGCCGCGAATAGCGTTTGGATCAATTGTAATTGGTATGGCAGTACCAGACCATACAGTATTCTTGTAGGTCCCAGTCACAACTTTTTTGGCAACTAACACAACATCGACCAAACAGTTAAAGTTTGACTGTACTGCAAAAAAAGACATTCTTAAGACGGCCTCTTCTTTGTCGACGCAATTATCAACTTGATATGGGTCTTCTTTACGTTTCAAATACCTAGTGAGCCTAGTCTGGTCTTTGCCATATATAATGATGTCCCGGGCCTTCTCCATCGTGTCGTTATATTCGTTCAAGGGTCCTGCCACTTGATCATCAAAACAATTAGAACAATAACAATTATGCTTAAGTACCTCAGGAACAGTCTTTAAAAAGGCAAAGCTCTCTTCCCCCACAAAATGGGTGCAGGCCTTACAGGTGGTTTCGCTGCAGATTCCACATGTATAAGGAGCTTTCGGCTTACGGCAGGTTTTACATACTGACATTATCTATTTCCATTCGCATCGCCCTTGGGCTTATTAGTTTTAACAACTTTGATCTCAGAAGCTGGGCGAGTTGCCCCATGCTCTCTTCTGAACATCTTTTTAATTGAAGTATCACTTTGTGCAGTCTGACGGCAATTATCAGCAATTTTCATGCGATCGGCGCATTTTACACATATCCACTCGGCTTCTGTAGTTGGGTTATTATGGTAATAAAGCTCAACATCCGGGTGAACTTGCTTACATTCTTCACAGAAATTACGCTGATCCTGGTGAATTATTGTCTCTGTAATCTTCTTGCGATGGATTTTTTCCCTCTCATTTTCAGCTTTTGGCGTAACAGTACCCTTGATCCCAGCCTTTAGCAGCGCATCCTTCATGATTCCCATATTTCCTCCTCAAGGCGATAATTTCTCACATAATAACTTAATCCCATTGGTGTACAATAAAAAAATAAAACTGACCAAAGGAAGATGCATGGAAACGGCGTATTGGAGAAAGTGCGGCAGCTGTAAGAAAGACATAGGATTTAATGTTATTTATCAGGTTTGTAGTGTTAGTTCATGCCAGAAGCATGCTTTTTGCTCCGTAAACTGCTGGGATTTGCATAATCCGATTATGAATCATAAAAGTTCTTGGGCCGAGGAAAGGCGCTCGCCTCGAGGGGAAGAAGCTGTTTTAGAGGCATCTGAGGCACCTAGAAGGATAATTGTGACCCCAAAACAAACTATTTCTGAGTCTCATGAATCAAATGAGGTGCTGATAGTTGCTTCTAAACTTAAGCAATACATAAAGGATAAGTATGACATGAATACAGCAGCTTCAGTGATGGATTCTCTCTCTAGGAATGTCAGAAGAATGACAGATAGGGCGGCAGAGAAGGCAAAAAGTGAGGGGAGAAAGACAATAATGGATAGAGATTTTGAGTCTTGAGAGTACCCCCTAAAAAAAGATAGTTGCTATTGTAGAAAAATAATTACAAGATAATTACAAGATCAAGATAATTAGGAGGGCTCAATGGCCAAAAAAACTGCAAAGAAAGCTACTAAAAAAACCGCTCCAGCTAAAAAAGCTACAGCTAAAAAAGCTGCACCAGCTAAAAAAGCTACAGCTAAGAAAGCTGCTCCAGCTAAAAAAGCTGCTCCAGCAAAAAAAGCTACAGCTAAAGTTGCTGCACCTAAAAAAGTAAAAACAGCTCGCAAGCCGAATGCTGCTTTTATGAAAGCTCTTAAGCCGTCTGCAGCTCTTGCTGAAGTAATCGGTAACGTTTCAGTTCCTAGAACTGAAGCTGTTAGAAAAATTTGGGTTTACATCAAGAAGAACAATCTTCAAAACCCTAAGAACAAGAGAAACATTCTTGCTGACGATAAACTTTCAAAAGTTTTCGGTAAGAAAGAAGTTACTATGTTCGAACTTGCTGGAATCCTTGGAAAACACCTTAGCTAATTTCTCACGAAATTATTAAGATAAAGAGGGCCCTTAACCGGGCCCTTTTTTTTTGGTACAAAGTCTCATGCTTAATTCTTTTATTGTTCTGGATTTTGAGACAACAGGTCTGTCACCAAATGTGGGAGCAAGAACAACTGAAGTGGCGGCAGTGTTAGTTGAGAATGGTCGCATGACTGATCGCTATCAAAGTTTAATGAACCCTGGCGTTTCCATTCCATCATTTATTCAAGATTTAACTGGCATCACCAATCAAATGATTTCGAAGGCCCCAAATAATGCAAAAGTGATGAAAGAGCTCCATCATTTTATTGGGAATACACCTTTGGTGGCCCACAATGCCTCATTTGATAAAAAATTTCTCGATGCGGAATTGGACTTGGTTGGGCTCAAGGCCCCACAACCCATGGCCTGCTCGCTTTTAGTCGCCAGGAGAGTTTATCAGAAGGCACCCAACCATAAGCTAGGGACGCTGGTTAAATACAAAAATATCGAAACTAATGGGGTTTTTCACCGAGCGTTGGCCGATGCAGAAATGACTGCCAGACTTTGGCTATGCATGAAAGCAGATATCAGTCAGTTGCTTGGAATGAAAGAAGTTACTTACGATGTCATGAGGCTCCTCGCGAGTACGCCGAAAAAAGATGTGAATAAACAATGGAAGACTTAAAACGTTATCCTTACCGTAAAAATGATTTATTGCAGGCGTGGGACAGTGCTGACGAATTACTTTTGCAGCACATGAGTGCACTTACGCTGTCTGAAAAAAGAATCTTAATTATCAATGACCAGTTCGGTGCCCTAAGCTGTGGTTTGAAAAACTTTGATATCACCAGTTACACAGACTCCTACGTTAGCTATAAAGCGATTATCATAAATAGCGTTGATAAAATTATTCCGATTAATAATTTTAAAAATCTTAGTGGCATTTATGACTATGTCTTAATTCAGTTACCTAAGAATATGTCTTTCTTTGAAGATATTCTCTGTCACCTGACTCAACATCTTAATTCCACTTCTCAAATCATTTGCGGGGCCATGATAAAGCATTTGGCCCCTGCAAGCTTTGATCTACTCAACAAATACATTGGAAAAACCACCACTAGTTTGGCACAAAAAAAAGCACGACTGATTTTCTCGCATTTTGAAAAAGAAAAAATTGATTCTCCTTACCCACGAAAAGTGAAGTTTGATCTTTTGGAAGAAGAGCTACTTAATCATTCCAATCTTTTTAGCCGAGAGAAACTGGACATTGGAACAAGATTTCTGCTTGAGAATTTGCCCAAAGGCGATTATAAAACGATTCTTGACCTTGGCTGCGCAAATGGAATCGTGGGAATTATGATTAAGAAGCTTAATCCCTATGCCAAGATTGTTTTTAGTGATGAATCTCAAATGGCGATTCTAAGTGCCAAGGCAAATTATTCTAAGTTTTTTACGGACAACGCCGAATTTCATTGGACGAATTGTTATGAAGATCAGGAAAAGCATTCGCTGGATCTCGTTATCTGCAATCCACCTTTTCATCAAGGCAACACGATTGGGGATTTTATAGCTTGGCAGATGTTTCATGATGCAAAAGAGGCGCTGAAGAACGGGGGGGTAATCAGAGTCATTGGTAATTCTCATCTGGCCTATCAGGTAAAACTGAAAAAAATCTTTGCGAATAGCAAAGTAATTGCCACAAATACCAAATTTATGATTGTGGATGCGGTAAAATAGCTCGCTTTAGATCTGATTAATTTCTTCACGCAACTCTTCAAATGAAGGGACACCTTCAAAAAGAACTCCGTTCACAAAGATAGCAGGAGTCTGTCTCACACCATTATGCATTCCATTGCTAAAGTCATTGCGAACCTTTTCTAATAACTGATCATCCTCCATGTCATTAAGAAAATCAGGCATATTAAGTTTAAGGTCTTTTGCTAAGTTTAAAATTTTTTCTGTTGAGAGATCCTCTTGATGTTCAAAAAGTGCATGATGCATTTCCCAGAATTTTCCCTGGCGAGCTGCTGCCTCGGCGGCAACCGCAGCAACACCTGAATTTGGGTGTTGGGAAATTAATGGAAAATGGCGAAAAATTAAGCACACATCAATATAGCTATGAAAAACTTTATCTAGCACGGGCACAGCTGCCGCACAGAGTGGACTTTGAAAATCACCATATTCCACAATGACAATTGAAGAATCTAGAGGTCCTTTGTGATGGTCTGTTTTAACGGGGGAATTTTTTAAAGTGAAAGTAACTTCGCTCATAAGGATTCTCCTTAGTGAAAAGCATATTTCACTAAGGATTATCCTGATAATTTACTTTGTCGATTTGGGGAGCGCAATAACTAATGAATCTGTTTTACTTCTTAATTTTGCCAGACTTAATTTCTTGGTCAAGTTCCTTAAAGCCACCAATGAGTTTACCATCAACAAAAACTTGTGGGTAGGTCGGCCAACCGCTCCAAAGTTTAATTGCTAAGCGCGGCTTCCAATGCGAAAAGTAACTGCCGTATTGCAAATATTTAAATTCAACTGCAGCATTTTGAAGCGCCTTTCTGGCTTTACCTACAAATGGATTTTGCGACATACCAACCACAACAACTTTATTGTTTGCGACAGCATTGGCGACTTCTGTAACTACGTCCTGATGATAGCCTGAAATAAATGTAAGTGCGCTTTGAGATACCTTCTCAGGTGCGAGTACGGGACGATTCATAAATTCTCCTTAGAGTTTTCGAATTGGCGTTCTACCAGTTTGTGGTAAAGGCCGGTTTCTTGTTTAAATAGTTCACTATGAGTTCCAACTTGCACCACACGGCCTTCTTGCATAACAAGAATCTTATCCGCACGTTTAACAGTGGAAAGACGATGAGCAATAATAAGTGTTGCACGTTTACCAATTTGATCTTCGAGTGCTTTTTGTACCAGATGCTCACTCTCTGCATCCAGAGCACTCGTTGCCTCATCTAAAACGAGTATGCGAGGATTCTTAAGCAACGCCCGAGCAATGGCCACGCGTTGTTTTTGACCTCCTGAAAGTTGAACACCACGTTCGCCTACAAGTGTTTCGTACCCATCAGGAAAACTTGTAATGAAGTCATGAGCAAAGGCCAGACGAGCGGCATTTTGGACCTCAACTAGTGTCGCATCTGGCTTTCCATAGCGAATATTTTCAAATAATGATTCAGAGACTAGAATTGGTTCCTGGGCAACAATTCCGATAGATTCTCTTAGCCCTTTTAAAGAATAAGATTTGCTATCGATGCCATCAAAGAGAATAGACCCAATGTCTGTTTCATAAAAGCGCATAAGAAGTTGCACGAGAGTTGATTTTCCGGCACCTGATGACCCAACAACTGCCACTGTCTCATGCGAATCCATAGAAAAGCTTACGCCTTTGAGCACCGGGAATTCAGGTCTCGATGGGTAAGCAAAATGCACGTCATTAAATTCAATTCGGCCAGTTTTAATTTGAGGTATACCAACTTCAATATTTTCAGTTTCTTTTTCAAGAAGCTCAAAAATTCTTCCACTCGCCCCATATGCCGACATGAAATCTGTCCAAAGACTTCCGAGCATCCCAACCGAAAAAGCAACCGTAATGACGTAAAGTAGAAAGGAAGTGAGAGTGCCTACGGTCATTTCACCTTGAATCACTAAAGTACCACCATACCAGACAATGAAAACGACAGCCGATAGTCCAACCAGCGAGACAAGATTTGTGAAACTTGCAATAACACCAATTTTTTCTTTGGATAGTCCAAATGATATTTCTAATCTTTCATCGTAGCGATTATTTTCAAATTTTTCCTGGGCAAAAGATTTAACAGTCCTCACACCAGAAATTCCTTCTTCCGCCACGCCAGATGATGCTGCGAGTGCATCCTGAGCTCGTTTAGAAATAGCTTTCACTTTTCTTCCAAAACGTGCGGCCAGTAATCCGAGAGGAGGGATGATAACCAAAATAAAAACAGTTAATTTTGCTGACGTCATAAAAAGCATCACCAGACCACCCAAGGCCTGAACGAGACTACGAACGAGCATTGAAATATTCACACTTAAGGCATTTTGCAAAACAGCTGTGTCGCTGGATAATCGACCTAAGAGTTCGCCGGTTTTTTGTTTATCGAAAAAGGTAATGTTTTGACCCATTATTTGTGAAAACAAACGTGCCCTCATGCGCTTAACAGTTTTTTCACCCGCTAAAGTAAAAAAATAATAACGGAGCGCAGAGGTTATAGATTGAATGGCAAAAATCCCAAGGGCCAAAAGAGCCGCTAAGTTAAGCTGAGACTGATCCTTTTGGGCGATTGCTTCATCTATTATTCTCTTAATTGAGTGAGGATAGGCCAGCAAGGCAACAGAGCTTATCGACAAAAAGAGTAAGCCCCATCCTAGTTGAGGCCATTCTGATCTACTAAGGCGGAGTAATTTTTTAAAGGTTTCCATAAAAGGCACTGTAAACCAAACTTGACAGTATGTAAAGTTTAGTTTACACTACCGTCATGAATCTTACCAACAAACTGAAACAGCTCAGACAACGTAATGGTGATCTTTCTCAGCAGCAATTAGCAGAAATGGTCGGGTGCTCGCGGCAAACAATTATTTCCATCGAATCAGGATGTAAAAATCCTTCAGTTGAAACTGCGCTCAAGCTCTCTTTTGCATTAAAAATTCCAGTCAATGAGCTCTTTGAATTCGAAGAAGGCAAAGAAAAGGATAATTTCTGTAAGCGCATTTCAGAGCTGTTTAAATGCTTTAAGAAATGATAACGTCCCTAAAAGGATTTTAATGGCCGAATGGAACGATCTCTCTCTTTCTTCTGAAATGCTGACTCTTATTGAGAATGCAGGATATACATCACCAACTGCTGTACAGGCACAAACGATTCCCTTCGTTCTTGAAGGACTTGATGTTTTAGTTTCTTCTCAAACGGGAAGCGGCAAGACAGCAAGTTTTGTTATTCCTGTCGTAGAACGATTTAAAGGTAAAAACGGCACCTACATATTGGCGCTTTCACCAACTCGTGAAATTGCGCAGCAAACGGGAGCAGTCTTTGAAGCTTTCGGAAAACCTCTAGGGCTTCGGACAGTCGTTTGTATTGGTGGAGCTTCAATTCCCATTGAGAAAGAAGCATTGGCATCTTCGCCGCATATTATTGTCGCAACACCTGGTCGCTTATGTGATCACTTAGAGCGCGGAAATGTCTGGTTGGATTTTATTCAATGTCTGATATTTGATGAAGCCGACAGAATGCTTGAGATGGGATTTGCCAAGCAAATTGATACCATCACTGAACAGATTCCCAAAGAACGTCAAAACCTCATGTTCTCTGCAACTTTTGCACCGAGAGTTGAAAAGTTAGCTAAAAGCGTAATGAGAGATCCGAAAGAAGTTACGATTGCTAAAAGCGAAGCTTCTACTCCTAAAATTGAACAACGACTATTTTGGTTATACGAAGAAAAGAAAATGGGCGCTCTTTTGCGTCTTGCTCATGATGAGCCTGGGACCATTATTGTTTTCGCTAAATCTAAAGAGCGTGTTTATCAGGTCTGGAGGTCTCTTCACGGCAAAAAAGATGACGTGATTTACATTCATTCGGATCTAAACCAAGAGCAGCGAGAATCAGCCATCGCGGAATTCAAATCTGGTCGCTACCGCATTCTCATTGCAACAGATGTAATGGGACGTGGAATTGACGTCGATGATGTTGCCCATGTTGTAAACTACGATGTTCCTCGTGAAGCTGAAGACTATATTCACCGTATTGGCCGAACTGGTCGTCGTGGAAAAAGTGGACACGCGACAACTTTTGCAATTCCTATAAAAGATGAACAAGGTATTCGCGCAATTGAAAAACTTCGTGGGGTTACTTCCCCAGCTGAAAGAAATTATAACGAAGATCGTGGACCTCGAAGAGATGCTCCACAAAGACCACCTCAAACAAATCGTGGTCCTGTTAAGCCAACTGGAACTGGTCCTCGTCCGGCGAAAGCACTTGGAGTAAATGGTCCAGCACCAAAACTCGTGCTGACACTCAAGCCTAAAGTCGTAGCACCTGTTGTTGAGAAAAAAACAGGCGGATTTATGAGCTGGGTTAAAAAATTGTTCAAAGCATAAATTCAGAGCGACTAGACACTAAGATTCAATGAGATAAATACTTGTGATGTATGAAGAAGTTTCACGTCACAAGTAAATTACTACTTCAGTATCGAAATGATCAAATCATGATCTTTGATGAACTTCTCAGGAAGGCTTCAGAAAATCCAACCACTAAATGCATTCATCAAATAAGAGTAACAATTCGTCGGCTAGGCGTTGTCATTAATAGCGTTAAACTTAACCAGCTTACAAAAGTTTTGGGTCGTGAGCGAGATCTAGAAGTTGCTATAGCGAATGCCAAGAAATATGGCCTTGGGATTACAAAGTTAAAAAAGGCAAAAAAATCAGCAAGAAAAAAATCCCAAAAAAAAATGCAATTGTTTTGTGAAAAGGGTCTTAGGAAAACATCTCAAATAAATCTTCTGATGAAATATAAAACCATGATGAAAGAACTGAATTTAGAGCTAGAAGATTTTGAATCAATTGAAATGACTAATAAACAATTTCATCGACTCCGGATTAATCTTAAAAAAGTCCGCTACGGCCTAGAAGCGATTGGTCAGTTTCGTCCACAGTTGGAGAAGATGCAAGACCTGTTGGGGCATATTCATGATTTAGAAGTGCTTCAGAGATTGTTTGGAAAAAAAACTAGAATTAAAAAAGATAAACGTTTTGCTAAAAATGATGCTCAGGCCGAGTATCTATCAATTGTTAAATTAGCGCGAAGAAATTTAATGAGAATTTAGCAGTCAGCGTATTCATAATCTCTGACTTCACATCGGACCGGAAGTGTTTTATCTGCATAATTGATTGTGCCTGAAGTGTTTCCAGTGGAGTTTTTAAAGATAAGCTTATGCCCACCGCTGAGGTCGTAAATATCTTGCGTTTCAGTGAAACTTCTCTTGCCCTTGAAAACACCTTTCATGCCGGAAGTGAATTTAAGAGTCGCGCGACTTACTTTTTGGCAACCATCAAAGTTAGAGTAATAGGTGAAATTAAAGGTCCCACCGCTTGGTAAATTGCCAAAGCATGATCCTTCAATCTTCAGGGGTGACGCTGCTTGTACAGATAAAGAAATAAGAATGGTCGCTAATATGAGAGTTTTCAAGTTCTTGCCTTCTTGTGTTGCCTACCATCCAGAGATTATCTAAGTTCTAACATCATTTCTACTTAACAAAGCCTAAAGATTTTAGAAAGATGATGTTACCAATCTTAAACAGGTAAAAAATTCATGAAAAAAAT
>CAMDQH010000029.1 GCA_945905815.1 Bacteriovorax stolpii | reverse complement strand
GAATGGGAGAATGGTGAGCAAGCAAGGATTACAAGAGAGTTTTGTGCATCTTTAGGAATTACCCAAGTAAAGTTTCACGATCTGAGAGCGACTTTTATAACTAATCTTCTAGCTAGGGGGGAATCTCTGGTTAGGGTAATGTCGATTGTTGGTCACCATCAGCTAACAACTACAAACTGCTATCTTAGGAAAGCAGGGGTTGAGGTTCAAGGCGGGACTGACAAGCTGGGTTATAAATTGTCTCAGGATCATGAGGCCCAAGTCTTCAAGATTACAGATCGGAAATAGTCTTTTATAGAGCTTCTTTAGGATTTGCTTCTTTTTGCTTCTCGCGGTAACTTGAATTTAATAATTACGGGGGTCTATCGGTAGTCCGGCCCCCGCAACCAATTTTTACAATCACTTATATTACAGATTCAGAAACAGCTTATTTTTAGAGCATGTAGAATCTTTTATCCAGAAATTTTCTATCAAAATAACGCCATCCAAATATAACTCTGAGGCAGTCATACTAGCCGAATGGAAAATTATTTGGCGATAATTGAGATACCTGTTTCTAGGCCAGTAGATTTGGTCTTTGTAGGAGAAAAATGGAAACGCATTTGAACGTTAATAAAGATCAGATGGAGAAACTCATTACTACTTGTGATGAAGCATTCAAAAAATTTCGTCATGTCAGTCGATCGACACGCTCGCGCTTACTACTGAAGATGGCAGAAGGAATTGAGTTGAGACGTGCTGATCTGGTTAAGGCCATAGTTAACGAGGCAGGAAAACCGGTCACTTTAGCGGATACTGAAGTAACTCGTGCGATTTCAACTTTTACCATTGCTTCAGAGGAAGCCAAACGTTACAGCGGTGACCTTATTCCTCTGGATATAGAAGCTTATGGTAGGGCCTACTCATCCATGACTTCGGCTGCAGTTTCATATTTCGTTCCAAGGGGCCCAGTCTTGGCGATTGCTCCATTTAATTTTCCTTTAAACTTAGTTGCCCATAAAGTTGCACCAGCTCTTGCTATTGGTGCAACTGTCATGTTGAAGCCACCTCCACAAGCACCAGGTGCTTCGAATATTTTAGCGGAAATATTCGAGGCCGCTCGTGAGCAGGTTTCAGATTCTCAAGATCAGATTCCCAAGGAAGCCTTTCAAGTTTTTACGGCGGCCAATGAATTTACGGCCATAGCAGTGAAAGATATTCGACTTACTATTTTAAGTTTTACTGGGTCAAATGCAGTTGGATGGATGTTGCAGTCTCAGGCCATTCGTAAAAAAGTAAGTCTTGAGCTTGGTGGAAACGCTGCAGTTATTATTCATAAAGATGCTGATCTCGAAAGGGCCGTTCAGCGAACGGTTTGGGGATCTTTCGCCTATGCCGGACAAATTTGTATCTCAATTCAGCATGTCTTTGTTCACAAAGAAATTGCGTCTAAGTTTCAAGACAAATTTGTAGCTGAGACAAAAAATATAAGTTTTGGCGATCCATGGAAAAAAGAAACCCTCATTGGACCAATTATAGATGATCGATCGTTTAAGAGGATTTTGGATTGGATTAATCAGGCGACTAAAAGTGGAGCTCTACTTTTAGCTGGAGGTAAGGCCGTTGACGAGGTCAATGGATTTAGTCATCCTCGATTGATTGAACCAACCATTTTAAAAAATGTTCCTAAAAATTTACCAATTTCATGTGAGGAGGCATTTGGGCCGATCGTAATCCTCCATGAATATGATGACTTTGCAAAAGTGATTGAAGAAATAAATAGTTCAAAGTTTGGTCTTCAGGCCGGAGTTTTTACGGATAGCTCAAAATTGCAGCAGATGGCAGCTCAAGAGCTTGAAGTTGGAGGGATAATTTTTAATGATATTCCAACCTATCGAGCGGACAACATGCCCTACGGTGGAGTGAAAGAATCTGGCTTAGGGCGAGAGGGAATTCGCTTCACGATGGAGGATTTTAGCGAGAGAAAAACACTTGTTACCTGGCGGGGATAGGCCAGTTCTTTCGGTTGGTTACATGAAAGCTTAAGAAAACCTGATTAATACCGATAAGTATTCGTGAAATATTCACTCTTATTAATACTTATTATTTCGAATCTCGCTTACGGCCAGCAAAGCTTTTCAGTGGATATAAATATTCTCGATTTGTGTCCTAAAGAAGTTATTAAAGAAGAGTGTCTCGTTCTCCAACCTGCTTCCGAAAACACATTTGAAGAATTACATAAAAACTTGGCCAAAGTATTAGATGAGAAAGAAGCAGTTCCCAAAGAAATTCAAAGTATCTGTACAAATTTAAATCAAATGGGAAAAGATCAAGCTTTTGAGCCTATTACGATTAAACAGCTTGATCAAGACAGGGATGAATGGAATATCAAATTTTATTTTGGATATACTCGGACTGAGTATTTTAATAGCGATGTTAAACTGCGAAGTTCTCGCGTAAATGTCGACATCAAAGATTTTGAATGGAAGGAAAGACACAGTTTTGAATACTTTAGGTCCGAAAACCTGAAGGGTATTGATAATGCTTTTCGATTTATAGATGAACCAACAAATACTTTTATGATTAACGTAGAAAAAGGAAAAAATGTTTTTACACTTTCTCTTTTTCACATGAAATACCTGATGGTAAATCACCAGGTCAAACAGGTTACAGGTACCATCGATGGAGTTGCTGTCGATAAAGAAATTAAAGTCCGCGAAGAATTTGATGGATATAATAATCAACCAGGTGAAATGCATCTTTGGAGACTCGAAAACACTTATCGACAAATAAATCCACAGATTGGTTATGGTAGAAAAATTGATATTGTTTCGAGTGAAAAATATGGAAAACTAAGTTACACTCCGTCAGTGCAGGTTGGTTTGATTGCTGGGAATAGCTACAGTGCATATATGAAGAAGGATGATTATTGGGGGAGTGATTCTAAGTCACAGGATTGGGGCGTAAAGGGTGCAACTTTCACTGCTGGGCACAGGCTTGAATATGAAAAAGGAAGACTGGCCGTCTTCATGGATCAAAAAATAACGACCTCAAAAATTAAGCAGTCATTTTTGGATGGAACCGCGACTTACAGGCTGAACTATATGCCAGTGACCTTAGGTATTTCAGTTAAGGTTTTTAAAAAAACTAAAAAAATGGACACTGCTTCTGCCCCACAATTGTAGTCTGACCTTCCTTGTTTTTTTGCAAATTGAACCGTATACTTACCAAATGAAAAAAACAATTTTGAGCGGCAGTACAGTTACCGGTGATTTAACCTTAGGTAATTATATTGGTGCTATTCATAATTGGAAGCAACTTCAAGAGCAGTATGATTGTTTATACTTTCTAGCCGATTTGCATGCGCTTACTGTTTTTCAAGATCCTAAAGTTTTGCAACAGCGGACTTTCAGTTTTTTCGCTCAATATCTTGCTCTAGGTTTAGATCCACATAAAAATATTATTTTCGTTCAATCTCAAGTCCCTGAGCATACGGAGCTTTCTTGGTTACTCACTTGCCTTACACCAATGGGCTACTTGAATCGAATGACTCAGTTCAAAGAAAAATCAGAAAAACACGTTAAGAATATTAATGCAGGTTTGTATACTTATCCTATTTTAATGGCCGCTGATATTCTTTTGTATCAAGCAGACTTAGTTCCAGTTGGGGAAGACCAAAGACAGCATCTCGAACTGTGTAGAGATATCGTAGGTTTTTTTGAAAACCGATATGGCCCTGGCATTTTCAAAATGCCAGAAGCTTACATCGGAAAATCAGGAGCTCGGATCATGTCGCTGCAGGAACCTGAAAAGAAAATGTCCAAGTCTGATGAAAATGAAAAAAACTTTGTTTCAATAATTGATGACGCTAAAGTAATCGAAAAGAAAATCAAAGGTGCAGCAACTGATTCTGGAACAGAAGTTAAGTATGATCCTGAAACCAAGCCAGGCCTATCAAATCTTATGACAATCTATTCGGTTCTAAGTCGAAAAACGACTGATCAACTGACAAAAGAGTATGAAGGGAAGATGTATGGACATCTGAAAGTAGACCTTGCTGAAGTCGTTGTACAAACACTTAAGCCAGTTCGTGAGAAATATGACGATTTAATGAAAAATCAGGATTACTTGAGTCAGCTGATGAAAAGTGGAGCTGAACGTGCTCGAGTTCGATCGCGCGTGACTCTTGAGAATGCCTACAATGCCGTAGGGTTGGTTCGCTAACTTAAAGTATAAATCTGGATTTTTCTTCTTGAGTAGGTAAGCGACAAGTGTCTCTCTTTCCAAACAGTCGGTACCTATTCTCGGCCACTAATTCGTAGCCAAAGTTCAAAATGCTATTAGGAAACGAATTAAGAATTGCTGCCATTTTCCATACCCCACCAATTGAAGTCAAGGCCTTAAAAACTCCTTCGGCTTTACGGTAACTTTTTCCATCAATCAAAACGACCACGGATTTTAAATCCAAAATGTCTGAAGGATTAAGGTTGGATTTTGCGTATTCACTTTGAAGGGGAGAAAATTTGAACTGGCCTTCTTTGTCGATCTTAATCATGAAATCAACAAATCCATTACAAAGACCACAATAACCATCAAAGAAAATAACTTTCATTTGGTAAAAGGAAGAGTCACTAAATGTGAATTAAGTTTCATTTGAGAATCAACACCAAGCAATTCTCCTGGGGCTATTTTAAACCACACATTTTCTCCCTGTAGTGGCTCACTAGAAATAATTAAATGGTTCACATTCATTTCTCCTTGAGCAACTGCCTCGCACCAAGGGGCAAGGCTTTGACATGTATCTCTTTCAGGACATTTCTTCTTGTGAGTACTGTAGTAGAGACTCATGCCCCCGTTCATTGCAATCATAATAGGGCCATTTGAAATCACAAAAGTCAGGTAGTTTTCTGTAGGGATGCCAGTCTCTTTGATTGATAAGTCGCCAACGATTTCGCAGATACGGGTAATGGCATTTGAAATACCTTGCATCACTAGATTCAGGTTCGGATGAGAGTCATGAATTGGAACAAGTTTATTAATAGAAGTCAGGATTAAATGAAAGATAATTTCGCTGTCAGTTTCGCCAAGGCAGAATGGGCGCATTTCTTTGGAGACTTCTTCTAAAAGTGTTTTTTTTACGTTTTCAAAATGTTTAATGTTTCCATTATGTGCAAAAGTCCATCGTCCGTATTGAAAAGGGTGTGTATTGAGTAAAGTCAGCTTTCCATGTGTCGCTTTTCGAATATGAGCGAGTACAGTTTGTGAGGTTACAATTCCAGACACATGTTTAAAAAGAGAGTCTGATTCGGCCGTCACTGTCGATTTTACAACATGGGGAGTATCAGCAATATAATAAACCATACCCCATCCATCAGGATGCCTGCTACTTTGACCCATGAGTGCATTTTCAGCAGACACTAAACTTGAGTGTACTTTGGAAAAAAGAACCGAACGAAATCCAAAAATCCTACACATAATTTTTTTACCCTGAAATTACACTTCCAATCTTAATATTTGATTAGATATTAAAAAACTCGTTAAAGTTATATGTAGGTCTTATCGATATAAGTAACATGAAAGATAAGCGCTGTTTTATATGCAAATATCAAGGAATTACAAATCTAGAGACAGTTAGTAGCCAGATTTTTGGAACTAATACGAAAAAAGGGAGAAGCCTGACTATCCCTCTCTGCTATAGCCATTCTGTCCAGCTCTTTAAAATTGGGCAAACAAATTTTATGTTAATGTATAAGGCCAACTTCTCTGCCTACCGAGGTACTGAAGAAGAAGATGACATGATTATAAGTTATTTTTAAGGACATGAATGTTGATACGTACTGGATTGAAAAACTAACCCCCCTTATAGAAAGAGATCAAGTCATCCAAGATGTTTTAATGGGCAAAGGTGTTTTAGAGGACACCTATCATCCCGATCTAGAAAAAGCTCAATTGCTAAATGCTCAAAAACTAAAGCGAATGATAGAGACCAAGGGATTTCCAGTCCTTTCAAACGCCGGTGAGAAAGGGGTGCACTTATCTTGGTTAATTATTCAACACGCAATTTCTCTCCCTGATTTCATGCGAGAATCTTTGATTCAAATTCGTTTAGCAGTTTCCCAAGAAGACTATCCCAAAGAACTACTGGCCTACACGGAAGACAAGATATGTTTTCTAGAAGGAAGACGACAGTTATTTGGAACCAATCTTGAATGGGAGGAGGGTGAGTTAAAAGCAACCCCCATTGAGGACCCTAAGTTTGTAGATGAGAGAAGAAAAGCCTTCGGTCTTCCCCCAATTGCTGAAGTTCTTTTACAAGTTACACATACAAAACCACCTAAGGATCCAGTTAAAAAAGCCCTTGAACTCAAATTATGGCTCCTAAAAGTAGGATGGCGAGTGTAAGAGCCCAATATCAGAAACCTCACGTTTATTTTTTAGATGCCTGCCCTTTGTTTTATTTGATATAAATATCCCCATGAAAAAATATTTATTAATTGTGTCAGTTTTGATAAATAGTTTCGCCTGGGGAGATAGTCCCCAAGACATCGTAATAAAATCCAGAATGGACCAGCAGGCATCGGCTTCTTTGATCAACCGCCTTCGGACATTTCTTATTAATAATAATTTCGGCGATCCTTACAATCAAACGTTTAAAGCTCCGATCATAGTTGATTTTAAAAAACTAATAGATGATCTACCAAGTGACACGCAAGCATGGATTAAAGACTGGCAGGAGCTTTTTAATATTAGGCTTTTTGAATCAAACTTTAAAATTCAAATTGACCAATTCTCATACTCAATGCACCAATTTAGTTCAGAATTTAAACCTGGAATTTCTGAACAAAATAGAATTGATTACGTAACCTTAAATTATGTAGAAGGCTTAAAGCTTGCTTCGAGCAAAATCGCTTTTCAAGTCGAACTTAAAAAACCTCAAAGCGACGAATCTATAAAATTTGAAATAGGCTTAATTGAACCGGAGTTTATTGTTAGTCCGGAATTGATGGTTGAGCTTCCAATGGGATGGCAAACAGCACTAATGCCCGATTCCCTAATGATTTCCCTGCATACAATTGATCTATCAAGAGTGTTTGCCAAAATTGTTGAACGTCC
Organism: Bacteriovorax stolpii; assembly: GCA_945905815.1. Classification (GTDB taxonomy): domain Bacteria; phylum Bdellovibrionota; class Bacteriovoracia; order Bacteriovoracales; family Bacteriovoracaceae; genus Peredibacter. Next base: position 25,358 of record CAMDQH010000029.1, on the reverse strand, counting down.
AGAATTAATCGACTTTCATATTAAAGATATTGCCATACCTGTCGTTTCAATTAGAGTTGGAGGCAGGGTCATTACTTTTGATCATGAAAAAATTAAAAACTTTATTTTAAGTAGAAAAGAAGAAATGAAATTGGCTATCCTTGATCTGCTAAAGGCCAGAATGCAGGATAGGTTTGCCAACATAATCAAAGACAAGCCTCAGGAAATATTTACCCCCAGATCTTTTTCAACGAAGGGTGAAGTTAGTACATTCTTTGATTTAAAAACAATGTCAGTAGATGCTAATACCAGAATTCTTGAAGCAAAACTTGATGGACATTTTTGCGCAAACGAGAACGATCTTCTGGTCCTTCCGTGTAGAGCGCCTCAACTTCCGACTAAAGAAAGAAGAAAGATAGAAATTGGAACCTTCGAGCAGTCCATGCAGGATATTGATTTACTGTTTAATCAAAAACGCGCCAATTTAGTAGTTAGCATAAGTGAGCATTATATAAATGAGCTTGTTTCTGCTGCGGCTCAAGCCGGAGTGCTTGATCTTGGAAGCAAAGACTTTACCCTTGGGTCAGAACGGGCATTTATTTTGGCAGAAGAGAAGGGGGAGGTATTCAATCTTTACCTCGACATTCTCTACAGACTAAATGGTAGAGACAGAATTATATTAGGAAGATCAGAGCTTCGTTTCCCTGTGCGATTGGGAATTGGCCTAAAAGTCATTATTGAGAATGGATTTCCACATCTTCAGATCAAAGTATTAGGCGTAAAAACTGACCAAACTCTTTTATTAAAGGGCCTTCCTCAGTACGGACTCGTTACCAATGTTAACACTGTGAGATTCCAGCAGAAGGTGATTCAGCGAATTTTTCATGATATTGCCCCTTTTAATCAAAAAATTCTCTTTGACTTGGAATTAAAAGAGTTGAAAGACACATATCTTGAACAATTAGAATTTTTCTCAGATGGCCGTGGCCGTGCCAATGCAGCTCTTTCCATAAAAGGTCAAAATAACCTGAGATAATTTTTTACTAAATTCGCAGGGTCGATTAAACTCTAGGTGTTTAAGGAGACTTTCATGACGCGAATTACTGTAAGCCCAGAAGACCAACTTAAGGAACTTAAGCGTGGTGCTTTTGAAATACTTCCTGAAGAGGAACTTCTCAAGAAACTAAAGAAGTCTTTTGAGAAGCAAAAACCTTTGATCATAAAATTTGGGGCAGATCCTTCTCGTCCTGATATCCACTTAGGCCATACAGTGGTGCTTCAAAAGCTTAGACTCCTTCAGGATTTTGGGCACGAGATCTATTTTTTGATCGGAGATTACACGGCCCAAATTGGTGACCCAACTGGTAAAAATAAAACACGTCCGATTTTGACTGAGGAAGACGTTGCACAAAATGCCAAGACTTATCAAGAACAGGTCGGAAAAGTTTTGGACATGAGTAAAACCACAGTTGTCTTTAATAAGGACTGGCTAGGAAAGTTCTCTGGGCTTGATTTAATTAAGCTTATGTCTAGGGCCACAGTTGGTGCAATTCTTCAGCGAGATGATTTTTCAAAACGTTATAATAATGCGGAAGCCATTTATTTACATGAGTTCGTATATCCAATTCTTCAAGGTTTTGACTCTGTTCATTTAAAAGCTGATCTTGAATTGGGCGGAACGGATCAGACGTTTAACTTAATGATGGGACGCCACCTACAATACTCTTATGAGCAAGAAGCCCAGTGTATCCTTACAATGCCATTGATTGAGGGAACAGATGGAGTGAATAAAATGTCTAAATCAATGGATAACTATATTGCCTTGACTGAAACTCCTACCAACATGTTTGGCAAGCTCATGTCGATTTCTGATGAGTTGATGAAGAAATATTATCTCCTTTTATCTAGAAAACCGTCCACAGAAGTTGAAGCATACATTGCTGCCCTGAGTGCAGGCACAATTCACCCTATGGAAGCCAAAAAGAGCCTTGCTTCGGAAATTACCGGCTACTATCACGGCGAAGCGGCCGGGAAAGAAGAGCGCGATAAATTTGAAGCTAGGTTTACTAAAAAGCAGATTCCCGACGATATTCAGACAATCAATAAAGCGGCCGGAGTTATTAATCTTCTAGAGCTCTTTCTTGAACTTGAGCTAATTAAATCCAAGGGAGACGGGCGCCGTCTTATTCAGCAGAATGCAGTGAAAGTAAATTTTGAAAATCATGCAGCTGAAACCTTAAATCTTGAAGCTGGTAGTGAGGTTATCCTTAAGATCGGAAAGCTCCGTATGCTTAAAATTGTTGTCGCCTAAACAGGGATAGCAGTTAAGGTAACGATTTTTCTGTCCTTATGCTTTTTAAGGAAAGTCAGACATTCAGGTCTTGTATCGATATTGATCATGCCTCTAAATAAGGCCCAATCTAAAAAGCAATAAATTGAAATGGTGTGGAAATCCCAACTTTTTAAACCTTGATCCATGATAAACGGTTTAAGAAAATCAAGGATCGACTCCATCCTTTCTTTCTGGCGTTGCACATACATCAGAGGCTCATCGATCTTGATGCCTGATCTCTTCATTAATAATAAGGCCACTCCAGCATTCATCGCCCCATCTATTGCTGTCAGAAGATTTTCATCCTGCCAGTCCATGTTCTGGAATCGGTGAAGGGAATTGAGATAGTTAAAGACCTGGCGAGAATCCCAGATCGTATTGTCACCATCAACCAAAACGGGGATCTGATTAATAGGGTTAATCTTGTTCAAATCAACAGCATCTTGACCTTCAAAAATATTCACTTCTTTAAAATCGTAGGGGATATTTTCGAGAAGAATACGGATTCTTCTAACAAAAGGTGAAGTTTTTGAGCCGTAAAGTACGTATCCCATATGTTCCTTGAGTTTTTGTAGATTTTACTAAAGTGTCTACTTTCTAGACATTAGTATCAACGATAGCTAATTCTTATACAATACCCATCCGCAAGGTCTCAAAAACTCAATACCCTATTTTGGCACGGTACTTGAAGTGTAATGCTCAATACATTTTACTTTTTTGGAGGTCTTTATGAAAACATCAATTCTTAACCTTTTGGCACTTTCGCTTATTGTTTCTTTTGCTGCTTCTTGCGGTAAGAAGAGTTCAAGCGGAGGAGGCAGTAGTCATTCAAACAGTAATTATACAAATCCAAACACATCTGCTTTTGGTGAAGCTGCTTATAACAACCTCAAAGCTTGGCAAGCAGGCAGTACAGAGGCTTCAACAGTTGGTACACATTTATATTTTAATAAGAGATCGGTCAGCACTTTTAATAAATCGATGTGTCAAAAAAATACAGTTGTTGTTGATTGCGTGGATCCAACAGCTTGCTTTAAGCACACGAGCAACGGAATTTTAAAAGGTACTGTGACTATGAACAATAGCACCTTCTTGGGACTGACAATAAAAAAATATGGCGATTGTGATATTACAACTGAAAGCACTACTTTTTATACCAAGATAGATAATACAGAGCTTGCTGATGCTGTTCTTGGAACTGCAAAAAATCTGATTAAAGCTCAAACTCAACAGGCCGGTTCAATTTATACTGTCTACTACGGAGCATTTGCTGGAGCGACCTCTCCAGTATCATACGCAGTGATTAACACATCACTACCAAGCATCTTAAACCCAACTGAAGTTGGAACAGTAAACAATGGTTATAAATCACCAAGCTCTAAATTATTCGAATTTTACTCAGGATATTAATCTTCTCTTCTAGGGCCACTTTTGTGGCCCTTTTTTTTTGCTTTTTATTGTTTTAGTCGGATAAGAAATTCATAGATTGTCTCAAATTTCCTCCTCCCATTTATTGAATCCCTGATAAACTATATGAGTTTACAAATCCCTGTATGAGGTACGTTCATGGGCTATTATAAAGCTGACATCCGTGACATTGAATTTAACTTAATTGAGCTACTAAAAGTTCAGGAACATACAAAATATGGTTTTGGTGAACAGGATGTTAAAGGAATTGTAGCCGAGTATAGCAAATTTGTTGAAAATGAAATATTTCCAACTCGCGAACCCTCAGATCATGAAGGTGTAAAGCATGTTAAAGGTAAAGTGCTGGTACCTGAATCTTTAAAGTCGCTCCAGAAGAATTTTTATGAGAACGGATGGTTTGCCTTGGGAATGCCCGAAGAAATTGGTGGCACTCCAGTCCCTGAGGCGCTTTATGTTGCGTGCATGTCTCTTGCTACAGGTGCCAACGTTGCTTGGATGATGTACCCGGGGCTTACGAGGGCAGCCTTGAACGTTATCAATTTGAAGGGTAACCCTTTCATGAAAACTAACATCGTTCCTAAAATGATGAGTGGTGAATGGGGTGGAACCATGTGTTTGACTGAGGCCGGTGCTGGATCAGATGTTGGGGCCTTACGAACAACTGCTAAGCCAATCGGTAATGGAATGTATTCAATTAGCGGAACTAAAATTTTCATATCATCCGGTGAATCAGATCTTTATGAAAATAATATGCACCTCGTGTTAGCAAGAACACCTGGGGCCCCTGAAGGCTCTAAGGGGATATCACTTTTTGTTGTACCTCGTTTCAAAATTAATGATCAGGGAATAAACGCTGGATCAAACAATGTAGTCTGTTCAAAAATTGAACATAAAATGGGTATTCATGCCTCAGCAACTTGTGAAATGCAATTTGGAATCGATGGCCAATCAGAAGGCTGGTTGATTGGTGAAGAACTTGACGGTATGGCAACCATGTTTATCATGATGAATGAGGCGCGTTTGTATTGCGGGATTCAAGGCGAGTCTCAAGGAAATTTGGCCTATCAAATGGCGGAAAAATATACTAAGGAAAGGTCTCAGTTCGGTAAAGAAATAATTAATCATCCAGACGTGAGAAGAAATCTTTTAAAAATGCGAGCAATCTCTCGCGGCATGCGTGCTCTGTGTCTTCATACCGCAGATCTTTTCAATAAAGTTGAAGATGACCAAAAAGTTGAAGGTATCATCGGACTCCTTACTCCCATATGTAAGGCCTACTGTTCAGAGCAGGGTTTTCTAGTTTCATCAACAGCGCTTCAGGCCCACGGCGGTTATGGATACTGTTCAGAGTATGGGGTCGAACAATTTGTGCGAGATACACAAATTGCCATGATCTACGAAGGCACAAATGGAATTCAAGCGATCGACTTTGTGATGAGAAAGATTCTTAAAGACGGCGGAAAATCTTTAGGTCTACTGACCCAAGACATCGTGGCTTCAGTTCAGGCACTAGATGAAACAAAATTTAAAAAAGAAAAAGATCTGTTTAACAAAGTTCTCTTAAGTGCACAGACTGTGATGCAACAACTGACGACATACGGCAAAAGTAATCAGTACAATCTGATTCTTCAAAACTGTAGTGATTTTCTCCACTTCGCATCTCAAATGGTAGTGGCATGGAAACTACTTCAGTCGGCAGTATTGGCCGATCAAAAAATTCAGACAAGTACTGGTGACGAAAAAAAATACTATGAGTCAAAGGTGGTGGATTTCAAAGTCTACTGTGCTCATTATCTGACTCATAATCTTTCCATCGCTAGAACAGTGACAGATTTCACCGAAGATGTGACAGCACTAGAGATTTAGGTCAGTCCGTGTTAACATAGTTGTAATTTAAATTTAAAAGGTTACACCGTGTTAAAAGATAAAGTCTTTGAGCTTGCCCAGAAGTTTTCTGGGGGAACTCATGGCAGTTCTGACTATGATAAAGATGTTATCTTTGTCAGAGGCAGCCATGACAATGAATACGTTCCATTTAGTTATCTACAAAAAGAAATCCCTGATTTAGAGCATATTGCAAAACTAAAAGGCGAAGGATTTGTTTTTAGTAGTTATGATTTTTTGGAATTGGGCGAATTCGATCAATGGTACCTCAATCAATTTAACAAAAAACTTTTAACCAAAGTAACGAAGAACATTGGGATTCTTCATTATCCGGATCAAAAAGCCATTTTTGACACTGTAGAAGTAGTTCACCAAACATTTCAAATTTTAAAAGATCACAAAGTTCTAATGAATGGTAAGAATCTGCCCATTCAGTTGGGAGAGTGGTATTCAAAAATTATTTTTGGACTCAATCAAATTAAGTCTTCCTCTCAACGTGGTTTTGATTTTAAAACTGACAACGGTAAAGTTGTAGAAGTTAAAGTCCATTGGCATGATGCCACTTCGCCGAAAGGCGTAAAAATCAAAAAATCTCTGGCGGAGCTTTCTGATTTTTGCATCATCATCTACATTGCAAAGAATTTTACTATCCGAGATATTCTTTTTCTTGATTCTGAATTCATTCTAAGAAAGTTCGATACTAAAGGTCATACGATCTTTTTGAAAGACCAAGATGTCGCAAGTTACTTTTTCAGTCGATCAGATAAGCATTTTGATAAGGTTGTTAATAAAATGGCCCTGCTTAAATTTGCGACTCCAGCACTGGCAATCAAGCTTGAAGATCGGATGAAATAGGGACCTTTTAATATAGGTTATATTCAGCTACACGGCATTCAATATCACCATTGTAAAGAATGTGTTTTTTAGAAGTCTTAAGCCCAACAACTTTTAGCATTGGTAGATTTCCAGTAAAGAGGGCAGCTCTGTGGCCCTTAAAGTTATGCTTCCAATGATCTCCAAGACCCTGATAGAGGGCCTTCAATCTTTCATCTTCCCCATGTTCAAGTCTCTCCCCATACGGAGGGTTACAGATAAAGAGTGTTTTATTTTTATTTGGATTTAAAACACGCGCATCGGCCTGACTCAATTGGATGACATGATCAAGTTTGGCTTTTTTTAGATTTTCTCTGGCCGAGATAAGACTTACTTCAGAAATATCATTTCCACTTATTCTGCCTTTCATTTTGCCTAATTTTTCAACTCCCTTGATAGTTGATTCTGAAATATCTTCTAGAAGCTTTTTAAAACTGGCCTTTAATTCTTCATCTTTCGTGAGCCAAGGGTAGTTAAGAAAAGTCCATTGTTTCTGGCCGGAGCCGTGAAGATGTCTATCAACTCTTAAGAAACTTGGGGCAATACCAGCTGCCATTAAGGCAGCTTCAATAACGAAAGTTCCAGACCCACACATCCCATCGATAAAGTCTTCGGTTTCAGGGTCCCATTTTATAAGTTTTAATATTCCGGCAGCTACGTTTTCTTTAACAGGAGCTTCAATTTTCGCCACTCTGTAGCCACGTTGATTTAATGAGTCTCCACATAGGTCATACATGATAGTAGCAACGTAAGGTTTTGCCTGACCTCGGTCGATACGGGCCAGAAATGAGATATCTGGAAAGTCCTTCTCAACACTTGGGCGCACAGTTTCGTGGTGCCTGAAGTAATCACATATAGCATCTTTGAGTTTTAAATTTGCGAATTGTGAATTTCGGAATTCCTCTCTTTCAAAAGGCAGGTCTCCAAATATAGTGGTTAAGCGAAAGGTATGGGTAACATCCATTAGACTCTTCCACTTGATGTCTGTTGCTGCAAGGTAGTAATCTTGCTCATTGCTCACATCAAATTGGAACAGGTATTTAAAAACGCGGCTGGCAATACGAGAGTGTAAGATGGCCTTAAGGGCCACTTCATGCGCCCCTTCAAACTGAACTCCACCTCGGACAATAACTATTGTTGAAGCACCCAAGTCAGCTAATTCTTTGGATAAAATCTCCTCCAAACCACTCGGACATGAAGCGAAGTATTCATAATTGTATTTTTTCATTTTTGTGGCCTTAAACAAACCTTCACAATCTAAACCTTGCCCTTGAGCCCTTAGGTAAAGAATGTTAGGTTATTCCCAATATTTATGTTTTTGGCTTATCTACCAGACCCATCAGGGTTAGGAAAAGGAATTGTCGATGAAAGCAACTTTTTCACAGGGCACTTATGGAAATTCAAATCTTGCTAAATACAAGGTGAGAGATATCAGTCTCGCTGACTGGGGTCGTAAAGAAATGAAGCTCGCTGAAGCAGAAATGCCAGGGCTTATGGCACTTCGTGAAGAATTTGGCAAAACCAAGCCTCTTAAAGGTGCTCGAATTGCTGGTTGTTTACACATGACAATCCAAACTGCTGTTCTCATTGAAACTTTGACAGAACTTGGTGCTGAAGTGACTTGGTCATCTTGTAACATCTTCTCAACTCAAGACCAAGCAGCTGCAGCTATCGCAGCTACTGGTGTTCCAGTTTATGCCTGGAAAGGTATGACTGAAGAAGAGTTCATGTGGTGTATTGATCAAACAGTATTTTTTGGTGAGAAAAAAGAGCCTCTAAATATGATTCTTGATGACGGCGGAGATCTTACTCAGCTTATTCTTGATAAATACCCTGAGCTTTATAAAGGCATTAAAGGAATTTCTGAGGAAACAACTACAGGTGTTCACCGCCTTTATGAACTTGAGAAACAAGGAAAGCTTCCTGTTCCATGTATCAACGTAAATGACTCTGTCACAAAATCAAAATTCGATAACAAATACGGTTGTCGTGAGTCTTGCGTAGATGCAATTCGTCGCGCTACGGATGTGATGATGGCCGGTAAAGTTGCTGTTGTTGCTGGTTTCGGTGACGTTGGTAAAGGTTCTGCTGACTCACTTAAAGGTGCAGGCGCTCGAGTAATTGTAACTGAAATCGATCCTATTTGCGCTCTTCAAGCTGCAATGGAAGGTTATGAAGTTAAGAAAATGGATGAAGCTGTTAAGGAAGCCGACATCGTTGTTACGACGACTGGTTGTAAAGACATCATCAATTCAAAACATTTTCTTGCGATGAAAGATAAAGCGATAGTTTGTAACATTGGTCACTTTGATATCGAAATCGACATGTCTTGGTTGAATAAAACTTATGGTCACACTAAAGATACGATTAAGCCTCAAGTTGATATTTATACTCTTGAAAATAACAAACAAGTCATCGTTCTTGCTGAAGGACGTCTCGTGAATCTTGGATGTGCAACAGGTCACCCAAGCTTTGTAATGAGTGCTTCTTTCACTAACCAAGTATTGGCACAATTAGAATTATGGGCCAATGCTAAAAATTATGACAAGAAAGTTTATATGCTTCCTAAGCACCTCGACGAGAAAGTTGCTCGTCTACATCTTAAGAAAATTGGTGTTGAACTGGATGTCTTAACTCCAGGTCAATCTGAGTATCTAGGTGTATCTGCTTCAGGCCCATACAAGCCTGAATATTACCGCTATTAATTATTGAAGGGCGCTTTGAGCGCCCTTTTTTTTTTTGAAAGGGTTTTATGAAAATCTTTATAGCTTCAGATCATGGGGCCTTTAATGAAAAGCAAGAACTTGCTAATTATCTTAAGGGTAAGCAAGAGGTTGTTGATCTAGGGACATATTCCACTGAATCTACAAACTATCCCGAATGGGCAAAAAAACTTGTTGAAAAAGTTAAGGCAGAACAAGCTGTCGGAATTCTTTTGTGTGGTTCTGGAATAGGTGTTTCGATGACTGCCAATCGTTTCTCTGACATTAGGGCCGCTGTCTGTCGAGATGAGGATGATGCAAAAATGAGTCGTCTTCATAACAACGCCAATGTTCTGTGCCTGTCGGGAAGAAGGACATCTTTGGAGCTTCTCAAAAAGATAACGGATACGTTTCTTTCGACTCCTTTCGAAGGCGGAAGACATCAGACCCGCATTGATATGTTTAATAATTTAGGCGAATGAAAATCCATGTAATTTCAAATGGTTGACAGAGTCTCTCGAGGAAAGTAACTTATGACTATGTTAGAAAAAAAACAAAGCGTTCAGCACACTCATGACAATGACCTCACGCACTCAATGGTTCATTACCTGTTGGCCATTCATAAACTTAAAGAGTCCAAAGGCTACGCTCGCGTAACTGATATTGCCCATGAGATGGGTCTAACTAAAGGTTCCGTTTCCACGGCCCTTACAAACTTAAAAAAACGTGACTTGGTTATAGAAGATGACAGTAAGTTTTTGTCTCTCTCTGCCTCAGGTCATGAAGCAGTCCATGGAATATTGTCATCTCGAACATTATTGTTTTATTTTTTGAAAGATATAATTGGAGTGAAAGAAGATGTTGCCCATAAAGATTCGTGCTTAATGGAGCATCTTATGAGTTCTGAAACTCGAGAGAACTTCTTTAACTTTATGAAAACAATTTGTTCTGAAGACATTAAAAAAACGACTTTTACCACTTCATATGACTTTTCAAAGTTTGATCATCAGCATGACTTTGAAGAAAATCAAAAAGGTGACAGCTACTTAAAGTCTGAATGAAATTTCTTTTACTGCTAAAAGAGAGTGATCGCGAATTTAAAAAGAATTTAAGCTTTTTCTTTATATCTTATTTCCTCGTTCTGTTTAATTACCCACTCATTAGGGCCTCAACGACGTCACTTTTTTTTGAGGCTTATGGGGCAAAGTCGACCCCAGCCGCTTGGGCGTGGGCCGTGGTTTTTTTATCCATCAGTGTTTATTTATGTAACAAGCTTCAGAGAAGACAATCCGTCCAAATTGTCTTTACTGTTGCAAGTGTACTATCTGCCATTATTTTTCTCGCTGGTAGTTTAAGTTTTTTTCAAGGCAATAAATTATTCGCTTACTTCTCTTTCATCTGGAAGGAAATCTGCATAGTCATTCAAGTTCACTTACTTCTGGGGTATGCAAATAATTATTTTAACAAAACCAATTTCAGGATACTTGTTGGGCCTGTAGGGGCCATTGGAAGCCTTGGTGGTATTTTGGGAGGTTTACTTACAACATCATTAAGTAACAGCTGGGGCACACTGATAGTCCTTCAGGTGGGAGTTACGTTTGTTGTATTACCCTTGGTCTTTTTCCTCTTAACTGATAGGTCTGGTAGTATTGCCATTGATAATAAAAGTCCTGTTGCAAGTCTTGATACTCCGGACATAAAAAAATATGTTTTCTATATCTGCTGCATGGTTGCCCTGGCTCAATTCATTATCAATATTGCTGACTTTAAATTTAATCTCGCGTTTGAAGCAAGTGTACCAACATCAGATCTTCGCACGGCATATCTAGGTAATATTTATACATGGACTAATGCTCTCACATTTATTTTTCAGTTCTTGATTCTTCCTTTCGTCTTGCTAAGAGTCAGTGAGAAAAATCTTCATTTATTCATACCGCTTTCATATTTGTTATGTCTCGTCGCGCTAATATTTGCCCCACAAATTGGACTCATGCCAATTGCTACACTTTATATTTATTTTAAGGCGGCGGATTACTCTTTTTTTAGTGCTGGTAAAGAAATTTTATATCAACCACTACAAGGTGCTCAAAAGTACGGCGCAAAATATCTCACCGATATGCTCGTGTATAGAGGGGCCAAAGCTCTGATTGCTGTGCTTTTAATTTATCTTCAATCCTCCTCTATCCTTGATATGATGATGTTAGGCTTTCTATGCATCTGGCTCATCGTAGTCATGAAGCTGTTTGGCCTTCATCGTAAACTTTTTCTTTAAGGATATTTATGCAAAACCCACTTTTGGAAACCCCTCATGCTATTCATGGGGCCTATCCTTTTGACCAAGTAAAACCAGAACATTTTTTGCCTGCCCTCGAAGCTGCAATGGAAACTGCAAAAAAGAATTTGAATGAATATAAAAATAATAAGGGAATCGATTTTCAGCATGTCATTGTTGAAAAAAGCGATATTACAGAGAAAGTTGATTACATAGCGGGAATGTTCTTCAATTTGCATTCTGCAGAGTGTTCTGAAGAATTAGAAAAAATATCACCCCAGATGACCGAGACTCTAACCAGATTTGGAAACGATATTTCCCTTGATCCCATTATTTTTGCGAAAGTTAAGGCATGCTACGATAATCGTTTTGGGCAAGGACTCAATCCTGAAGAAATGATGATCATAGAAAAAACGTATAAATCGTTTGTAAGAAATGGCGCCTTGTTAGCCGAAAGTGAAAAAGATAAAATGCGTGAGCTGGATGAAAATCTCGCTAAACTAACGTTAAGCTTTTCACAAAATGTTCTCAAAGCAACCAATGATTATTTATTAGAGGTAACTAATAAGGCGGACCTTGAGGGGTTGCCAGATTCGGTGATTGAAGCTTCTGCCGAATTAGCTTTAAAAAAGGGAAAAGAAGGATCTTGGTGTTTCAGTCTGGATGCCCCAATGATTGTTCCTTTTCTGACTTATGCCAAGAACAGAGAGCTTAGAAAAAAAATCTTCATAGCAAACTCGTCCAAAGCTTTTAATGACAAATATGATAACCAGGACAATCTAAAACAAATACTTAAACTAAGAACTGAAAGAGCAAAAATTCTTGGTTTTAATACTCACGCTGATTATGTTCTGGAAGAAAGAATGGCGATGTCACCTAAGAAAGTGATGGTTTTTCTTGATGAGCTTTGTCTCAAGGCCAAGCCTCACGCTGAAAAAGAATTTAATAAACTAAAGAATTTAGCAAAAGAATTAGACGGAATCGATGAAATCCAAAGATACGATTCTGCGTATTACTCCGAAATTCTCAAAATTCGTGAATTAGACTTTGATGATGAAATGCTTAGACCCTTTTTTAAACTTGAAAATGTTGTCGATGGCGTTTTTAAAGTAGCTAGAAAACTTTACGGTTTAAATTTTAAAGAAGTTTTTAATGTACCCAAATATCACGATGACGTCAGAACCTTTGAAGTCTTTGATGAAGAAGCAAATTCTTTCGTAGGTTTGTTTTACACTGATTTTTTTCCTCGTACAACGAAGAGAGGTGGCGCATGGATGTCAGGGATTAAAGAGCAGGGAATGTATCAGGGTAAAATCGAACGACCTCATATCATGATCGTATGCAATTTCACTAAACCGACCAATACTAAACCGTCACTTCTTTCACTGGATGAAGTTTCTACTTTGTACCATGAATTTGGTCACGCCTTACATGGTCTTCTTTCAAAATGTAAATATCGAGAACTTTCTGGAACGAATGTTTTTTGGGATTTTGTAGAACTCCCTTCTCAAATCATGGAAAACTGGGTTCTTGAAAAAGAATGTCTTGATCTTTTTGCCTTTCATTATGAAACAGGTGAAAAAATTTCGGACGACCTCATAAAAAAAATTAAGGCCAGCGGGAAATTTCTTGAAGGGCTTGGAACATTGAGACAGTTATCTTTTTCTTTTCTTGATATGGCGTATCACATGTCTGACCCTGCTTTGGTGGCAGATATACCTGCATTTGAATCAAAGGTTAGTGACAAGGCCAATCTCTTTCCCAAAATTTCAGGGACTAGTATGTCGACTGCCTTCTCTCATATTTTCTCGGGTGGTTATTCTGCGGGTTACTACTCTTACAAGTGGGCAGAAGTCTTAGATGCTGATGCATTTGAATTTTTTCAAACTTCGGGTATTTTTAATCGAGCTGTGGCGAACAAGTTTCGCGAGTTTATTCTTGAGAAGGGTGGGACACAACACCCAATGGAACTGTATAAACAGTTTCGTGGACAAGAGCCTGATGTCGCTGCTTTACTTCGACGAGCTGGACTTCATTAAAATGATATCTGCCTTGTTTAAATGAATTAATTTGAACAAGGTAGATAATTAAACTTCGCCTGAAAATCCCACTGAGTTAAATCTCTATCACTTTCAACTTCTTCTTCAACATTATCTGACAAGAAGGGAAAAAAATCGATTCCTGAAAGGTCTTCTATTTGGTTAATACTCAACGCGTATGAAACGAGCTCTGGGTAGGGAACATCAACGTTCATGAGAAAGCCGATACCTTTATAAGAGTCGCCATCTTTTCTTATGATCACTTTGAAATAATCCACAGGAACAGAAACTTTATTTATTCCAATTGTCGGTAGACGTTCTTTAAGTATAGGTCCAGTGACTACCCACAATTGTTCGTACTTCAAGGCCCAACTACGCATCAGTGTTTCAAGCATCGCCCAGCGGCCACGATTAAATTTTGCAGGCTGTGGAGTCATATTACTCATAAAGAAAGTATCTTTCATCGCTTGAGCATCAAACTTCATGTCTCCGGCCGGAAGCAGGTGCCCTCGATCAAAGTTACTGTTTTGATAATCTTGTAGAGTGGCCGAGCCAGTTGTAATCATGGGATCAATTCTGAATGCATCCGTTCGACTAACGCAACCACGAATTTGTGGATGTCCAAGTGGGTATGCTACCCAATTGGCGACTTCATGCTGTTCATTATAGCTCAGAGAATAAAAATCTCTTTCTACGATTTGTTCATCTAGAGGTGATTGGGCCAGGGGTGAAGCTAAAACCAAGATAGGGAAAAGCAACCATGCTACGATATTCAACATCATGTTGATCCATTTGTTAAGTTCATTAATAGACTACTGGATGAAGGTAATCTTCGTCCAGTAGCGAGATGTTAAGCTTTTGTCAGGATTTACAATTAGTTTTGTCGGGTACTTATGTTTTTCTAAAAAACTGGCCTATTTGAATAGTGTTTGGTATATCAAACAACATGATGACGATCAACCAGGCCCCTCTATTAAAAGGGCTTATAATTACTTCTTTTGAAAAGATAAACGTTGAAGATATTTCCGATATTGAATCGCGGCTAATGCACCTTGGTTTTGTTAACGGTGCAACAATTGAAGTAAAGAGAAAATCTCGCTTGTTTAAAGAGCCATTGTTAGTTGAAGTCCGAGGCCGACTGGTTGCACTCAGTAAAGCGGAAGCTGGCCTAGTTACTGTCGAGGTAAAAAAATGATGGCCCAAGTTGCTCTCGTTGGCATGCCGAATGTTGGTAAAACCGCTCTCTTTAATAAATTAACAGGATCTTTTCAACGAGTAGCGAACTTTCCCGGCGTAACGGTTGAAAAAAAATCGGGTTGGATCTCAGAGAATAAGGAAAGGATTCTAGAAGTAATAGACCTTCCTGGAATCTATTCGCTTGATGCCACAACTCTGGACGAAAAAGTTACTAAGGACTTTCTTCTTCAGAAAGAAAAAGAGCCCTCAGCAAGTATATTTGTACTCGTTCTAGATGCTACTAATCTGGACAAGTCCCTCTTTTTGGCCTTTCAGTTAAAGCAGATGGGATATAATTTAATCATCGCCTTAAATTTGATGGATGAAGCCGAAAAACGAGGTTTTAAAATTGATCTTCAGAGATTAGCGAGTGAACTTAATGCTGAAGTTATTCCAACTAGCGCCACAACAGGGTTTGGGATAACAGAATTAATACAGTCAATAAAAAGACATGCTCAAGATAAAAAGTTATCTCAAATCACAATTCCAGCTAACATGCAGAAATTTTTTCGTTCACCTGTGTACGTAAATGATATTTTCAGACAAGTCGACTTGCTTCTGAAGGAAGTCACTTTATCACCACTGCGTCCGGATACTTTTAGTCAGAAAATTGATAATTTCGTTCTTCATCCGGTTTGGGGAATCTTGATTTTGTTTACTGTTCTTATTGTGATGTTTCAAACTTTGTTTGGCTGGTCTACTCCATTGTCAGATTTAATTGAAAATATATTTAGTTATATGGGTGACATCGCATCCAGCAATATTACCCAACCACTAATTAAAAGTTTTCTTGTTGATGGAATTATTAGTGGAGTAGGTGGAGTGCTCGTTTTTTTACCACAGATTATGATCCTGTTTCTATTTACACAGTTTCTTGAAGATGTGGGTTACCTTGGTAGGGCCGCATTTATGATGGATTCTTGCATGAGAAAGATGGGGCTACCCGGCAAGGCCGTAATTCCACTTCTTTCATCGCACGCTTGTGCTATTCCTGGCATAATGTCTACCCGAGTGATTGAAAATTATCGTGAGCGTTTGATTACCATGCTTGTCATCCCTCTAACCACCTGTTCCGCCCGATTACCAGTCTACGCTGTATTGATCGGAGCAATAATTCCTAATAATCCGCTCTTTGGAATAGAGTTCTTGCGTCTACCTGGGTTAATTCTTTTCGGACTCTATATGTTGGGTTTTTTATCCGCCATGATAATGTCTTTGATTTTTAAAAAATCTCTCCCACATTCTTCGCCCTCAATGTTGTTAATGGAACTTCCTCCATATCGCTTGCCTAAATTTTCCAATTTGTTTTTAGTGATGAAAAATAAAGGAAAGATTTTTTTAAAGAAGGCCGGAGGTATTATTCTCGCCATAAGCATCGTTATTTGGGTGCTAATAACTTTTCCTCAAATAGATGGAAAGAGTCATATCGAAACATCATATGCTGCCAGTATAGGAAGAACTTTTGAGCCCGTTTTTAGGCCATTGGGGTTTGATTGGAGAATCACAACGGCATTAATTCCAAGCATTGGTGCCCGAGAAGTTGTTGTAAGTGCGCTTTCAATGGTACTTTCTATTGAAGAAGGGTCTGATGGCTTTGAAAAAAATATGTCAACAGCTCTTATTCAGCAATTTGGACTAGGGTCTTTAGTCGCCCTATTAATCTGGTTTGTTTTTGCTCCCCAGTGCATTTCAACTTTTGCGGTGATGAAAAGGGAGACTGACGGATATCTCTGGCCATCAGTCATGGTAGGTTACACACTGACTCTGGCCTACCTCTTCGCATATATCGCGAAAATTCTTGTTAACCTTTGGTCTTAACCTGGTCCCAGGATTTTAATTGCCAGGTGGTAGTGACGATGGCAACTTCCTTGCCATTCTTATCTTGGATTTTAGTTTCAAGTTTTTGTAGATACTTCCCGTCCGAATCTAAAACTTTTTTAACGGCTTCTTTATCCACTTGTCTTGGTGAGCAAGTACCTTCAAGATCACTTCTTCCTTGGTATGTATATTTCACATGGAGATCAGACAGGATAAGTCGATACTGACTAACTCCAAACGTTTTAAGGAGTGACATCCCTGCACAATATTCTCCCACTGTGGCCATAGCACAAGCGTGTATTCCACCGAGATGATTATGATTTAGCTTTCGATTGGGTAAAGTGATTTTAACAACATCATCGTTAATTTCTTTAATTTTAAAACCATGAGGGGCATTAAAAGCAATTCCAACGGTTAGAAGTTTATTTAGCGCCATTAGGTTCATTGTCGTAGGATTTTTAATTAACTTGTCTAATAAATTAAATGCAAATTTCATACACGCCCTAAAGTTTTAAATAAGTTTTTTTCCGCCTCAGTCATTTCGGAGATAAAGCGATCCACGATACTTTTAATAGTCCCAATTTCTTCTGTGAATTCTACTGAACTTCCAGCACACCAAACATTTTTATAAGTGGCACTAAAAGCTGCTTTTTCAATTGCCTTCATACCCTTATAGTAAGTAATCATTTTAGCGTATTTCTTTATTTGCTTATTCTTGCTTAAGAGACTTTCTAATATATTCTGATCAGTGCCAATCTTTTGCACATATGGCGTATTGATAACAGTACATCTAGATCCAGAAAGTTTAGTGGTAACAACAATGTCCTTGGCAGAATAATCGACACAGGCTTTTTTATATTCTTCAGTAACACCCGACTCTTTGGTTGCAATAAATGGTGTGCCAATCGAAAGGCCATCGGCCCCTAATGCCAGCATGGATAAAATTCCTGAGCCGGTTCCAACTCCGCCTGCTGAAATAACTGGTATTTTGCACTTGTTTTTAAGTGCTGGAACTAAAACTGAGGCCGGTAAATTTCCTAAATGACCTCCTGCCCCCGAATTGACTGCAATGATTCCATCGGCCCCAAGGTCTTCAACTTTTTTTGCGTAATTTTCTTCAATAACATCGCAAAAGACTTTGATACCTAATTTTTTTGACTCCTTGATGACCTCTTCTGGTGACCCAAGAGAGGTGATAAAAAAGTCCACGCCCATGTCGAGACACTTGTGCATTTGCTTCTTGGCGAGGATGTTCGATTTATTCACAATCAAATTCACCCCAAAAGGTTTTTTGCTGCGAGATTTTATTTCCTTTAATCCCGCCTCTAGATCCTCAATGGTTCTAAAATTAAGTGCTGGAATGCAGCCTGCAATTCCTGACTCACCGGCCTTAACAATCATCTCAACATTGGTGACCAAAAACATGGGGGCCATAATAATCGGTAAATCAATTCCTAGAAGTTCGGTGAGTGCGGTTTTCATTAAAGAGATTCCTTGTTTAATCGTTGCGTCATTGTAAGGCAAAGACATAGAACTTTTCCTTCACAAAGGCCTTAAAACTATGGGTTAATTGTAACAGTCATTTTTATTAGCAAGGATGGAAAAAATGAAAAAAATCATAGGATTGATTGCCCTGACTCTCTCAGCAGCATCATTCGCTGCGCCAAAAGCTCAGTGGCTTACTGTCGATAACGATGTTTTGGCCAAAATTCGCCCAAAACTTAACAAATCTGTTCAGACTCTTTTTTCAGCTCAAGGCGCATCAGTGGTAAAACTGACTCAGTCTGAAGTTGAACAACTTTCTGCAACGATTCACGATGAACTTCACCGTTGTGGTGGTTTCATTACTCATGAGTCTTATGAAGAAGCTCAAGCAGCTCTTTCTTTTCAGGGCGACATGTATTTTGCAAAATCAGCTATTTTCTCTGACTACACGATTGATCAGTCAGTTTTAGTGGCTCCAATGGTAGCTCAAGTTGAAGAGCCTTCGATCAGAGGCATGATTGAAAAACTATCGGCATTCAATACTCGCTATTATAAATCTGATACAGGAATTAAATCTTCAGAGTTTATCCGTGATACGTGGGCAGATCTTTCTAAGCACAGATCAGACGTAAAAGTAGAACTTTATAAACATGCTGGTTGGCCTCAGACTTCAATCATCATGACGATCGCAGGTTCTGAAAAATCTGACGAGGTCGTCATCCTTGGAGGTCACGCTGACTCTATTGCAGGAATGTTCGGTGGAAGTGGTAAAGCTCCAGGCGCAGATGATAATGCTTCAGGAATTGCAACAATTACTGAAGTCATTAAAATTCTCATGAATAATAACTATAAGCCTAAGCGCACAGTTCAGTTCATGGGTTACTCAGCTGAGGAAGTTGGGCTTCTTGGTTCTAAAGAAATTGCAGCGAGCTACAAAGCTAAAGGCATAAAAGTTATAGGCGTAATGCAGCTAGATATGACTCTTTTTAAGGGCACTGCAGACAAAGACATCGTAATGATGGCCGATTTTACTAACGGTGCACAAAATGAATTTCTTGGAAAACTGATCGATGAATATGTGAAAGTTTCTTGGGGTTATTCTCGTTGTGGCTACGGATGTTCAGATCACGCGTCTTGGACTGCGAATGGTTATCCATCTTCGTTTCCTTTTGAAGCTACAATGGAAGACATCAATCACAAGATCCATACACCAAACGATACTTTGCAGACTTCAGGTGGAGATGCTAAACATGCAGCTAAATTTGCAAAACTAGCAACAGCATTTGTTGTGGAGTTGGCTAAATAAGGAAGTTGGTAAACGTTGAGCAGTGAAATATCGTCCTTATATCAGGACATCCGTACTAATCTTGAAATATCCAGAAAAGCCTTAATAACGATTAGTTTCTCGGGAGATGAAGAATCTCCCGGGTTACGATCTTTAGAAGACGCTTTAATTGTTTTAGATACCCTGGAATCTATTGCGTTAGATACTAGAAATCTTTTCGATCAATTTTCCTCCCTTGATTCAATATTTGAAAAAAGCTTTGGCAAATCGCGAGACCTATATGATCGGGAAGCCATTGTCGAAACAGCTCTTATTGATGACTTTATATTTCCTGCGACCAATAATTACTCTTTTGTAGTCGATGGTGATTTCAGTTCTGAAGTAGCAGCCTCATATAAAGAAACTTTCAAGGCATGGGCCGAGGATAAACTTGCGAAGCACGTTCAAACACAAGAACTAGTTAAAGTTAATTTCGATATAAATGTTAATGATAGAGAACTAACTTGTCAGTGCGTCCAGTGTTTAGGAGATTACCGCACACAAGTAAGAGAATCAGTTTATGCCATTCAGATAGGGCTAATTGATAAAGCAGAAGAAAAGCTCCATGATTGGATTCTAACAAAAAAAATAACTGACGTTTCAGGAGCCGTTTTTAATCTTAAAACAGCTCTCGAAAAGAACTTCCACAATATGCGCAATAAGCTCAAGCGCTCTTCAGTTAATAAGTTAGAAACAGAAGTTAAAACTTATTTCAGAGAGAAATTTGGTCCAAAGAGTGATCTCGGAAAAGTTTATAAAGAAAAACTGAACGTATATTTCAATACAATCCTTGTAGAAAAAGGTCTGAAACCCGAACTTGTGGCGCAGGAAGAATACGATCGTTTTTTTATCCAACTTGAGACGAATATCTGGAAAGGGGAACTCTTCCTACAGAAAGAGTTTGAGCGATTTATCCAGGCCATTATGGCCTTTAAAAGAAAAGACGTTTCTTCGACAATCCTTCGCGATTATCTTGGTCAATTCTGGCTTCACACTGAAGCTCGAAGATTAAATCGTAAAGTTATTTATCATATGGGCCCAACCAATTCAGGAAAGACCTACCACGCTATCGAAGCCCTCTGTAAGGCAAAAAATGGCTGCTACCTAGCTCCTCTAAGGCTTCTTGCCTCGGAACTCTTTGATACAATGAATAGCAAAGGTGTAAAAACCAACCTGTTAACAGGTGAAGAAGTTTTGGAGATTCCAAACGCTACTCATTATTCATCAACGATTGAAATGGCAAAACTTCAGCAAAGATTTGAATGTTGTGTCATCGATGAAATCCAAATGCTCACTGATTCTCAACGTGGCTGGGCATGGACTCGTGCACTGGTAAATATTCAAGCTGATGAAGTTCATATATGTGGGGATCATTCTGTACTAGAACTCGTAAAACAAGTTCTAGCTCTCTGTGGAGATACACTCGAAATCAGAGAATACACTCGTATGACCGAGTTGAATGTTATGCCCCATCAGATTCCACTTTCTCAATTAGAAAAAAATGATGCCTTGATTGTATTTTCTCGTAAAAATGCACTCAAATATAAAGCAGATCTTGAAGAACTCGATTTTAAAGTTTCGATTGTTTACGGCCGACTATCTCCAGAGGTTCGTCGTGAACAGGCCCGCAAGTTTGATGAAGGTGAAACCGATATTATGGTTTCAACTGATGCAATTGCGATGGGGATGAACTTGCCAGTAAAGAGAATTGTCTTCTCGGCACTTTCTAAATTTATCGATAACAAAGAAAATCCACTGACCTTTAGCGAGATTAAGCAAATTTCTGGGCGAGCAGGACGATTTAAACGGTTCCCTGTGGGAGAAGTTACAACTCTCAATAAAGTTGAAGATGGCCTGCGTATTTTAAAAAATGCACTCGCTCATACTTTGTCGCAAAATGACAAGGCAATGGTTGGACCCGATTTAGATATATTTAGTAGCGTTAATAATGCTTTGGATGCTAATTCTCTCCCTAGTCTTTCTCTGTCTGAATTCCTGCGTCTATTTAATACCATGACCTTTAGAAAGCCATTTTATTGCGTGGACATGAAAGAGATGATTGAGCTGGCCGAAATGGTTGAGGCAGCTGATGAGGACCGTACTTTATCAAACTCAGAGATCTTTGGCTTCGCATGTGCTCCTGTTAACTTGGGTCTACTTGAACATGTTCAGTATTATCTTTGGATTCTCAAGCACTACGTTGGCAACCATTCCATTGTGAATGAATTGATTGATGATAGGTCAGATAATATTGATTACCTTGAAACAACAATTAAATGCGTTGAATTGTATCAATGGCTATCAAGACACTTTGATAACAAAAACTTTGATTTTGAAGAAAAGCTTCTCCTCGAAAATAAATCAAAGGCAATAGAACGACTCAACGAACTTCTGTCGGATAAAATTGGGAAAAGTTGCTCAAGCTGTGGTTGCAAAATGGCAGCGAACGCCCAATTTAATATTTGTGATGTCTGTTTTTCTAAACGCAAGTTTAACCGTCGTCCGGATAGTAGATCAGCTCAAGACCAAGGTCGGGACCAGGGGCGCGATCAAGGTCGGGGCCGAAGAGATGAGCGGAAACAGGATGGAGGACGTAAAAATGAAAATTCTCCTCGTTCAGAGCGCTCAGATTCTGGTAAGAGCAAGCATTCAAGTTCTAATTCTCATGCCAAGAAGCCCACTCAAAGTGGAGAGAAACCTAGCAATACTGGCATCAAAAAACCTTCTGGTGGTGGACTAAAAAGACCATCTAGTGGCGGTAGCGCCGGGAAAAAAAATGCGGCAGCAGCATTTCGTAAACATAGATAAAATATGAATTCCTATCGTGACTATGCTCAGAAGATTCTCTTAGGAGAAACTATTGAAGATAAAAACTTGGATATTCCGTTTGATTGGGTTCCCTGGGAGGAGTTTGAATTACCAAAACTTCCGGGAAGAACCGGCCGTTTATCCTTCTCTGATAGACACTTCAAGTTTCCAAAATCATCTCGTTTAAATGAAAATGATCAGAAGGCCATGGCCCTTCACAGTTTTGCTAATCATGAATTGCTTGCGATTGAAATGATGGCCGCGGCCCTTTTGATTTATCCTCATACTTCTGATGAGGATGTTCGTTTTAAAAAAGGTATTTTAACGACACTCAAAGATGAACAAAAGCATCTTGGTCTTTATATCAAACGGTTGAACGAAGTGGGCTACGAATTTGGTGATTTTCCATTAAATGACTTTTTTTGGCGACAAATGGAAAAGCTCAAAACAGCACCACAATATACGGCGATGATGGCGTTAACCTTTGAAGCTGCTAATCTGGATTTTGCTCAACACTACGCCAAAGTATTTCGTTCGTTAGGAGATACAAAAACTTCTGAAATTTTAGAAATGGTACTAGAAGACGAAATTACTCATGTTGCTTTTGGTTCTCACTGGATGAAAAAATGGCGATCAGATAAAAAACTTTGGGATTACTATCTTAGCTGTATGCCAGGGCCAATCACTCCCTCACGAAGTAAAGGTATCTACTTTGACCCTACTCTTCATGCCAAGGCCATGAATGACGAGGGATTTATTTCTTCGCTTATCGGTTTTGATGATAATTTCAATATTACGAAAAGAGCTTCCAACTTATGAAGCCTTTTAAAGTTAATGCTGACTACGAAGTAGAGTTGTTTCACAATAAACTGGCACCACTGGCAATTAATGAATCAATAGAGTTTATTCTCTTCTTTTTAAGTTCTCATCCACTCTATACGCAAAAAGAATATTCATCTGAATACCTAAACTACATTGAAAAAAGAACGAATCATATACCTGAGATCGTAAAAGCAGGTAGTTTTGAAAATTTCTGGGGACCATTAAAAAATAAAGAACTTGAAAAATGGTGGAACTCCAAAATAACCAGCACGGAACTCATTATTAATCAGGGTTGGTGTGCTGATACACACATTATTAAGAACGAGGATAACTTCAAAACGATTAACTGGAGTAGAGATTTACTACTGAAAGATCCCTTTGGTATGTCTGGACAAAAATTTCAACTTCTTCTGAAGAAGATGTCTTTGAGTGAGCGTCAGGAAATGATCCTTAAGGCGATCGCTTCAGGCCCTGTTATTGTAGAGCCATGGTTCAATCGACTGCATGATTTTTCTCAGTACATTTTTCCGGACGGGAAACTTATTGCTTATCAGAACCAAGTAGATGAAAAATTTCAATATAAAGGGACGATTTTTAATAATTTGAAATCGTCTTGCTTGCAGGATCTTTCATTCTACAAACAAGTGAGTGAAGAGAAGTGGTCCATTTTTCAAGTACAAACTCAAGCGATTATAGATTTTTACTCTCAGCATTCCAATGAATATGGTTACTCCATTGATTCATTTATCTATGAAGAAGAAGGGGAGCTGAAGATTAGAGTGATGAGTGAAATCAACTATCGAAGAACGATGGGAAGACTCACGTATGAGTTATCCGAAAAATTTTCAAATGACAGAAACTGGACCGCATTGTTAATGATGAAAAAAAATCCTTTAGTCCAGCCACTTTGGCAACGGCTCTCAAGTTTCGAGGGAATGATGGTTCTTTCACCTGGTGATTCAAGATTTGAGATTATCTTGCTTACAGCTGAAAATAAAAATGAGGGTTTGAAGCTGATAGAGAAATTAAATGCCCTACTGCCTGACGGCAAGTTTACGGTAAAGCTCTAGAAGATTCTTGCCAGCGTCATCGGCCGTTGTAGCATAGGAGATAATCCCATCTTCATGACCTTTCATGACAAATATTCCAGAAGTCTTATTTGCTAAAAGTGTACAGGCAGCATTTGCCATTTCCTGAGTCCCATATTGAATATCTTCACTTATATAATCGCAGTCCCCATTCTGGAGTATTTCCCAAAGTTTTGGATGGTGAACATGGAAAACATATTGGATAGCTGGGTTGGCCTCATAGATTCCATAATGAGTGAGAGATTCGCTGGATGGGGGTATTAATCCTTCAGCTGAAACTAACCCTTTTTTTAAATCACAATCTATAACTTTGGTGTAATGGTGTGCCTGTAAATGTGCCAAATGACCTGTTTGGCTTCCAGTAATGATAAAAGCTTTCTTGGGCAGACGAGATGATAGGTTCCCATATCCGATTTTTTCGTTCGGGTATTCGCCAATTAAACTTAGCTTATAAAAGAGCGCTCTCCACTTTTCTAGAGCGATAAATTGGGCTTGCTCAGGGGCCGGTGCCCTCTTAAGAGTAAGCTTAAACTTGATTATGCCTTCGTCGCGAACATTATTCACGTTAAGTCCTTGATCCCTATAGAGAATTTATTGCAAACTCCACGAGGTACCTTATAATGAGGATACTGGATAACATATAGTTAATTCAAGACACAAATTACTTTGGAGCAGTTATCTTCGCTAAGTTGATAAACGACATTAAGGCCAAGCTTCCTTCCAAGAAAAAAGCGAAGGATGAAGAGCTAGATGAAGATGAAGATTCATCTAATAAAAACCAGGATGCTACTGATCCTGGATTGAGTGCGTCGGATAGCACTGGTGTTACTGATATTGGTGAACTTAACGATAAACCCCAGACATTAATTGATAAGCTCAAGTCAAAACTGATACCTAAAAAGAAAGTTGATAAAGACGAAGCAGACGATGATGGTACCGCTGTTGGTGAAGTTAAAAAGCCTGCAAAAAAGAAAATCAATCCCGTCGTGTTAGTAATAGTTGTTGTTGCTGGTTTAGCATTGTGGATTTATGAAGAAGAACCTCAACCTGTCGTAGAGATTAAGCCACCGAGAAAAAGTCTAAGAACAAAGCCGAAAGACGCTCAAACAGAAACTCCGACTACGACTGATACTCCGACTACGACCGATACTACGACTGATACCACGACTGACACTAAAACTGACACTAAAACAGAAACTCCGACTGACACTACAACTGATACTACGACTGATACTCCGACTGACACTACAACTGATACTACGACTGAT
>CAMDQH010000028.1 GCA_945905815.1 Bacteriovorax stolpii | reverse complement strand
GGAATTCCACAAATTTTCGTGCGCTTTCAAGGCTGCCATATTGGCTGTGTGAATTGTGATACGAAAGAGACTTGGGACTTTGATCCGATTTTTACGAAGTCCTTGGATGAAGTCATGGAAAAGATAGAAGTACTTTCACAAAATCTTATTAAGCGAGTTTCCATTACTGGTGGCGATCCACTTCATCCATCACATATTCCTGCATTGATTGAGCTGATTAAAGAACTTAAAGATAGAAACTATTACGTAAATATTGAAGCTGCCGGAACGAGAATCGTTGCAGAAGTTTTTGATATGGTCGATTTCATTTCTTATGATTATAAAACGCCATCAACTCAAGTCAAAACTTCAAAAGAGTTGTTGTCTAAATTTCTAGAAGCTTATGGTAATAAGGCGCAGATTAAGGCCGTGGTATCAGATAAAAAAGATTTTGAAGCAACCTACGATGCTTTTCACTTTGTAAAAAACAATCTTCATTCCAACGTTCCGTGGTGCCTGACACCTTGTTATGAACCGAATGAACCTTTCCCAATGAACCGCTTTCAGCAGGTGATTCAACTCAATGAATCCTTTGGTTTACCTTTCAGAGTCATAGGTCAGCAACACAAATGGGCCTATGGCCCTAGTGAGAGACTAGTCTAACGAATTAGCTCAAGTATTAAGAGATTTTACCGATAAGCCAGGCATGCGCTATCTCATTTTGTTATTAATTGTGAGCTGCTCTTCAACAACACCTTTGAAGTACTCATTCAATTCTTCTAAGGTCTATCTTGCCAGTCTTACTGACGAAAATGTTCGTGTGGCGAAGATTGAATTGAGTTTTCAGGATTCAACGGTTTTTGCCAGTGGTATGGATTCAACTTATGTCGTTGCAAAATTATTTGATAAAGACGGAGCAATATTAACCAATGTGGACCCTTCAGACTTAACTTTATCTTGTTCAGAAGATGTTGAAGCGAAACCTTTTTCTCTTAAACAGGGAATTTATAAGACAAGTTTATTGCCCAGAGTGATGAGTCCAGATATTCGTATGCAAGTAGACTGGAAAAATAAAGTTAAAAGTAAGATGGCGGTATTAAAATCTTCGACTGCTCCACTTAAAGATGGGCTGTTACCTTATCATCATGAATTCATCGAAGCCAAAGCAAATGGT
Organism: Bacteriovorax stolpii; assembly: GCA_945905815.1. GTDB lineage: Bacteria > Bdellovibrionota > Bacteriovoracia > Bacteriovoracales > Bacteriovoracaceae > Peredibacter. The sequence goes on along the minus strand of CAMDQH010000028.1, from coordinate 31,352 downwards.
GAAGTGATGGTTGGCAGAGGGAGTCGTTTCCCAGCTTCAGGAACTGAAGAATTTAGTTTTGTTAACGTGGGCACAAATAAAATAGTTAAAAATTTTAATTCATCACGTACTTATAATTTTGAGTATCCTGAGCACGCCAGACAGAACATCGCGATGCAGATTGATGATGCTCCAAATGACACCATCTCGCATACCATGCATTCTATCTTTATGGTTTTTCCTCGAAACCAGCTTCCGATTCTGGAGCAATTGAGCAACACCATGGAAGTGACTCTTCCGAGTGGTGAGAAGATGATATTTAATAAAGATTCAAAAGAAATTATTGGGGGAGTCTTCCAGGAAGGCCCGGTTGATACAAGCTCAGACCGAATGAAACGTCTGTATCCTGATTTTAAATATACTGGGCGAGGGGTCATTCTCAGAGTGAACGCTCGTGGACAATCACCACAATTAGGTGAGTTTGAAAAACAAAAGATAGATATGGATCATGGGAACTCCGGATCGGCCGAAGTTCTCATAATCAACGGAACTACCGGTCAGAAGTGTCGTCGTCCCAAAATTGATTTTTGGGATTCCATGGACGTTGCGCCAATCGAATTTAAATTTGCGACAGATGAAGATTTTGAAGTTTATTTGCAAAATAATTGCGGATTTGGTCTACCGAAGTTTTAATGCCTTCCAGGCAATGATCAACCAACCCACGACAAACAGTAGTCCACCCACTGGTACAATCATGGCAAAGATTTTGAGATCGCTTAGGACGTAAAAGTAGCAGTTAAAACTGAATAGAAAAATCCCTACTAAAAATGCATAGAAGGCGGCCTGTAGCTTAATTTCGGGGAAGAGCTGCTGGATCATCGCAACGATGACAAGTCCGAAGGCATGAAAGAAATGATAACGAACACCTGTTTCAAAGGTTACGAGTTTCTCTGGAGTCACAATATTTTTAAGTCCATGGGCCCCGAATGCGCCGATCAAAACGGCGAGTGCCAGGAAAGCGCATCCTACGACCAGAAACTTTCTAACTTGGGGTTGAAAATTCATGGAGAAAATCCTTTTTATTGAAGGGGTAGGTATTAATGGAGAGAAAGAGCGTCACAAATTGTTCTAAATTTACTTGATCCATGAAGCTATTCTATGATTTTGAAAAGCCTAGGTACAGTTTTTTAAAAGAGCTCTCAACACCCTGTCTAATCGTTAGATTCTTTCCGCTTTTAATTCCGATATCTCCGGCACGTGAATCAATATTATTGGCAGTTCGTGAAGAGGAAAGGCTGCGATAAATCATTTTTGTTCTGCTGGTTAGATCTTTCTCTACCAACATGAGTGATTTTTGATCTGCAGCCGAAAAACTTGCTTTGGTTTCTTTCATCTTTTCGTCAAAGCCTTTTGCAATACCCAAGAAAAATGAATTTTTAGCTCGAAGACCTTGAAGTTGATGTTCAGCTTTTGCTTTATTCCAAAGGTGCTCAAATTCTTGATCCAGAAAATTGGCAACGTATACTGCCAATTTAACATTAGTTAGAGGGCCTGAAACTTCAAGACAGCAGGAATTTTTACCGTAGCTTATAACTGGCTTCACGATAAAATGTTTGAGCATGTCGTAGACGGCCGTAATTTTGGCATCTTTTCTTTTTTGAACCAGTACTCGGTCCAAATATATTGGCTCATCATTATTTTTAAGATTAACGTGATCCAGATTGTGCCGAAGTAAAAGCGCATTGGCCTTAACTGTTGCCAGTTCAGCCTCGTGGGTATTTGAGCTTTGAGCTAGTTGCAGAAGTTTTTTTACCTTCTCCAGAATCCGTTCAGAATTGATGTCGCCTTCCTTGGACAGGTTGGCGTTGTCTAAGCTCATGGTGGCCGCAGAAATTTCATCAGGAAAACCATATCGGCGGCAGGTTTGCTTAAATTCCTCACCGTGGGCCTGGATAGGACCGTATTCCAGGAAAGCTAGGTAATGTGCTAGTTCATGCTTAAGAATATCTCGGAGGACAGCATCTTTGGCCAAATAAATAAGTTTACGGTTTAGTGCAATCTGAAAGTAACTTGGATTGAAATGCCCCAAATCACTACCGCCTTCGTAAACAACAATATTTATAGGATAGAGATATTTTTTGAAAATAAAACGTTTGGTTTTTACTTCAAAACCAAGGGTTAGCAGAATTTCTTTAAGAAGTTCTTCAGTCCTTTGGATAAAGGCGATACTGGTCTGGTCGTAGATGATCATTGGACCAAGGGTAGATTATTCTGGCTTTCGTAGTCAATCAGGACTTTAAATTCCTTAAGATAGGGCCAATTCTTGTAAAAATGATGCATAAGAAACCCGAAAAAAACGCCATAGTGCCAAAATGCACTTCTTCCGCAGGCCTTTAGGCCGTGTTAATAATTAGATATTCCCGAAACTAGATGGAGAATGGAATGAAAAAGTTTATGGCCGCCTTTCTTTTACTTGTGATTATAACAGCTCTTCAAGATAAGGCCTTTGCTGCCCCATTAAATTGTACCTTTCAAGATACTGAAACTCGGATTGAAGGAGTTGAGACTCTTCAAATTTCTGACGAAGCTTTAGTTATTAATGAACATGAAGTGATCCCATTAGAGCATACACGTATTAAATGTGGAGTTTTTGGAAGACAGGACCGTTTTGATGGCCTTGGCAAACGTCTGCAAGTTATTTTGAAGTCATGTACGGACGAAGCAGTGTTAAAAGGGCAATTAATTGATTCTGCTAACTCTGTTGTTGCGGAAGTTGTTTGTAACTAGCTTAAGCAGTCTAATTATTGGCAGATGATTGTATCACTTACTGGTTCACCCATACTTATTCCGTTAAATATTTGTGTAAATTGATTGCCCACTTTCGATGCTTTAATTGTCACGTCGGCAAAAGCTTCAGAATCAAGAGTGGCAATCATTTTAATAGTTAAAATATCGTTTTGGTGAGTTGCTAAAGTTTCCGTTCTGATTGTTATGCCTGTGTCTGAATCTGTGTCTGAAACAATTTTCATTTTTCCATCAGCAGTATATTTTTCAACCCTCGCACTTTCAGTTTCGGAATCACGCGTTGTGATTGTGTATTGGCAATATTTGTTAACAACTTTTTGTTCAACAGTAACTTCTGCCTTTGTATTTTGATCGGTTGATGAATGACAAACTTTATAAATCCCAGCAAGTTCTGGGCAAGCGAACGCCTGTAAAGAAACGAATACTAAAATAAATAAGAAAAATTTCATCAAGACTCCAAAATAATATTTGTCCTTAAATTGTAACTTGATTGCGTGCTTTGTAACGTGCTGCGCGTTACTTGCAGTTTGGCACTGGTGACATTGGGGGAAAAGAAAAATCAGATTTCTCTTAAACTGACTGCTCCTCTCAACGTTTCTGGCGAACTGATGAATACCAAGAGACCAGTAATTGAAAGGGCCTATAATGTTGAATTAAAAAAATAGCCTGTTAAATCGGGCAGCTTATGTCCATTTTTAGCTAAGTAGAAAGTATACCTTTTCTACTTAGCTGAAATATTTGATCAAATCTTTTGTTGGTATAATCTTGAGTCTATGAATAAGTATCGCTTTCTCGCAGATAGAGACGAAATATTTAATATGGTTAGCAAGGCCCCTGTGGTTGAGATAGGGGATATTTGGCAGACACTGCCTCATAAAAGAATTGCCCATAGTATTAAAAATTTGGAAGTCTTATCTGAAGCAATGATTTTACTATCTGAGATGCCATTTGAATTTGATCATGTTTCAAAATCTCGCCGGGCGAGTTTAGAACACACAAAAATCAATTGAGCTGCGTTTTTCCTAAAGAGGCCAAGGCGATTGAAGCTCGGAATAAAGAAAGAACAAGGCTACCTAAGAAAAGTTCGCTTAATATTACACTCAGAACGCTGTCTATTGATTCGGCAATCGATATCAAGGGTCAATTGGAAGATATCTCAGAAAGTGGTGTTGGAGTTAAGGCGAGCAGTTTAAATCTGGAATATTTCTTAAGAAATTCTTCTTTTAAAATGGTTAAGGTTTGTGGGCGAAACCATATGGAAGAAACCACTTTATCAGTTTGCCATTTAGTGATGTTTTTTTTCAAATTCTGAAAGAAGAAATGAAAAAAGAAAGATTCGCTTCGACTTAGTCTCGCATGAGCGTGCTGCCTAAAGATGCGGCCATTACACAAAAAATAGCAAACCATTGAATGACAGTAAGCTGTTCCCCAAGACAAATAAGTCCTACTAAAGAAGCAATGGCCGGCTCCAGGCTCATCAGGATTCCGAAAGTTTTAGTGGGTATTTTTTTTAGTGAGTACATTTCCAGTGAATAGGGAATGGCACTTGAAAGAATTGCTACAAATAGACCCATGGGAAGAATGCTTACATTAAGCAGTTTGGGTCCATCTATCATGAGACCAAATGGCAGCACGACTAAAGCGGCAAAAGTCATCCCCATAGTCGCCGCGATTCCGCTATGAAGATCTTTGCCTGCTTTTTGTCCAAACAAAATATAAAAGGCCCAGAACATCCCAGCAATTAAGGCAAATAATATTCCGACGGGATTTATCGCATGAGTTAACTCAGTCTTAGGCATGACCATAAAAATACCAAGACCTGCCAATGTTGCCCAAAAAAAATCAATTTTTTTACGAGATGTTAAAATGGCCAAAGTTAGCGGACCGATAAACTCTAAACTTACCGCTAGACCAAGTGGGATCCTTTGAAGTGAAAAGTAGAAGGCCAGATTCATTGAACCAAGGGCCATTCCATAGATACACAAATTTTTCAGATCAGATCTTTTGAATGTAAATCTCCATGGCCGCCAAATCGCCCAAAGAATAAGACTGGCAAAAAATAATCTTAGCGTGGTCGTGCCGGCCGCTCCAGCAATAGGAAATAGATTTTTGGCAAAGCTTGCACCGGTCTGGATTGAGATAATTGCGAGAACCAGAGCGGTAATAGGGGCAAGCATTTCTTAAAGGAAGTTAGCAGCTTTTACGAGAGCAGAAAGCGCGAGGAGAGTTAAAGCGATAAGGGAAAGAGATATATTCATTCGAAAGAAGCCTTTAATTTAAAGAAGATACTTATAGATTAAACTAAATTTCAAATTCTGTCGATAAAACAAAAATCTACAGAATGAGTGTTTCTCATACAAGGACGTTGTATGGATTTTTCCAAACACGAGCAAATGCAAAAACATATTCACATTGTATCTGCAATCGAAAGAGGCGCCTCTTTCGGTGGGGATTTTTGGCAAGTCGGAGCTGAGCAGAAGCGTACCGTATTCCATTTCATTCAACTTGAGTTTGATTCCTTTCATGAGAAAATCATCTTGAAAAGCACTTCACTTTCTCAAGTGGAGCAGGGGTATCCGATTTTTATCAGACTAGAGCGTGAGCAGTTTCAAGTTATCGGCAATAAACTTATTTGCTCCATTCCCAAAGAAGTTAGAGCATTGGCCATGAGACCTACCGACCGCTATGTTTTTCCTTTCGACTTGGATATGTCCATATCTATTCAAAGATTTGCCCGTTCTATTAAAGAGATGACTCCAGGACTAGAGGTTAGACTTATTGATGTTTCAGAGAGTGGCATCGGCATTATGATTTCCGGATCGAATAAGGACTTTTTAAGGCCGTGTGACCATTTTTGGATTAAGGAGATAGGCCATAAAACCCTGGATCGGGACATTTTTGGAACAGTTTTGTATGTGACACCAAAAAAGCAGGACGAACGGGTAGGGCTTTCGTTGAGTGTTCCGCTTAATTGGAATGTTTTTAGTCGTTTAAAGAACAAGTGTCGGATCATTTTGAGTGCTTGATATTGATGTGGTAACATGTTATAACATGTGTATGAGTGCAGCAAAACTTCAAAAAATAGGTAATTCCTTTGGGTTCAGAGTTTCAAAGAATGATCTTGAAGCTGCAGGCTTTGATGAATCTTTCGAGTATGAATTAATTGCCGAGAAGGGCGTGATACTTCTAGTCAAAAAACGTCCTCATTCCACAAAATGGGTTTTTAAAGATACCGCTCTTTCAAAAGAAGATCGGGAATGGTTGGAGTCAAATCTTGAAGACCGAAATTCATAGAGGGGAAGTGTGGGATGTTGTTCTTGATCCAGTCAAAGGATCAGAGCAAGCAGGGCTGCGTCCATGTGTTGTCGTCTCTCCTGATTCTATGAATGAACAGTTGGATACAATAATTGTAGTTCCTCTCACGACTAAGAAGAAAGACTGGCCAACTAGAGTGGATACGATTTTTGATGGTAAAGAAGGTCAGGCGTTGTGTGAACAGATTAGGACTGTATCGAAAAAAAGACTCAAAAAAAAAATATCTAAATTAAAAATAACAGAAGTTATTCAGATCAAACTTGTACTTAAGCAGATGTTTTTTGATTAAAAAAAAAGGCCTCACCGAAGTGAGGCCCTTTAAAAATCAAACTTATGTACGAGTTTTTTCGTGGTAAGTGAAGGCAGCTTTCAAGTACTCGCGGTTCATACGGGCAATATGTTCAATCGAAATGCCTTTCGGACAAGTCGCTTCACATTCAGCGTGGTTGGTACAATTCCCAAAACCAAGTGAATCGTGTTCATGCACCATTTTGAGAGCGCGAAGAGGCGCTTCAGGCTGACCTTGAGGAAGAAGGGCAAGTTGAGAAATCTTAGCTCCCATGAAAAGCATCCCTGATCCATTCGGGCAACTTGCAACACAAGCACCACAACCGATACAGGCAGCTGCATCCATTGCCTCGTCAGCAATAGGCTTCGGTATCAAAATAGCGTTACCGTCCTGGGCATTACCAGTGTTGGCAGAAATGTAACCGCCCTTCATCATAACTTTATCAATCGCCGAGCGATCAACGGCCAAATCTTTAACGAGAGGAAAGGCCTGAGCACGGAATGGCTCGATTACGATAGTGTCACCATTGTTGTACAAGCGCATATGTACCTGACAAGTCGTGGTATTTTTAAAACCACCATGGGCCTTTCCATCAATATTCATTGAACACATTCCACAAATACCTTCGCGGCAATCGTGATCAAAAGCAATTGGATCTTCACCTTTACGAACCAATTGTTCATTTAGAACATCGATCATTTCAAGAAAAGACATATCAGGAGATACGCCATCTACGCGGTAATCAACTAATTTACCTTCAGTCTGTGCACCTTTTTGGCGCCAAATTTTCAGGTTTAAGGTCATATTTTCAGAGCTCATGAGCTTCTCCTTATTTGTAAGATCGTGTTGCAAGTTGAACAAACTCAAACTTCAGTTCTTCTTTGTGACGAACTGGACTTGAATTTGGACCGGTATATTCCCAGGCAGCAACGTGAGAAAAATTCTCATCGTCACGCTTCGCTTCACCATCGGGAGTCTGATACTCTTCACGAAAGTGTCCGCCGCAAGATTCACGTCGCTCTAAAGCATCCAGCGCCATCAATTCACCTAGTTCTAAAAAGTCGGCCACACGAGTCGCTTTATGAAGTTCAAGGTTAAAGTTTCCAGCATCGCCCGGAACATTTACATCTTTCCAGAATTCGTCACGAAGTTTTCTGATGCCATCGATCGCTTGTTTTAATCCAGCTTCATTACGACTCATACCAACGTGGTTCCACATAATTTGGCCGAGGGCCTTATGGAAATCATCAGCGGTACGCTTACCTTTGACGGCAAGAAGTTTTGAAGTTTGAAGAATCACAGCAGCTTCGGCATCTTTGAATGCTTGGTCATCAGTGGTGATTTTTTCAAGTGGATTAGAAGCAAGATAGTTACTAATTGTATTTGGAGCAACGAAGTAACCATCAGCAAGACCTTGCATAAGTGCCGAAGCCCCCAGACGGTTGGCACCATGATCTGAAAAGTTAGCTTCGCCTAAAACATGGAGACCTGGGACTGTTGATTGAAGATTATAATCAACCCACAATCCACCCATTGTGTAATGGACAGCAGGGTAAATCATCATGGGAGTTTTATAAGGATTATCTCCCGTAATTCTTTCGTACATTTGAAATAAGTTTCCGTAGCGACCTGCGATTGTTTCAATACCATCACGTGATATGGCATCACGGAAATCTAGGAAAACGGCTTGTTTCGTTGGCCCAACACCTTTGCCTTCATCATAGCGGTATTTTGCCTGACGTGAAGATACGTCTCTTGGTGCAAGGTTACCGAATGATGGGTAAACGCGCTCGAGGTAATAATCTCTTTCTTCATCAGGGATATCTGCAGGCTTGCGAGAATCATTTTCTTTTTTGGGAACCCAAACACGTCCATCATTTCGAAGTGACTCACTCATAAGGGTGAGTTTCGACTGATAATCACCGTGAACAGGAATACAAGTAGGGTGGATTTGAGTGAAACATGGGTTAGCAAAAGCTGCTCCACGCTTATAACATCTCCAGGCAGCAGAAGCATTTGACGTCATGGCATTAGTAGAAAGGAAATAAACGTTTCCGTATCCACCAGTGCAAAGAAGAACAGCGTCGGCCGCGTATCTTTCAAGTTCGCCAGTAATTAAGTTACGAACAATAATTCCGCGGGCCTTGCCATTGATCTTAACTAGATCCATCATCTCGCGACGATTGAACAGTTTGATCTTGCCCTTGGAAATCATCTTCATCATTCCTGAGTATGCACCCAGAAGTAACTGCTGACCGGTTTGTCCGCGAGCATAGAAAGTACGTGAAACTTGAGAACCACCGAATGAACGGTTGTCTAAGTATCCACCGTATTCACGTGCAAATGGAACACCTTGTGAAACCATCTGATCGATGATGTTATTTGAAACTTCGGCCAGACGATAAATGTTCGCTTCACGAGAGCGGTAATCTCCACCTTTAATGGTGTCGTAGAAAAGACGTTTAACTGAGTCACCATCGTTGGTATAGTTTTTGGTACCGTTGATACCACCTTGAGCGGCAATCGAGTGGGCACGTCTAGGAGAATCCTGAATACAAAAAGAAAGAACATTGTAACCAAGTTCAGCAAGACTTGCGGCAGCAGAGCCACCAGCAAGACCAGTTCCGACTACTATAACTGTAAACTTTCTTTTATTCGCCGGGTTCACAAGTTTTGATTCGAACTTGTGTTTAGTCCATTTATCTTTAAGTTCTCCACTAGGAGCCTTAGCGTCTAAGTTAATAGTCATATTATCCTCCCTTCAAGTGACACCAGATTGAAAGCCCGGCAAAGCCAGCTCCAACCAAAATGGCATAGATAAGTCCGAGACGTTTTACATTCTTAAAATATTTACCATGGTTCCAGCCCATCGATTGAAAAGCTGAGGCAAAACCATGTGAAGTATGAAGAGCTGCAGTTAGCATTGCAAAAACATACCAGGCAGTAGCGATAGGACTACTAAAGTATTCGATCGTCGTGCGGTAAAGATCTCTCATCACTACGCCATCAACAGTTACTTCGTAATGAGTTCCAAACTTTAAACTGATTAAATGAAGAACGAGAAAGATGAGAAGAATGAGTCCAGTGTAGGGCATAGTTTGAGAAGCAAAAGTTGTTCCACGACCGGTTTTAGTTTTCTGTTCATATTTTCCGCGAGACTTCATATTTTCCATATTTAACTTGAACGCAAGTCCAAGGTGAAGGATGAAAATACCAGCAAGTCCGGCCTCAATCACATAAAGCATGGGCCCTAATGAGAAAAGTTTATGAGCATAAAGATTGAAAGCATTAGAGCTCACCATGAGTAGGAGGTTTCCAGCGAGATGTCCCACAAGAAAACCACACAACAATAGACCGGTTACGGCCACGAGTTGTTTTCTGCCAATGGATGATCTGAAGTAGTGATTAACAGCAGATGTAACCATGAAAAAGTTCTCCCTTTCAAGTCGATAAAAGTTTGATTTAAGTCTTAGATTTAATTGCTTTTATATTACCAGATATCCAGCAATTGTCAGGTGATATCTTGTTTTAATCCAGTGCGACACCAATGTCTAAGCAAAGTATTTTACACAAAGATGGGGTCCTGACTAACATTTGATTAGTGCCGGATGAGATTCGATGAAAGAGTATCTACCTATGAACACAAATACCGTTTACGATGTTGCCATTGTTGGTGCCGGAATTTCAGGACTTATACTTGCTCATAATTTGCCGGATCAGAAAGTCGTACTTTTGGAGAAATCCAAAGGTATCGGTGGGCGCCTGGCGACTCGAAGGCTGCAAAACGTATCTATTAACCATGGTGCAAGAAACATCACCCCACAGCATTTACTTCTGAAAGAAGTGGTCAAGATAGGGCTTGATCATCAGTTCTTGAAAATGGAAGGGGAGATATGCCACTGCGTCCAAGGAATTAATCAATGGACCAAGTTCTTGGCAAAAGATAAAGAAATTCTTAAGGAGTCTCTGGTTCATAAAATAGTTAAAAACAATGAAGGTTTCTTAGAGCTATTTGACGGTTCAGGCCAAATAAGCACTATTGCAAAGAAAGTAGTTCTCTCTGTCCCGGCACCTCAAGCAAATGAGATCTTAAAAAATTCTGGTTTTAAAACAAAGTTCCTGGAAGAAGTGAAGTATTCCTCTTCCATTCAGTTTTTGGCATTTTTGGAATCCGCCATTTCGGATCAATCAGTACTTTGGCACCAATGGGAAATAAAACAAAAAGAGATTCTGCTTGAAGGATATTTTTATCATCTTGAATGTAGAGCGCCTTTTATTGAACAATATTTTGAATTGGATAAAAAACTCATTCAAAATCAAATCATGAATATTTGTGACGGTGAAAATCTTCATGTAAAAGAATCACATATCCATAAGTGGCGATACTCAGAAGTAAGCCATGCAATTTCAGCACAATTTCAAAGCTTCTTGGCTGGTGATAAAATATATCTCATGGGAGATTATTTTTATGGCAACGACTTGAATGCCGCTGCCAGTTCGGTCGAATCCGTTATGAAGCAAATAAACTACTAATTACCTTTCTGCGGTAAGTAAATATTCTATTAACATCTTTAACCAGTTTCCAGCTTAAAAGCAGGTCTCCGATACGGCCCAGTGGTAAAGTGTATGAAACTCTATCCCGCATTAGAGTACCTGAAGACATCGGTATGAATTCATGGGTGTGATTCCAGCGCTTGTATGGCCCGGCGACCTGGTCGTCTACGAACGAAGTTCCTGGTTCCCATTTTCCAATCTTACTTTTCCACTTTAGAGGGATTCCATGCAACTTCAATTGGTATTCAATAAGTGTTCCTTCCTGAATTTCATTCGTGGATTTTTTTAATACTTTAAAATTGAGGAAATCGGGAGTGAGCTTTTCTAAGTTTTTTTCGTTGCAAAAAAATGGGAATATTTCTTTAGAAGTATGCGGGACCCACTGCTCGGCTAAATATTCCCTTTGGCCATTATGAATAGGACTACATATTTCGTCAAATGCACCTTCGATTTGTGGGTAGGTAAACTTAAAGCCTGCATCTGTGATTTTTTGTGAGTTTACATTCTGACTGGCCAAAACAATGGTCGACATATCTCCCATTGCAATCTTCATAACCAAACTTGGAACTGGGAAAAATAATGAACGTCCTATTGCTTTGGCAAGACATTGGCTAAAAATTTTGTTTGTTACCGGACTTGATGCAACAGCATTGTAGGGACCACGTATAGATTCTTGGGTTAAGCTGAAAGAACATAAATTAACAAGATCTTGAATGTGTATCCAGCTCATCCATTGACTGCCATTTCCAATGACTCCACCGAGTCCCGCAGAAAACAATGGAATAAGTTTTTCAAGTGCTCCTCCCTGTCGAGAGAGTACTACACCAATTCTCAGGTTAACGACCCTTACCCTGGTATCAACTCTCTTAGTTTCGAATTCCCAGTTTTGGCAAACGTTGGCCAAGAAATCCTTACCTTGGGCATGTGTCTCACTTATAAGTTCATTTCCGGTGTTTCCATAAATACCAATGGCAGAGGCAGATATAAATGTTTTTACAGATGCTGTCTTATTTATCGCCTCGGCGAGGATTCGTGTTGAAAGAATACGCGAATCATATATTTGTTTTTTTCTTTTTTCAGTCCATCTGTCACTTGCAATTGATTCTCCTGCCAAATGAATAACAGCTTCAACACCTTTTAAGGCTTCGACAAGTGGGAGGTCTTTTTGTCCGTACCATTCGAAAATTTCTGCCGGAAAAGGAAGGTCCAGCTTAGCTTTTTCAGCATTCCGCACTAGAACGACAAGGCTATGTCCTTCCATCACAAGTTTTTTGCCAAGCTCTTTACCAACAAGTCCTGTGGAACCTGTAATTAAAACTTTCATATTTTTAGCCTTTTATAAGCATAATTTTAAGAGGCATTCTTATGACATGCCTGGATTGAAATTTTATTAATTTGCTCTATCAATGTTACTAATAAGCTTTGGGAATCATCACTTGTTAAATCTGATTGCACCATGACTCGCTTCATAAGCGGGATCAGTATTTCGATGATGCTATTCAGGGTATTAAACTTTGTGACTTCATATTTCAAAATATCTAATTTTTTTGCACTCAAAAATGAGAGCAAAAAAATAAGCCGTTCTTTGTCATCGTTGCCGTTATGTATTTCCGTGCGATGATTCTCTATAGGCGTTAGTAACTCGTTCTGATACTGTAGTTCGGCAACATCTAAGGCTGCAATCTTACTTATGGCAATACCATGTTTTGTTAGAGTACCTAACAACTTCAGTCTTGTTATATCTTCTTGTGTATAAGACCTGAAATTATTGTCCAGCCTTCTAGGTCTGACAGCATTATATCTTCGTTCCCAAGCTCTGATTTGGTGGACCGAAACTCCACTGATTAATGATGCAGCCTGAATGTTAAAATCATTCATTGTATTACCTTTTTAAAGAATCGCCATCAAAGTATTTAAACCTTTTTCACCGTTCTTAATGAAGCGGTCTAATTCTTTGACTCGACTAAACTCTATTCTATTTATAGAAATTTCTTCTTTGGAAATGTTTTTCAATTGCAAAAATGCTGCTTGAATTTTACCCATCATTACCTTTTCTCTTTGTCTTAGGACATGACTAATAACCGTGTGGAGGTCAGGGTTTGCTCCATAGATTCTTGTACCCTCTGGGCTAAGTCCATGCTCAATGATTACTTCAAATTCAAGTAGATCCTTGATTGATATACTTATGAGTGCCTTGGACACATTAAGCTTTGCCATTAGCGCAGCTGCATCCAGGGGAGCATCACTTAAATAGAGATTGAGCCAAATCTTTCCATGGATCTTTTTAAAACCCCAGTACTCAATAAATTCTCCCACCAGGTCGGCTAGGTATTCAAGTTCAGGTAGATTGTTGTTTTTCATAGATTTTTACCTACTGTATTTTAAATAGAGTTTACAGTGTCCTGAACTTAAAGTCACGAACGATTTAACTTTCTTTCGACGGCGCTTTAATAACAATCACTTGGGACAGCATTTTAATGTCCAAGAGATGTTTGTTGCTGTTTACAATGTATTAAACTATAAGTATATGTGGCTAGAGGATTAAGCCCCACTTAAAAAACAAGGCAAAGGACTTGAAATTGAAAAATTCTGATAGAGGACTTGATTTAAATCAAGCCATTTTTAACCCAACACATATGGACTATGCCAAGATGGCAGGTGAACTCATTTTAAAGTCAGTAGGCGAAAACCCTCAGAGGGAGGGACTTTTAAATACCCCTCAGAGATTTTCTAAAGCCATTCATGAAGTTTGCTCTGGATATTTATTGACTCCAGCTGATGCTGTTGGAGAGGGAATATTTCCCGGCGAAGGCGCTGGCCTGATTAGCATTAAAGATATTGATTTCTTTTCTTTATGCGAGCATCACATGCTGCCATTTTGGGGCAGAGCGAGTGTGGCCTACTATCCCAGCGATAAAATTATTGGACTATCAAAAATACCCAGACTTGTTGATGTTTTTGCAAAAAGGCTCCAGGTCCAAGAAAGGCTTACTGATCAAATTTGTTCCGGCTTGATGACACTCATTGGTGCCCGTGCCGTTTTGGTTAAGGTTTCTGGTTCCCATATGTGCATGATGATGAGAGGGGTTAAGAAAAATGGCTCAGAAACTATTACTGAAAGCTCCAGAGGCCTGGAAAATCTGACTCCAGATGAAAAATTACGTCTTTGGAAATCAATTGATTAATAAATGAGGTTTATATGATCAGCTATCCGATTTCTTTTCATGGTGCAAGTAGGGCCAGTTCAGGAATACAAAATGAGTGGAAGGTTACATCTTCTGGTTTGGATACAACGTGCTCTGTCCCTAAGGAGTTTGAGGGGGCCGGCGGAGCTTTTAGTCCGGAAGATTTTTTTCTTCTCTCGCTTCAGAATTGCTTTGTCGCAACATTTAAGGTCTACGCTGAATATTCACGTTTGAGTTTTGACCAACTGAATGTCTCTAGCGAATTAATTGTAGATAAAAATGAAAATTTAAAACCTGTAATGAAGGCATGTAAATTAATAATTGAATTGAGTAATCCTTCAGACAAGAAGAAGGCCGATCTATTAATTAAAAAGACCCTTGAGAATGGTTTCATTCTTCAGTCAGTCAAAACTGAAATCATTTCACAAATCATTTACAGGTAATATTATGAAAGCTCTTAAGCTTGCGGCCATTTATAATGTGATCTGGGGTGCATGGGTTATTTTATTCCCCAATGCCATGTTTGAATTACTAGGGATGGAGAAAAATAATTATCCCGAGATTTGGCAATGTGTAGGGATGATTGTGGGAGTCTATGGGGTTGGTTATTGGATAGCGGCCTCTGATCCATATCGACACTTTCCTATCGTCTTAGTGGGCTTCTTAGGTAAAATCCTGGGTCCCATTGGCTTTGCCCAAGCACTTTTGACTAACCGGTTTCCCTTGGCGTTTGGGGTGATCATCATTTTCAACGATCTCATTTGGTGGCCATCATTTTTTAATTTATTAAAAGAGAAGTACAAGCGTGATAAAACATTTCTCGCCTGATCACATAAATCTTCTTGTCAGTTTTGGACTGTTTGTTCTTATATGGATAGTTCAGATTCTCCATTACCCCAGTTTCTTTTATTATGAGGAAGAGGATTTTTCCGTGGCAATGATATCTCATCAGCGAGGTATTTCGTTTGTTACAATTCCTCTCATGCTGACAGAGCTATTTGTCACTTGCTGGATTTTTTACGAAAAAACTACCGTGTATTCTTCTGTAAGCGTGTTTTTAGTTATTCTTATTTGGCTATCCACTTTCTTTATCCAAGTCCCTTTGCATGAAAAGTTACTTGAAGGTAAGAATACAATATTAATTGGGCGACTGGTTCAAACAAACTGGATAAGGACATTCCTGTGGACCTTAAAACTTCTGATCTTAATCATTTGGCCTTATTTATAATTCTTGGTACTTCCATCCATCCTCTGGGATTTGCACTTAAACCGAAAATCTTTGTGTGGCGAGTTCTTTAGTTTGCCCTGCTCGAAAACTCTTCTGCGCCATCTTTTGAAACTGCTATGGTCTAAAGTAAAACGCATAAAGTGAACTAACTCAGAAGGTGTTAAACCAAATTGTAATTCAATCGCCTGGTAGCTCGTTCGATCTTCCCATCCCATTCTGACGATCCGGTCAGTGTCTTCAATCGTAAAAGTTTCAAACTTGCTTTTCAGCTTGCGTGATATGCTCATATTATCATTTTAGATGTTGAAATTCTTTTTACAAGTGACAAAACTTAGACGAAATTGTCTTTATTCCAAGGAAGTATATGAATATTCAGAAACGTCTTCATCATAGGCCCCCATATCTTTTTCTTTCTAACGTGGTTGAACACTCTGATCATTACTTGCATGCGCAAGTTACCCCTCAAGGAGATGAGTTTTATCTCTTAGGACATTTTCCGCACGTGCCTATTGTTCCCGGTGCGATCATGCAGGAGATGACTACTCAGGCCGCTGGGCTCATGATAAGCGAGCACCATTCACCCATTCCTGACTACGATTCAGAGAAAACAAAAGGCTGGGCCTTGGGAGTCCTACGGGCCATCCACATGGCAAAATATAAAAACTTTGCCAGACCCGGTGAAACTCTAGACATTAAGGTGGAATTACTCGACCACATTGAAAACTCTTTTAGATTCCGTGGCCATATTGAAATGATGGGAAAGAAGATCATGATGAATGAATTTACTCTCATAAACATAAGTGAACAGAAGTTGATGGGCTAAATGTCACGATTTATCCTAACCTTGATTTTATTTTTTGCCAGTTTGTTACATTTTTTTATGCCACAGTTGTTTAACCCGGCAATTCCTTTTGATAACAAGTTACTTATCAACTTTTGCGCAGGAGTTATTGAAGCTTCTTTGGCATTTGGATTGTGGACAATTAGGTTTAGGGACATATCAGCGAGACTGACTGCCTTATGGTTTTTGATTCTTACTCCGATTCATATATATGTTTCTTGGTTTCAGATACCGATCTTTGGTTTTTCGAGTCCTGTTTTACTATGGGGGAGAACTTGTCTTCAGCCGCTACTTTATTTCTGGGCACTTACGCTCCAAAGCAGAGGCTGGATTATGGCCCAAACGTGGAAAGACGTGCTCTTCTTGCATTATCAGGTGGAGCCTAAGCTTTTACAGAGTCATGTACCGTTTAAGCTTGATGAATATAATGGCAAAGCAGTTATTTCAATTGTCTCATTCAAAATGGATAGTATTCGATTTCCCTTCTTACCTTCTGTTCCAGGCCTGACTAAATTAAATGAATTAAATCTCAGGACTTATGTTGAAGTAGATGGAATTAAGGGAGTCTATTTTTTCACTTTAGATGCTGATTTAAGACCGGCTATTTTTATTGCGAGAAGTATTTTTTCTCTGCCTTATCGTTTAGCGGCTATTAAAATTGAAATAAATCAAAATTCTTATTTTTGCAAAAGTCAGAACTCTGATACGTCACTCGAAATTTTGGCAGAAATAGGAGACAAGAAAACAAGCAGTCTCTTTGATCTATGGGCAACTGAAAGGTATGGTTTATTTACAAAAAGAAACCGAGATTCACTTCATGGCATTGTGGAACATATTCCTTGGCAATTCAATGACTTAGAAATAAAAAAATTCCAAGACAATTTTTCATCCCAGCTAGGATCAGATTTAAGAGCGAAAGAATTTATTGGGCAAGGTTACTGTAAGGAACTCAAAGTTAAATTTAAGCCATTTTATAAACTTAGGCAGTCATCAAAATGATGCTTAAACCTAAAATGAGCATTAATAATGCAGGTAATGACTTTATAAGAGGATCCCGTATCTTAAGATGCATTAAAATTGCACCAACCATTAGAGATGAAACGAGACTTGAAACAGGAAGAACCAGCTGAGGCAACCAGATGCCGGCGATAAGCAGTATTGCCGATGATATCTTGAGAGCTCCCACTAAATAACTAAACCAAGCAGGTAAGCCGTAGGTGGCGAATTCTTCAATGATTGATTTAGAAGATCCCCCTCTGAATGGAGTGTGTTTATTAAAACGAAGTAACCATACGTTGATTAATCCACCGGCCATGATAACTTGTAAAATGTTAGCTATTGTCCAAGTCATTTAGGGCCCTAGTGTTATAAGAATCATTTTAGTATGCTAATATTTTACTGAAACTAACAACTTCATGACAAATTTTTCTATTCGACAAGAGTGAGACAAAATGCAAACAACTGAATTTGGAGTTCAAATAGCCTCAATTGTGGCGTTTCTATTCTATGGACCACTTTGTCTATTTTCAAAGGATACAATCATAGAGTTTAAACGCTATGGCCTGCTACGCTTTAGGAAATTAACGGGAGTTCTGGAGATATTAGGTGCAATCGGCTTAATTTTAGGTTTTTATTCGCACATACTTCTAGTGCTTGCTTCGGCTGGTCTAGCTCTTTTAATGCTGCTAGGTATGTGTGCTCGCATTAGGATTAAAGATCCGTTAATTGCTATGCTTCCCGCATTTATGTTATTTGTTTTTAATCTATTTCTTTTCATAAGAGCGATCTAGATTGTTTTAGATTTGATAAAAATTTCTGCAAATTCAAACAATTTTAATTTCTTATCGGGATCCATCTTCTCAGATAGCTTAACCATCATATTCATTCGGTGATTTTTTGAGAAAAACACAGAGTGTTTATCGATAAATCTCCAGTAAAGACCATCCCAGATATTAGTCCATTCATCATTTTTTTTATAATCAGACATTTTAAGGATATAATTACTTCCTGAAATATATGGCTTGGTAGCAAATAATCCTCCATCGGAAAATTGTCCCATCCCGTATACGTTAGGTCCCATGACCCAGTCTGCACTATCAACAAACATTTCCATAAACCATCTATGAACTTCTTTGGGGTCAATCTCTGACAAGAGCATGATATTGGATAGAATCATCAGTCGCTCAATATGGTGACAATAACCATACTTGTTAGCTTTTTTAATAGCATCATCAACAGGCAAAATTCCTGTTGTTCCATCGTACCAGTGGCTTGAAAGTTTTCTTTGATGATTAAAGAAATTCGTGTTTTCTTCTTTTTCTGAAAAATTCTGATAGATTCCTCTTACAAATTCTCTCCATCCTAAGATTTGCCTTAAAAAGCCCTCAACAGAATGAAGTGGTATTTCTGAGTTTTCACTCATCGTTTTCAACGTGTGCTCAATGACTTCTTGCGGTGTGATTAATCCATTGTTGAGCATAGGAGAGATCATCGAATGAAATAAAAAGGGGTCTCGTGTAGTAATTGCATCTTGATAGCTTCCAAAATCAGCTAAATGATTTTTTAAGAAATGTTTAAGAGTTTTTAACGACTCTTTTCTATTTACTGGGAGCCAGAAATTATCAAGAGAACCTGGATGAGATGGGAACTTTTTATTAATTAATATTATCACCTCGTTTAGGGTTACATTTTTAGGGTGCTCTAAAATCTTAAGATTTGTTAATACTTTTGGCGCTTTTTTTCTATTCTCGTCATCAAAGCTCCATTGCCCACCAACAGGTGTCCCGCTTGGAGTTAAAAGAATACTGAGTCTTTTTCTTTCTTTTTCATAAAAAGATTTCATGAAAGGCTTTGGATGTTTTAGGAGGTATTTTTTAAATTCTGTTCGGGGACATAAAAACATGGGGGACTCAAGAAATTCATGAGTAATATTGTTTTCCATAAAAAAAGAAACCAGTAATGATTCAAAAAACTTATCCTGCACTTCGGCCATGCAGATTTTAGAAACTTTGTTTTTTTTTACAAAAGATTTTAGACCGTCTATGAAACTTATATCTGAAAGTTCCATGTAAGTTAAATTGAATTTTAATTCACGAAGTTCATCAGCATATGAACGCATTGAGGCGAAAAAAAAGGCTATCTTGTGCTTATGATATTTGTAATGAGTTGCAAGCCCAACATCTTCTGCCATAAAAACTAATTTATGCGGCAATGAGGCATAAAACTTAATTGGAAAAAGTTGGTCACCGAGAATAACTAAGGCCGTGTTCATACATGAACTATATTTGAATTTGAAGTTAATTGCAGCATCTAATTTAAGCCGGAAATAGTTTAAACAAACATGTATCAAAAACTAGACAGGCCAAATGGGTTAAGCAAAACCAAGGGAGCTAGGGTAGTTTAAGGAAGCTTAAACTGGACATTAAAAAAGGGCTTTCTATGCTTAATTTAGGTATGGCAGCAGATAAAATCCGATCAGGATCAGTAGTATATAAGATCCTTAACAATCACTTAGAAAGCCCAGGAAAACTTTTTCGTCCCAAACTGACTATGCAATTAGGCAAATTGCTCAAACTTGGGGAAGAAAATTGTAGAGATATCTGTTGGGCCAGTGAGCTCATACATAATGCGTCCCTTATACATGATGATGTTGTAGATAATGCTTTCATAAGACGTGACCGGCCAACATTAAACTCTTTTATGCCCAATTCGAAAGCGGTCTTGGCCGGGGACTATTTATTGGCAAGTGTCATTGCTGAACTTGTGCGACTTGAAAAATATGAAATCTTGAAAACTCTTGCTGAAACGTTAGAAGAAATTGTAGCAGGAGAATTTGAACAAGATGAACTAAAATTGAAAGCACATGTAAATTGGGAAGACTTAGAGTCTGTGGCCCTTAAAAAAACCGGGGCACTTATAGCCTGGAATTGTCATTCAGTAGCAGTAACGACTGGACTAAGCTTAGAGTCTCAAGAGATCTGTAAACAGCTTGGTTTTAAACTTGGCCTTGCCTTTCAATTGGTTGATGATAATTTGGACTACTCTTTATCTTCAGGTAAGGAGTATGCAAAAGATTTAAAAGAAGGGTTAATCAATTTTACGACTCTGAATCTTATCCAGAGCTATCCAGAACTTTATTATGCGATATACCAACTTCGCGGCACAAAATTTGATAATCCTCCATGGACAGATAATCAAATAGAGGACGCAAAATTAAAAACTTTCGAAAAAGTCACCGAATTGTTCGAAGAGACGTATCACCTATTGTTTGTACTTGCTGAAAAAGAAAATATCTCTCATTCATCCGATGAATATAAAAGTGTATTACAGTTCCTCGAGGGTGTTCAAGGACGTGTAAGATGAAAAATGAAACACCTTTTATAGATAAAAACGAATTTTTATTCATTGGCGGCCCATGTGCCGTTGAGAGTTCTGAACAAATGAAGGCGATTTTAAGTTTGCCATTTGGTCCCTCTGTAATAAGGGGTGGCATTTATAAAATGCGGACAAATAAAAACTCTTTCCAAGGCCTTGGAATTGTCGGAATTGAATTAATAAAAGAAATTAAAAAAAGTCATAAATTGAGTTTTGTAACAGAGATCACTGATCCCCGACAAATTGATGGTCTCCTGCCGATTGTAAGTTGTTTTCAAGTAGGTGCCCGCAATATGTATAACTATGAACTCTTAAAAGAGCTTGGTAATTATCAAGTGCCGGTTATATTGAAACGAGGCTTTAGTGCCACCATAAGTGAATGGCTTGGTGCCTCTGAGTATTTGCAAGCATTAGGGCAGGAAAACATTATTTTGTGTGAAAGAGGCGTAAGGTCTTTTGATAATAAGCTTAGAAATCTTCTCGATCTTGGAAGCGTTATTTATTTAAAGAAAAATACTGCTTTTAAAGTCATTGTTGATCCTTCTCATGCCATGGGCGATCGTCGTTATGTTTCGGATGCAGCAGTTGCAGCATTGGCCGCAGGAGCAGATGGAATTATGGTTGAGGTTCACCCTGATCCTGATAACGCTCTTTCAGATGGACAACAATCAATTGGGCCTGAGATCGCGACTGAGCTCGTCCAAAAAATTAAAGAACTTGCTCCTCATTTTAATAAAGTACTAAGAGTATAATATGCCTAAAGCCGAATTTATTAAGACAATGTTTGACGATATCTCAGGAAGATACGATATCTTGAATGATATCTTATCCATGGGGACTCATCGTCTTTGGAAAAACAAGTTGGCCAAACTTGCTACTTCTGAAAATGAAAACCGGGTTCTTGATTGTGCTACAGGAACCGGAGACATTGCTTTTTTAATAGAGAAGCTTGGATCACATAGTATAACAGCGATAGATTTTTCACCTCAAATGATAAAACTCGCTCTTAAAAGAGGCGAGGCGGCCGGCTCTAAGGTTAAATTTCAAGTCTCTGATCTTAGTGCCTTACCATTTCCAGATAAATCCTTTGAATCAGCTACAGTTTCTTTTGGAATTAGAAATGTTGAAGATTTACCACTAGCACTTAAAGAGCTTTCGCGCGTCTCAAGTTCGACATATATTTTAGAGTT
Source organism: Bacteriovorax stolpii (assembly GCA_945905815.1). Classification (GTDB taxonomy): domain Bacteria; phylum Bdellovibrionota; class Bacteriovoracia; order Bacteriovoracales; family Bacteriovoracaceae; genus Peredibacter. The sequence continues at coordinate 9,592 of CAMDQH010000028.1, read as the reverse complement.
TGGAAGGCCTGAAAATAGTTTTTTTTCTTTTTTGTATTTTGGATTGCTTAAAATTTATTTTCCCGTTTTTAGTTTCATCAGTGGTCGCGGCGATGCTTATGATTATTTGATTACTTCATCTGCTAGCTTTCCGTCTGGTGAAAATTTTTTGGATCTTCTGAAACAACATACTGATTTTAAGCATCTTTCCTTTACCCCCCTTTTTGGAGGGATAGCATACATTTATCAAGCTAAGAAGTGAGGTCCATATGATTTCTCCGATTTTTAATGACAACGCCTGGTCAGAGATCAAAGGATATTCTTTTAAAGATATTACCCTTCATAAAGCAAATTCAACTGGAGCAGTACGAATTGCCTTCAATAGGCCAGACATGCGTAATGCTTTTAGGCCTCTAACTGTTGACGAACTCTTAACTGCTTTCGAATGGGCCCATCGCCAAAATGATGTAGGTGCAATTATTCTTACAGGCAATGGCCCCTCGTCTAAAGATGGAGTTTATTCTTTTAGTGCAGGAGGGGATCAAAATGTGAGAGGTAAAACAGGTTACGAATATGATGAAGAAGAGAGTCATCTGCCCCACGGAAGGCTCCATATTTTAGAAGTTCAGCGCATGATTAGGTTTATGCCAAAAATAGTTATTGCTGCAGTACCAGGGTGGGCAGTTGGAGGAGGACATTCTCTTCATTGCGTTTGTGATTTAACCATTGCTTCTAGGGAACATGCAAAATTTCGTCAAACTGATCCTGATGTTGCAAGTTTTGACGGTGGATACGGTTCCGCTTACCTGGCAAAACAAATCGGCCAAAAAAGAGCGCGAGAAATTTTCTTTCTTGGTCAAACCTATTCAGCTGAAGAAGCTTTTCAAATGGGTATGGTCAATAAAGTCGTTGCTCATGCTGACCTGGAAACAGAAGCTCTTGCCTGGGCACACATCATTTGCCAAAAATCACCAACCGCTATGAAAATGCTTAAATTTGCTTTTAACATGATAGACGATGGAATGGTTGGCCAACAAATTTTTGCTGGAGAGGCGACACGTCTGGCCTATGGTTCTGATGAGGCGAAAGAAGGTAAAGAAGCTTTTCTAGGTAAAAGAGAACCAGAATGGAATAAATTTCCTTGGGTGTATTAATGGATTTATCTGGCTGGTTTGATAAAAATTTTTACCAAACGGGGTGTTTTTTTTCCTTGGATAAAAAGGAGAAAATTGTACTTGCTAAAGGTGGGTCTTGGAAACAATACCCTTCCACGGGTTCAATCCAGTTTGAGATAAGAGATTTCTATAATCAAGAAAAAAAGTTTTATCATCCTGAAGATATAGTTATTGTCACATTGAGTGAAATACAAGCGATATTACCCCAAGAATCCCTCAGGTTTGAATTAGTAAATGAGCAAAAATTTGAAGATGCATTTCAAAAAGATTTTAGCCTTTATCGAGCGGCCCAGCCTGATTTAAAAAAAGCAGTGTTGATGTCTCGGGTCGAATATACAGTTGATCGGCCGGAAGATTTAAAAAAACATGCCATCCACCAAGCCTTGTTTACGACGATAGGGGAACCTTACGGCTTTTGGGAAAATCATTACGCCATCATTGGCTCCACTCCTGAAATTTTATTTGATTGCGAAGGCGACTCAATAAAAAGTTTTGCTTTGGCCGGAACAGCTCCTGTTTCTCAAGGGGCGGAACTTCTTTTATCTAAAAAAAATCGACACGAACACGATCTCGTTATTAAAAATATCATGGAGGACTTAGCTCCTTTTTGCCTGGAACTACAAAGACTTAACACTCATACTGCATCCTATGGGCGTTTAGTGCATTTAAAAACTTTGATTGAAGGCAAACTCAAAACGAATTTCAATTCAGATGAATTGATTAAGGCAATGTCTCCCACAGCAGCACTAGGTGGATATCCTAGGCACAAGGCCAGACCTTTTCTCCTGCAGACAGAATACTATAAAGCTTTTCCTGAACGGCTACATGGGTCAGTGTTCAAGGTCAGCTATGATAACAAAGAACGATCACTCGTGATGATCCGAAACATACAATTAAAAGATAATAAACTTATCCTTGAAGCTGGTGCCGGAGTAGTCGATGCATCAGTTGAGAGCAGTGAGTTAAATGAAATTTATCAAAAAATTGAAGCGACAAGAGAAATTCTATTATGAAGCTCTCTGAGCTGCCATTTACTTATTTTTGTACAGGTGCCAGGAATCAAACCTTGTTGTCTTTATTCAATACAGAATCTCTTAGCTTAGAGATTGATGAACGAGCAGCTAGCTTTAAAGCACTGGGTTTCGCTAAGTCGACCAAGCAACCAGTTGCTATTTGTACAACTTCAGGTACCGCTGTTTCGGAGTGTCTGTCTGCTATGGTGGAAGCTTATTATTCTGATGTGCCTCTTTTGCTTATAACTGGCGACCGTCCCGCAAGGATGCAAAAAACCGGTGCTCCCCAAACAATTAATCATGAAATTATATCTCGTGAGTACCGAAGAACCTTTTTAGAAGTCTCCACGCATGAACTTCAAAGTCTTGATTTTTCGAAGTTGAGTTATCCGGCCCATATTAATGTTATTATTGAAAATGAAAACGAGATTGATTCTTCTCATGCACCTTTTTATGAAAATTCGTGGGATGGGTTCGAACTATTTCTCAAAGAGCATCCCCGTCCATTGATTCTTGTTAGTCATGAATCCGATAGTATGCGTGATTTTGTTAAACACCTCATACAAACGGGAATTCCTTTTTATGCTGAAACCCTAAGCCAGGGACATGATCTTTCCACAATAAAATATGAAACAGACTGTATAAAACTTATCAATGAGAAATTATTTACCAGCGTTATTCGAATTGGGCATACTCCGTTAAGTAAGGCCTGGCGACTTCTTGAAAAAAAACATCTACCAACGTTTAGTTTTGATTCAAGGGGCCTTGGAGCGTTATCCTACGGGGCCCTCATGAAATATTCTTCTAAGGAATTGACCTGCTTAGAAAAATGGAAGAGTAGTCTCGCAATCATTAAGCCATTTACTCTGCCTCAAAAAAAATACCAGGACTTAAATCAGCTTCTTATCAAGTATCCTCATTCAGAATTAAGCTTCCACATGAGACTGCAGGGATATTTACCTGAGAGATCCCATGTTTTTATCGGAAACTCTCTTTCAATACGTTTTTTTGAAATGATCCAGACTAGAGATTTTAAAATATTTGCTAATCGAGGGGCAAATGGAATTGACGGACAACTATCGACAGCAATCGGTCTTGCCCACAGTACAAGTGAAATTGTCTATTGCATTTTAGGTGATATTACAACGCAATATGATCTCTCATCTCTCGCTTCTATACCTCAAAATCTTAAACTCATAATTTTAAATAATTTTGGCGGTCAAATCTTTAATGTCATGAAGATGAATCCCCGTATGATTATGGAGCATGGTTTTAATTTTGAAAAAATTACTCACGCCTTTGGTTTGACTTATGCTCGAAACGATTTTGAATTTTTTAATTCTGTTCAGGTTTTTGAAGTTAATCCATCTAACTTTGAAACCTTGGAATTGCTAAGAAGTTGGGAAGCATGATTCATTTTATCTCCGGCCTTTTTGGCGGTGCTGACATTTGGAATCCATACTTAGAGATTGGCGATTGTCGAGTATATGATCTTGAAAACCTTCCCACAGATGTAACAGAAGAAGATATTGTCGTTGGTTATTCGATGGGTGGTCGGATTGCGACGAAGCTTGCAATTGATTTAAAATTTAACATCAAGAGGCTTATTCTTTTAAGTTCGCATCCTGGACTAGATGAACAAGACAAACCCAATAGGAAGGCTTGGGAAGATCAAATTATTCAAAAGATGGATACCCTTGGAGTAGATGATTTTCTAAAGTTCTGGGACACCCTTGATTTATTTAACCAAAGTCAGGTCAATAAAAATTTCCCCCGTGAATTGTTTAAGGCGCATCGTAATTATTTTGACTCATACCGCTTGTCCGAACAGGAGAACTATCTGCCAAAGATGATTGAACATAAAAATAAAATTAGTTTTATATACGGTAAGTATGACGAGAAATATTCAAGCATTGCCAAACAGCTAACTAGCTCTTCAATTAGATGTATCGAAGTTGTTTCCGATCATCGCGTTTATCTTAGGCCGGATTCGTTAATTCCAATATTGAAACGAGAATTAGTCTTATGAGAAATTTTTTGCTTGCAACCAGACCAAAAACACTTGTAGCTGCAATTATTCCTCCGTTAATGAGTTATATGCTGTCGATATCTCATCATTTCTCTGTCAGTCCTTACCTGGTTGTTTTATGCATTTTGAGTGCTTTATGTATTCAGTTGGCGACAAATTTCTTCAATGATTTAATTGATTTCCAAAAAGGGGCAGATACATTCCGTCATGGTCCTGTTCGCGTTACAAGTTCAGGGCTCGTTGGTCAAAATAGCATTCGTAATTGGGCATTTGGATCTCTGATTGCGGCAATTCTTTTTGCTATTCCTTTAATTTATAAAGGCGGACCAATAATTTTGATACCTGGTCTGCTTTCTTTATATCTTTCTTACGGCTATACAGGTGGACCTTTACCACTTGCCTATAAGGGTTTGGGCGAGATTTTTGTTTTTTTATTTTTTGGGTTATTTTCAGTCTTTGGCTCTTACTATATTTATACAAATAGTTTGCATCCAGACGTTCTGAGTCTTGCTTCAATTTATGGTTTTCTTACCATGACTCTCATATGTATTAACAATTTACGTGATAGGGATGAAGATAGGAAGGTAGGGAAGCTGACTTTAGCTACCCGAATGAGTGAAACTAAGTACAAAATCCTGACTCTCTTTACAATCTATTTACCCTATTGTTTTATTTTTCTTCTAGAAGGCGTTTCAAATCTTTGGTGGATGATGCTTGCACTACCTGTAAGTATCAAATTGGCGAAAATTGTGATCTGGGAAAAGTACGAGAAACTTAACTTAGGTCTAAAAATAGCAGGTATACATCTTATCGTCTTTTCACTACTACTTTTTTTGAGTCTTTTTTATGAACATCTCTTTTCATAAGTTTTTTTTAACTCCCTTACGTCCTCCAAATGCAAGAGAAAATCTCTCAGAGCGAGAAGGTGTTTTTCTCATGGGTGAAAAAAATGGGGCAATTAGTTTCTGGGAGTATTTTCCTCATCCCGAGCTAGGGGATGACCCCGTTGATAAATTTCTTGAAAGTTTTAAAGAAGCAAAATCTCCGGCGCAGAAAAAAGCACATCTCAGACTTACCTGGCCGCTTAAAAATGATTCATTTTTCAAATTTAAAAATCATGAATTATTTATTCAAGGTACAATACCTCAGGCAACAATACTTAAATATAAGCTATTGCATAAATCGGATTTGGCATTTATTCCATTAATCCAAGCAGGCCATTCGATAAGACTAGATGCGAATGGGATTTTTTCAGCAGAGGATTGGCCTTTTTTTGAAAAAGTAATTACCCCAGAGTTTCTCCCTTTTATTGAATATATTGAAGATCCCTTGAATCGAGCCGATTGGAGTATTGTCAACTTACCAAAGGCGCAGGATTTTATTTCAGGTCATCCGTACCAAGTCAAAGTTTATAAACCTTACCGTGAACTGTTTCCTTCCCAGGCCGCACATGTGATTTTTAGTGCTCCTATGGGGCACTTGCTTGGCAATTATCTCACTTATCAAGAACTGATTGAGTATGGAGATTTGGAATTATGCCATGGACTAATAACCCCTTGTCTTTATCAACAAGTACCGGAACTTTTCACGGGCAACTACAAAGAAGGGTTTCAATTGTGTAAAGATGTTCTTGAGTCATTCCTTTCGGATCTTAAGGACAAAAAATGGGAATCGCTATGTACGATTTAATGATTGAAAAAAAACGTGAGAATCAATTTTTTCTTCCTCCCAGATTGCATTACTTAACATCTGAGATTAGTCAGCTGCTCCAGAATAATGGCATCTCAGGACAATTTTGTATTTTGTCTTCTGGAACGACATCTCAAAATCCTAAAGGTTATGCATTATCATTTGAAGCACTTTTTACGAGTGCCTTGGCAGTTCATGAAAGACTTAAGCTTACACACCTTGACCGCTGGGGCCTATGCCTGCCTCCTTATCATATTGCCGGTTTAAGTATTTATGTCAGAAGTTTACTTGTAGATCAGAAACCAGCGATCCTTCACCCTTGGAATCCATCTACTATTGCTGAAAATATCACATTACAAAATGTCACAGTTATTTCGCTCGTGCCTGCACAGATTTATGATTTAGTTGCACTCAATGTCTCCTGTCCGCCTATTCTCAAAATTGTTTTAGTGGGGGGGGATTTTTTGGGTGAGGAACTTGAAAGACGTGCCATTGCACTTGGATGGCCATTGGTTCGAACTTTTGGCATGACTGAAGTTGCTTCTGGGCTCGCAACGGGAGGAGATCTCATTCATGGTTTAAAACTTTTACCACATCATGAAGTTAAAACTGATAATTTGAAAAGAATTTGGGTTAAGAGTCGATCCCTTTATACTTGTGAATTTGTTAAAAATCATTTCTGGGAAATAAAAATGGCAAAAAGTGTCCTCGATTCTGAAGGGTTTTATCCTTTATCTGATCGAGCTGAGATTTTTGACACGGGAATTATTCCGCTTGGGCGACTTGATGGATCATTTAAATCCTCTGGTCTTTTGATTTCCTTGGCCGAACTTAAAAACAAGCTAGATCACTTTATGCTGGATAACGGATGTTGGGGCAAGATGGATCTATTTTTGACTTCAAATGAGAGGAAGGGAAAAGTACTCGTCTTTATTTATGAACAAAATCTGGCGCCTCAAATAATCGCTGCTGTCGAAGAGCTCGTAAGTCCAGTTCGTTTTGAAATAAAGCTTAAGGTTGAATGTCTGAGTAAAACAGAGTTAGGTAAAACTATTGTTAACATGGATTTTTTTTAAAAACTGCTTGCTTAAGTTTTGTTCCAAGGTAATTGCTAGATAATCTGATAAGATATTAATATGAAGAATTATACCACTTTGCTTCTGTTACTCATGAGTTCTTGTTCAACTAGCCATAGCAGTCCGGTTAAAACAGTCGATTATGTCGATATAAATCGGTTTATGGGTAAGTGGTACGTAATAGCCAATATCCCAACTTTTATTGAAAAGGGTGCTTACAATGCAATCGAAACGTATACGTGGAATGATGAAGAGGACCGTATTGACGTTGATTTTAAATTTAATCTGGATAGTTTCGATGGCAAAGAAAAATCTTACCCTCAAAAAGCCTTTATCTATAACAAAAAAACCTATGCCGAATGGAGAATACAACCGTTCTGGCCTCTGAAATTTGCTTATCTCATTACTGATCTTGCTTCAGACTATTCATATACTGTGATTGCTGTGCCCAACCGAAAGAATGTCTGGATTATGGCGCGAACCCCAACACTACCGGAAAATGTTTACCAAGAAATTTTAGGCAATTTGAGAGCTCAGTCTTTTGATCTAAAAGATCTCCAGAAAGTTCCTCAGCAAACCAAGTAAATTAAAGACGTGGCCATTACTTCTTTGCGATTACGGCCGCATACATTGCTAAACAGCGAATTCTATTCTGCTCATAAGAAACGATTGGGGCCGGATAATTTTTAAACTTATCTTTGTCAGGTCTGTGAATTTCTTTTTTTGTGGCATGTGCTAGTTCTGGAATCCATTCTCGAATGAATTGACCATCTTGATCAAATTTTTCACTCTGAGTATAAGGATTAAAGATACGAAAGTAGGGCTGTGCATCGCAACCTGAACTCGATGACCACTGCCAGCCACCATTATTTGCAGCGAAATCAAAATCCAGGAGATGATCCGCAAAATACTTTTCGCCTTTTTTCCAGTCAATCAAAAGAATTTTGCATAAGAAAGAGGCGACTATCATCCGAGGCCGGTTATGCATCATACCTGTTTGGTTTAGACAACGCATGGCCGCATCTACAATCGGAAACCCTGTGCGGCCTTCACACCAGGCCTTGAAATCTTCTTCTTTACCTAACCATTTAATATTGTCGTATTCGCGTTTGTAGGACTCTTTTTCCACATAGGGATGAGAATCCAAAATCATATGATAAAAATCCCGCCAAATAATTTCTGATAGCCAAGTTTGTGAACCATCGGAGCTAGTTTTAATGGAGAATCTGATCATGTCTCTTATGGATAAATTTCCAAAACGAATATAAACCGAAAGATTAGATGTCCCATTAAGGGCAGGAAAATTTCGGCCTTCTGTATAGTCAGCGATCACGCGATCAAAGTTTTTGAGTCTTTTAAGTGCCTCAGAGGTTCCGCCAGTAAGCAAGGGTAAATCTTCCACAAAACCAATTTCTTTGTACCAATTATGCTCGAGAACATTTTTGGCGTTCACAAATTTACGTACATTCTTGAGCTGACACTCAAAATCAGAAACTGTTCTACCTGTCTCTTCAAACTGCTGGAGCCACTTGTTTTTGTAAGGAGTAAAAACTTTATAAACGCTTCCAGAGCCATTTATAACTTCATGTTTTTCAAAATAAACGGAATCTTTGTACGTTTCAAAATCAATGTTGAGTATTTTTAACTTTTTAGAAACACCATCATCTCTTTTATTTGCGTAGGGTTCGTAGTCACGGTTTGTGAACACTTTCTGGATCTTAAGCTCTTCACATAACTTTGGGATTTCTACTTCTGGTTTCCCATATCTGATTATGAGTGATGATCCCTTCTTTTGTAGTTGTTTTTCAATCTCTTGCAGAGACTGCATAATAAAGGTCACTCGTTTATCTGATTTATTTTTGAGTTTATCCAAAATATGTGAATCGAAAACAAAAACGATAGTTGTTTCGCCACTAAGGAGGGCATTTGAAAGGGCAGCGTTGTCATGTAGTCTTAGGTCCCGGCGTATCCAGCAAAGAGTTTTCATCTGTTTATTCTCTCAAAAAGAGGGGAATCTAAGAAGTACTATTCAGTCATCGTCTAATATATGTAGAATCTAAGAATGAAATATCTTTATTAAATCGGTCTATTGAGTCTCGTGTCGTGCTCCACCTATTTAAGAACCGCTTGTACCCGGATGATCTAACCGGAAACCCATGGAAAATTCGCCAAAGGAGCACTAGATCTGCGGCTGCAGGGATGTAAGCAATATCAAATGGATTTTTCAGGATCCTCTACCAATGTGCCATTAAATGATGATTCCGTTAACTATGGTTTTAATGCCAGTGGTGAGTTGGGGATTTTGAGGCGTTTAGATTTTTTTATATTGTCTTCATTTATGATGTCTCCTACCTTGTTTGGGGCGAAACTTCAATTTTCAGGTGACCCAAGAGTGGATGCCAAAAAAGGTAATTTTTCGGCTGCCCTTTCCGTTGCAGGTGGTTCAACTAATTTTGGAAGAAAAGATAATGAAGATGATACCGATATCTTTGATGGAAGCGTTGATGAGATCCAAGTCGAGATGGATCATCAGGGGTATCGGTGGACCGATGAATTGCTCCATTACGTGAATGCAATTTATTATGAGGAAGAGGCAAGAGGTAAGGTTACTAATAATACTGCCACGCTGGT
>CAMDQH010000027.1 GCA_945905815.1 Bacteriovorax stolpii | reverse complement strand
CCCCTCCTAAAAAATGGAAGCCGAAACGGAAAAGCCTCCGGCCTAGCCGATCAGGGAATTGCTTTTAAATGGGGAAAGATAATAAGTAGTTCACCTTAAACCTATTGGTTTCGAGTTTTCATTGGAGATCAACACATAAAAAAGGGGGGGCTCCCATGTTTTCAAGATGTAAAATGTAGGGCTAATTCAGGCTATAGCGCGCCAAGAAAGCGTGAAGTGAGCTTGTGCTCTGAAATGAGCACCACCTTAAAGTTTAGCAGATGGAGGTGAAGGAACCATGTTGGTAGGACGGGCAACCTAATGCCAGAGCTGATGGAATCTGAATGAACAGGCCGAATCGTCGAGATGAATAGGCATCAACCCCGTAAGCGGAAATGTAATCACTGCCGTACTCAGGGGACACTACAATTACTACGGTATGGCCGGAAATAACGGAAGGTTGCAAAGCTTTTATCAAGAGGTTTTAAAATACTGGAAACGTTGCCTGTCACGAAGAAGTCAGAAGGGAAAAGTAAGTTGGGCCGAGATGAAAAGATTGATGGAGGAAGTTCCACTGATTCGACCCTTCATGAAAATACCTTATGGGTCATTAAAGCTGTATGTCAGACTGTAAAGTAAACTCCTATTTTGAAGAGCCGTATGCGGGAAATCCGCACGTACGGTTCTGTGGGGAGTCTACCCTGGTAACGGGGTAGGTCTACCCGATCTTTGACGGTTATCAAGAAAACATTAAAAGATCGCTGTCAGCACCTGGATGCTCTGGGGCCGCCTCAAATTACAATATTCATATCTGCGTAGAAGCGGCAAAGGATCTGGCGCAAAGAGTTTGCAAAATTCTTAAGAATCATTAATCGGTACTGGCAGGCAAAAAGATCTGCCCCAGCGAATTGGCCCATCATTTACCCAAGGTAAGCTCGAAGCCTGTACAGGCTAAAGCGGAGAGAGAGTGAATGCATCCCAATGACTACCAAGAGCATCGACACGAACTTTCAAGATATAGTTTTTGCGAACTAATCCAGCGATGGTTCCTAGGTTCACTGTTTGAAAAATACCAAAGGTTGAAACTAGTTGGGAATTTAAATATATCGGTACAATTAAAGAAATGCTTGGATCAAAGACTTCAATCGTAAAATTGGTAGCAACGGAAGTTGAAAGATTCGCTTCTATTTTAAGATTGCCAGCTTTGTTTGGAGTGAAGTTATACTTAATGGGAGAATTTGAGCTGACTCCAGTTAGATAAGTTTGATGGGCCGAATAGTTTAAAGACGCTCCGATATTTGGACTGGTTTCTCGCGATCCACTATTCATTCCCAGATCATCATAGAGTTCAGCTTCTAATAAAGTTGTTTTTGACCAGCGTTGAGGATGTCCAATTTCGTGAAATTTATCTAATTGCAACAGAACAGGTAAAGCCGCTGAGTTATCAAAATAATAAAGACTTCCCTGTGGTCTTGATTCCAAGGTTATGGTCTTACCACTTATAGTTAAAGTGACATTAGTGTTTGCCGGAATGCTGCCATTTTTGATGGAAGAAGGCATGCGCCCAGTTGCAATGAGATATTTTTCTAAGGTTAAATGTTTTCTAACAGCAATAGGAGTGTCGAAGGGAGAAAGGGAAATGCTAAAATCTTTTTGAAACGTTTCATAAACGAGTAAAAAGCCATTCTTGATCAAATCATCAGCATGAGAGAGAGCTCCTTGGACCAATCCCACTGAGGCCAATGGCCAAATCAAGTCCCTTGAATCAGTGCTGTTATCCATTGGGAAATTAATCCCGGAGTTATAAAACTCAGATCCCCAAACACCCATAAATTTCAAGTTGGCCAAATAATTAAAAGGTGGAAGTGAAGCTTGAGTTGCTGATTCCTGATGAGCACTTACCATCGGAGCAAAGAGCTTGGTGCCCTCATTTCTCCGTGAATTCCAAATCCAGGACAAGCCCAGACTTCCCGTTTGACTTTTTTTCCAAGCACTCGGATTTAGAGGAATGAAGAGTGGAGTAGGGTATGTTGTCCCGCCTATTGATCCATTGATTCCCTTCATTTCCTCGTAAGATCGATTAAAGCTATTTTTTCCTGCTACATCCATCATCATATAGGGAGCACTATTAATCGAGCGCGGCTGTGGAAAATCATAGTTTTGTATTTCGAAGGCGTAGTTAGTGTACAGGCGCGCTAGATTTCGGCTCTGAAATGTATCCCATTGCAGCCCCATATGAGCTCGCAGCTGAATGGCCCTCGAATTTATTTTGTATCCAGTAATTTCCCAATCCAGAAAATCTCTTCCATCCTGAATAAAGTCAACATCACGAGTGAGTGCGGTCAGATAAGGTTCTAAAAGATCTGCTTTTCTAGAAGCATCTTCAGCGAATAATCCCAATGACGAAAATGGAGCCGGACATTTACCATTCGGTAGCCCGTTACATCCAATCACCTCATCGGCCAAATTGGTCAAACTCATGGAGACTGGCAGCAATGAAAAATTATTGATAAATTTATCTGGCATTTCCTGGTAGCCAGACCAAATACCCAATGAGAAGTTAGGATTTGCATTTGCGAGAACCAATACCTGATCGTTACTTGCATTTATGCTAGTGTACTGCCCTTCGGAAAGTTGCAAAGCAAAGTGATAGTTTTTTGCCAGCTCAGCTTGGATATCCGCTTCACGTTGATTGATTGTGATATCAGTTTCAAGTGATCCAGTCTGAGAGAGATAACGGCCTTTAAACGTCAAACGGTTTTCTGCTAGAGTGGAAGTGGATTTAATTACGGGAACGGGCATATCTAGCAAGGTTACCAGCGGATTACTGCCGACTATTGAAGGAGCAGTGTAGAGAGCAGGTAAGACTGCATGGATTGGATTGATAAATGCTGGAACGGTGGCAAGAGTATTGTCGTAGGCCAAGCCTGAATTTAATTTTTGAGAATGATTTAATAATAAACTTTGAGGTAGTACCCAATCGGTCAGAGCGATCTGATCAATTTCACCATCAAAATTATTACCTAAATACAGAGGGCCAGAAACAACCTGGAGAGAACCTGGGGGGACTTTTTGATTAAAAACCAAAGGCATTTTTCCGTCGATATATAATTTCACATCACCTATTCTTCCATCCCACACAATAGCAACATGGTGCCAGTTATTATCGGCCAAATAGCTATAAGAATTTTCATTTACTCCATCTAACCAGATACTAAAATCGGTCTGGCCTCCGGCAATTTTAAATGTACCTTGCCATCCCATCGAGGGAGAGAGCGAGAGTGTGAAATTCGGACCGTTAAAAAGAATATACTTATCTTTTGACAGTGCAAGGTTATCCATTCCTTGAAAGTTTGTACTGGCGACAGGAACCTTCATTCCAAATTCAAGTGTAAACGAATCGACCGGCATGATGTGGGCGAGGGAAAGGGGGCCTGCATTTCCACCACTGCTCCAATAGGTGCTATTCCCAACTGCTCCGGAGTGTAGCACTGCCCCAACAGGTATGGAGGGATTATCAAAATCTGTTTTCATCGCAATATTTAAATTTGCTGCCTGAATTGTAATAAGTGGGGAGAATGAATAGATAAATTTGCCTAAATTATCTTGATAGACCAAGCACAGGTAAGTCGTGCCTGCTGACATTCCATGGACTGAAGGTAAAAAATCCCAGTAATTATTTTTATCAGCATCGGTAATTCCACTGACTAAGGTTTGACCGGCGGAACAGGTACCAGAATTAGTAGCAGAAGCTTTAATCGAAATACTATGAGAGAAGGCATCGAAGTCTTGCCATTTAAGTCGAACACCATTGTAGTAAGGCAGACTTAAAGCTGCTGAAGGTGAAACTAATTTAGGCGATGTGACCGGAAGTATTTTGCTGATTATCGGTGACTTAACTGAGACGGCCGGAGAAAAGGAATCATCAATGATCAAACAGACGACAAATTGAGTCATAACAAATTGCGAAGTATCCAAGGTATAATTATTGATTGTGTTTTCACTTAGATTAGAAGCAATCAAAATTCCGTTTCCGCAAGGAACTAATGGGCCGGCAAGGACTCGAATGCTAATTTTAGCATCATCATCGAGATCTCGGGCAAACCAAGAGATGTTCAAATGGGAAGCATCAGGAATTGAGATCTCCGTCTCTGGAAATTTGAACTGAATAGTAGGTAAAGCATTGGATGCACCAGAAATATTGTCGAGTTTATAGTCCGGGGGAGCATCCGTATGATTTTGCGATTTCTGACAAGAGGCCAGAAAAATAGCACTGAAGGCTAAAATGAAAAGGACGTGAAACTTGAAGTTCATTGAACCCCCCATCATCTAGTCGGTTTTATGTGAGAAGTATTTACGAATAAAATATGCGCGATATAATCAATTATGCGCACATTTAAAAAAATGATCCTGACGGTTTTAGTCTTGTTACCTTTTCTCGGTAAGCGTTTTAATCGGATGCTCCAAGTGGAAAATCGATTATATGAACGTTTGGCGCTAAAAAAACTCTCGAACATTTTATTTGAAGTTACCTTTTCAGAACTACAGAAAAAAGTGTTTTACCTCAAAGATATTTCGCTTGGTGGTCTATCATTTTTTTTGGATGCTAATGATCAAGAACAACTTTTTCGTCGGGGCGCAATCATGACCATCAGCATGTCCTTTGAAGGCTTAAGTGTCGAGAATAAATATAAAGTGGCATGGGTTCGCAATGGCCAGGTCGGGTGTCAGGTCCTTACTAATCGCAATGAATATAAAAAATTTGTGTTGGAAAAGATGGCAGATATTTTAGTCAGAGATAATAGCATTACGGGATAGTAAAGTTGCCTTCTTCATCCTCGGCCGCAATCGTGGAGCAGCGACCACCTAGATCATTCAAGGCGGTTTCAGTGACAGTCAAATTAAAACTATTTCTTCCAGGTGCAAACTTATCATCTAGGCAAGCATGCTTGGTTACGTCCAAATTACCAGGGAGAAGTAAATACTCATTATAGCCATTTTCACTGCGAGCTGAGCATGGAAATCCACCTAGAATAAAGCTGAGATATTTTGCAACTGTCCCATCATTGGCATTAAAAGCTGAGCTTTGTAAATCATAGAAGACACTGGCCCTGGCCAGGTCCCCTTCATAATTAAATCCGTAAATTAAACTAAAAGGATTAGGCAGTCCGGTAGCTACCGAAGCATTATCATCAAAAGTTGAAGGCGTTTTAAGACATTTGCCACCCTGACAAGAAACCGGTAGCCCCAGTGGAACGGAAATGAAGTCAGCACTTTGGAAGGCATTGGGATCACTGGTAGATTTAAGGAAATGATTAAACCAGGTCTTATTGAGTGTTGGAGATACAGGAAAAGTGAGAGCATTAATTGGACCAAAATAATTTCTTAATGGAAGTCCCATAGAACTTCCAGAAAATTTCATATCATACACTTCAGACTTTTTAGAAAGATAAGACCACGTGCGATTTTGTGTGTCTTCAGTCGTGGTAGTGGCGGGAACGCAGTTATCCATATTGGTACAATAGAAGCGATCACTGGACCATTCGGGAACGTTGCCAATCATATCTTGAATTCCGTAACGAGAAAGGCACAGCATAGTGGAATCAATTCCCTGCGAGCCGCCGGCAAAAACGGGGCCAGATTTTGAGCCACGCTCTGGCATTGGCCAGTTTCCATGGATAATTGAAAAATCTGCCTGAGAAAGTCCAGAATAATCCATGGCATCTGCCATGGTAGTAGTAGGGTAGCGAAAGTTTCGCAAATCCAATTGATTCATCTTTTGCCCATGCAATCCACCATTGTGCTTAGAGAAATTGGACCCAGTAGCCGATGGTCCGCGAACAATTTGAACAGCATCATTTGGAGAAAGGTTAGCGTATAGCATCCCTTGATAAACTGTCAGACTAGAGCCTTTCGCCCATTTAATATTACAGCCTAGATCATTGTCTCCGTTGGTATAGGTGTAGTGATTTGGAGAATCTTCCGGTGGGGCACTGGCCAAGACAAATTCTTGTTTGCGCTGAAGTCGTTTGGAAATGACTTTTGTATTCGTTGTATCCAACTGAAGAGTGATGGATTTCTGAGCACACAGAAGTCCCATGCGCGTCTGAGTAAGCCGAGTTAAAGGTGGCAGATTGGCAGCGTTGGTAACAGCAGGTGCAGCTTGTGCTGGAGTTAAGCTAGCACTATTGAGGTCTTTCCATGAGCCACCTTGATGGATGGAGCAACTGGTGGTGTCCCACTTCTTGCGATTATAATAAACGGCACCGGCCAAACTGAGAGTATTGGGATCATTAGTGGATAAAGCAGTTGGTAAAGTTCCAGTACCTACGCAGTCACCGTTGGCAGCTTCGTAAGGTATATAGGAGCAGGCAGCTCCCACACATTGCCAGGCACCTTTTTTAGTTTCAGTGTTATTGCATTTATTGCGGGACATATTACAAGACAATTCAAAACGATCCATCAAAATATGGCCACCCACATCGTAATAGGAGCCAGTAGGGTAAGCTTTAGAGGCAATCCCATCATAAGGACAGCGATATTGTTTATTGCGATCAATGAGGGCTTGGCGCCCCATCCTTTCGCAAGTTTCCCTGTTTGCCATCCAGCGATGAATGAGAGAAACATTCTTACTTGGTAAAATCACTTTTACGACATAATCTTTGTAATCAGTGTCTGGAGCTGTTGAGAGAAGTTGAACATGATTTCCAGAAGCCACAGGTTCAACCTTATACCAATAGACTTTAGATAAATCGGTCACACCATCAGAAAAATCATAATCATAAAATTCAACGATCGCCTGAGTGCCCTGAGTGGTAATCACATTTTTTGCTTTAAGCGGGGTAGTGTTGCGAGGTAGGCCCCATGAAGTAAGATTCTTTCCTGGTCTGGAGCTAGCGTGAACGGAATGTTTGTAATCCATTCGGTAAACGTTGTAACCCAAAGAAGTTGAATTAGAGGAGAGAGAGAAATTACCACCATCTTGGTACTTAAAATCTTTCCAGGCCAATCTGATCATACCGCGAGAATCGTAAGTTGAAATTTTTGAACCAACGGGCTCCCAGCCAAAATAGTTTTGAATTTTATTAAAATCAACTGGCATGGTAAAGGGAGCTTCTGTCGCTATCCCTTGATTAAGAATGAAGTCTCCCTTTGGAATAAAGGCTTCAGGAATAATCTCATTGTTATTCAGACCATCAGTTTTAGACCCCAGAGACATGATGCCAGACCAACCTTGGGGTACAACTGGTTCAAGATTGGTTTTACAAGTCTGAATAACAGAGCTTGCCCCAAATTTTTGGATAGTATTTTGTGAAAAATAAGTCCGGATTCCTACCGCATATTGAGTGTCAGGATTCAATCCAGTGAAATTAAAAATGTAAGTTGGGTCGCCAACAGTTTTGTTCATGTAGACTGGCGTTGAGGTATAAGTTGCACTTGGACCTTCTTCAACATAAATAGCAAATGAAGAAAAAGTGCCTTCTCCTATTGGAGCCTTCCATTTTACTGTAAATCCATCTTTGGTTGGGGAGTAGCAGGCCGTCTGAATGGTATCAAGCGGATTGGTCGATTCTGGATCAGGTATTGTCGTCATGACCCATTGGATTTGACCAGGTCGAACATATTGGGGAATCCCACATACGACCGAAGCATTGCCGGCATTACGATAGACGGGACCAGGATCAACAATAGTCGATTTTACTTTGAAGCAATACTTCTCGCCTTCAATTAATCCTTCGACCTTAACACTTGTGGCACTTTTAGCGACGGGATAAGTGGCAATCAGGGGGGCGCCAGTGCCTATAATCAATGTCTCTGTATTGTTAGTTTCAATTTTTGAAACTTGAAAGGCATCGAAGGCACCTAAAGCAGAATCGGGCATCGTTATCCAGGAAAGAATGGCGTAATCAATTCCAAAACGTACTTCCGAGAGTCCTGCAAAAGGAGCGACTGGCGGTGTAGTCGTAGCACTTTTAATATTCAGAGCACTGGCCGAATTGTAAGTGGCACAGGCAGGAAGATCAAGGCATCCCAAAACGACAAATTGATAATTGGTATTTCTATTGGGAACTGCCACTAATCTGGAAACGGCTTTAAGGTCAGTGATATCGATGAAGTTTAAACTTGCCAGGATGGGATTTGGATCAAGGCTTTCTTTCCAAAAAATTCGATACTTCACAACTGGGCCAATAGCTTTAGGCCACTCTACCAAAATATTTCCGAAGCCGGTATCATTGGTGGGAACAGTTGCCGCTGAGATTCCTGGGAAAATAACGAGAGTATCATCTAAGGTCATGAGACTGGCATACTCGTAGTTTTCTTCCTCGCGGTTTTGATTATCAAATGCTCGGACATTAAAAATATAATCTGTGTTTTTTACCAGACCACTTATGGTTCCTTCACGAGCTGAAGGATCTTCAATTCGAATTGTCTGAAAAACGACATCCGTTTTCTTTTTGTAATAGATCATATGGCCAGCGATAGGAAGAGATGTGGGCAAAGCTTCATTCCAGAAAGCTCTGATTTTAGTTAGGCCATCGATACCTGCAAAATTTTCAAGGCCTAAGAGGCCATTAAAAGTCGGCATAGGTTGCGTAAAAGTCGTGGCCGAGACAGAATTAGTATTAGCATCTTCAATCGTAGAATCGGATGCATCACGGACACGAACAGTGATTTCATATTTACTAGCAGCATTCAATCCATCTATAACCACTGATAAAAGTCCATTCGGGTTCAGATTTAGAGCATTGTGGGACACAGTCGCGGCAGGAATAAGAAAATTACCGTTAATATAAACTGCGTAATCTACGTTCCCACCGGAATAGGATGGAAAATAGACCCTTATTTTTTTTTGTGATTCAGCAACAGCATTGATTGCACCAATATAGTTAAAATTACCGATGTTTTTTTTGAAGACCGAATTGTCTTGTTTCGAAGAATTTTGAACATCACCTACACATCCTCCTAACCAGAAGGACAACAGGAGTAAAATAAAGTTCTTTGTGCTCATGGTGTAACCTAAACAACAATCTTCAATTTATTAATCGTATTAAATTCAGTCGCCATGCTATCGGCCCACTGACTAACAATCGTAGTTACCTTACCTTTAAATTGTGGGTTTTTTCTTATAAAATCTCGCAAGTGGATGACAAAACTTTTCGCAATGGTGTCGGACTCAGTTTTGATTCGGGCATTTGCTTCTTCATTTGAAAAAACTCTTTCATAATCAAATTCGTAAATATCCCGCGCCTTACTGCCAGCAGGGGCGAACGCATTAATTAAAGATTCTTTGTCCTCGTTCGACAATGTTTCAAGAAATTCGATTCTTTTAATCGAATCGAATTGAAGTAAAGCTTCTTTAAGCATATCCCCAGGCAAACTGGTAATTAATTGATAAGGAAAATTCCTCATTGCACATGCCTTAACAGATTGAGCATTTCCGTGTTTAGCAATCGCGTGATACAAAGTCTCTTCCGTACTTCGACTGGAATCGGGAAGTATCAATTTTATTTTTTCCAAAGCCGGACTAAAAATTTCAATATCCGCGTATTTAAATAGGACCGATTTGAACACTTTTATATCTGATAACGTTTTCTGCCCAAGTGCTTGATTGAGTACCGCAGACTTATTTTCATCATTCAGTTGTTCAAGAATAAGTCCTAAAAAACGGGGAGTCAGTTTAGAGAAAAGCATAGACACAAACTCTGGTTGCTCCATTACCATTTGGGCGGCTTTTTTGGGTGAAATCGCCAGTAGCATTTCCTGCAACTCTGGATCATCAATTTTTTCACCTTTAAGAATTTCATCGCGAACTTGCGCACTAATAAATTCTTTGGCCTTTTCCATTTCAGCTGGCTTCAATGACATCTGAACTGTGGCACGAAGCTTACCTTTGTCTTCTTCAGACAACATAGAAACTAAGTGCGTGAGTTTTTCATTGGGCAATTCTTCAATTAAAACCTTCAAGCCAAGGATCTGATTACCATCCGTTTCTCTTAACCATGATTTCACCATGGCGCTACATTCCCTAGGAGCTTGATCTAAATAAGCTATAAATCTTTCGATCACTGATTGAGCAACAAATGAGGGAGTGTTTTCTGCTGGAGTAGACCCAGAATTACCGTCTTGATCACCTCCATCTTCCATAGTAATTGTCTGTGCTCCTGGAGCATTCTCTTCCAGAATCTGTTTGTACTTTTTCATTAGCATCAAGCCAAACATTCCCAACATGAAGACGGACATAAAAAGAGTAATAGGAAGCTGGAATTTTTCAGCAAAGGCGAGTGCTTTTTCAGGCCAGGATGGTTCAACTTTTTTTGGTCCGGCCACCGTTTCTGCTCTAAATGATTTCTCCAAATGAAAGTCTACATATTCAAATCTAACATCTGGTTGGACGGAAGGAATATCATAACCAATGTCCTTAACCAGTGATTCCAATTTTGATCTGGCATTGATAGTTACTTTGTCAGTGATTTTGATATTTACCGCTACATGGTCAATATTGTTGTATATATCCAGCGCTTTGTTATATTTCCAGATATTTTCAAAATCGTTACCGTCATCTACTTTTTGATTATTATTATTGTTCTGAATGTTGATTTCGTTATCTTTAAATTCTTCAACGAGAGGCACTTCCAGTCCCATTTTATGGAAAACGATGTAGCCGTAGGGATCATTCTTTGGAGCAGCGTTGGTTGCCTTCACTTTATTCAGGCGAGTTGTCTCGTTGGTTAAATTTGCACTCGGAGCGATCTGTTTTTTAAAATCGGGCATTTGAGGAGTTGTTAAGTCAATTTTTGCCGTGACCAAAAATTCTTCGGGTTTAAGGACTTTCGAAAGTACTTCTTTGGTCTTAATTTCCAGGTCCTGTTTAAGAACAACTTTTTGCCATTCTAAAGATGGAAGAAGCTGAGGAGGTTGGAGTGTTCGGGCCAGCGCTAAGCCTGATAGTAGAAATCCACAGATTAACAATTTCATTGCTTTGCTCCAGAAACCATCTTGGTCTCAAGGTAATCTTTCATTCTTTGTGCTACTTCATTTTGTGGATTCAACGTGTAGGCCTTACGGAATTCTGCCAGAGCAGTGGTGAAATCTTTCTTGAGATAATTCACACTGCCTCTCAGTTCAAAAACGCTCGATACTGAAGCGTAGGACTTTTCCAATTCTGCTAATTTTGACAAGGCCCCATCGTAGTCTTTAGCACGAGTCAGACGTTGAGCTTCGAAAAGGCCTGTGATCAACACATCCGTGTTTGCCCCTAATTTGACTTCGATTGAAGGTTCCAATACCGCCGACAAAGTAATCTCTTCCATGTTGGTAGCCGCTACAAGCAATCGATAAACTTCAAAGCCAGGTTTAATCACTTCAATCTTGTAGGCCACACCTTGAGTGATTGTATCTAGTTGAGCGTGAGGTATGACTAAAGGTGTGGTACCAATTTTAGTTTTTTTTCCACCCTTAGCGACTTGAACGATAACCTCTGCCCCTTCAGGCTGACTTCTTATCACTACCTGAGAAGCCCAAGTTGGTCCGATGAGAAGTTGAAAATGAAATATTACTGCTAATATATAGAAGATTTTCATACATAAATTATCGAATGTATTAAGATTGCCAACAACGGGGCAGAATTAGCCTTTTAGTCGAGATCGTATGTGGCACCACCACCGACAAAATAGGTCAGGAATCCCGAGTTGATCCCGAATCCTTTGGAAAGACCACCTTCAAGCTTTAAACCCCAAGGTGCGGTTAGTGGTTTAATTGCGCCCGCTTGAGCGCCTATGATGAAGGCAAAATCACTTTTTTTGGCGGTGCCTATTTTGTAGACTGCCGCACCTGCTCCAAAATGTGGACCCCAATAGTATTGCATTTTAGGCCTGATTTTAAGTTCACTTGCGCCGTCTTCCAAGCGGAAGGGAGCCGACAGTTTGTCCCGATAATTATTCATTCCCACGATAGCCGAGTAGAGTCCTTCACCGGCAGCGGATACTACCGGTACCGAACTTTTCATGAAGTACTCTCGCTTAATCGACTGAACAAAAGGAAATTCCACTGCCAGGTTTATGGCCGTACCCGAATAACTTCCAGCTGAGTCCGTCTGCTCTGAAAGCGACAGGGAAGTCATGGCAAGTGAAAAATTCATTCTCCGAATGAAGCCACCATTAATCTGTTCATCGGCCGAGGCCGGTAAAATAAACAGACTCAGAATGAGGGTGATCATGATATTTTTCATTTCTCACCCAATGGATAATAAATTCCCAGAGCTAATCTTTGATCGGAGTTTGAATAGCTGGAAGCTCCCGTAATGCTCAAGATATATTTGGACATTTCAATTGCCAAAAAATATTTTTTAGAAAATTCATAGGCCCCAAAAAAAAGATATCCCTGGCCAGAAACTTGGGCTCCAGAAGCTCCCGGAAAATCAACTTTCGATTGCAAAGCTTTTAATAAACTAGCTGAAAAAAGAAAGCGGCTATTGAAAAAAATTGCTGCAGTTTCTAGGCCTAGCTGACCCCAGATCGTGCGAGTTGTACCTACTTGAATACCTTGATTAAGGCCCGGTAGATTGGCAAAGCTGGCCTGATCCAGACGTAGGCCTGCTAGTCCACGAAATTTAGAAAAGAGATGATGATCATAGAGACCTACCAATTGTAGTGAATCCGGAATAGTTTTCTCATACTTACTAAGCGTTCTTCCATAACGTCCCGAAACAATGGCCAAACTTTCACCTTCGCTACCCAACTTCCAATGCGTGTGAAAATCTAAAAGAAGTGCTGTGAAATTGTTGGTGACATCTAACAATTCACCCGAAGATTGTATCTGTTGAGACTGATAATAAGCACCTAGTGCATAAGTCTTTTCGCGAAAAAAAGGGACAGCTTTATCGGCAGAAGGTGATTCAGGCTTCTTATCCAGATCTTCGCGGGATTGATCGTAGTCTTTCTTTTTATCCTTGAGAGGTGCTACCTTTTGCCCAGGTGGAAGGCCTTTTGGAAGGGGCGCAGGAATGATTGAGAGTGCCGGATCTTCAGCGGAAATTTTTTCCAACCTTTCTTTATTCGTCTTGATGAAGGCTTCACCGAAAATCAATCTTAAGGTCATAATCCGCAAAGTATGCAGTAGCCGTTTACCGTTAATTAATTCTTCTTTTTCCGCACGAACGGTTTTATGTAACTTAGGGTTAACAAGTTTAAGGGAAATATTGTAGAAGCCTGGCCTGTCTGTGGGATCGACGGAAGTCTGAAGCTCATAAACCCGCATTTTAGTATCGCTGACATTTTCTGGTTTTGCAAAAAGAATTTCAAACTGTTGGGATAATAATACTGAACGTATGAGTACTTGCTGAATGCTTTCAGTGTTTTTGACCAAATCAGTCGGCAGCTTGGCCGCATCAACAACGAGATGTTTTTCCGGTTTAGTTTGTTGAGCATGTCCCAATGGCAATACCATCAGTCCAAATAGGAGGACAAGACAAGAGTTTACAATTTGATTTCGTTTCATTACGGTTTTATATTACCACGATTCAAAGGTATTAAATGAATATTTTCTCGATATTGGGCTTATTGTCGGCAGGAATTGTTTTTGTCATTGGGCTAAGATTATCTTCTCCCACTTTAGGAATATTTTGGGATGTTCCCAGTGCATTTATTGTTGTGGGCGGAACCTTAACTTCCACTGCAATTGCTTTCCGCTTAGACAGAATCTGGGTGCTTTTTAAAACTTTTTTCAAAATTGTTTTCATCAAAAATGTAACTGCGAACTCTAAAATCATTACTGAAATGATTAAAATTGGGGATGCATATCGAAAAGGGACGCCACTTGAAGCTTTGGCCTCTAAATCTTCTGATACGTTTCTTAAAGAAGCGCTGATGATGGTAGCCGATGGGGTCATGACTCAGGAAAGAATTGTGAAAATTCTG
Source organism: Bacteriovorax stolpii (assembly GCA_945905815.1). Taxonomy (GTDB): domain Bacteria; phylum Bdellovibrionota; class Bacteriovoracia; order Bacteriovoracales; family Bacteriovoracaceae; genus Peredibacter. The sequence goes on along the minus strand of CAMDQH010000027.1, from coordinate 18,874 downwards.
GATGATCGTGCCAATAACCAGGACGTTGAACGAAAAGAAGAGGCCGGAAAACTGAAAGTGGTAGCAAAATTCGCTCCTGCTTTTGGAATGTTGGGTACCACTATCGGAATGGTTGTTCTTCTGGCCAACTTAGGTGGCCCAGATTCCCTGAAGATGATTGGGCCTGCCATGGGTGTATGTCTCATTACTACGCTCTATGGCTGTGCCTTATCGAATATCGCTTTCTTGCCTGTGGCAGAAAATCTTATTTTGCATTCGAAAAATTTATATTTGAAAGATTTAATTGTTATCGAAGGCACCAAACTCATCATGGATAAGCAGAATCCGGTGATCTTGGCCGAAGAACTCAACTCATTTTTACCTCCCGAAAATCGCATTAATTGGAAAGACATCGTAGGGAAGGCTTAAAATGGCAAAGCGCAAATTCGATCCACCAGATGAAGAAGAACTATGGCTTGTCTCTTACGCCGACATGATGACTTTGGTCGCTTGCTTTTTTATTCTCATGATGGCCTTTGCCAATTATGAGCCTGCTGGCTTTCAGCAAAAAGTGAAGGTCATAGCGGATCATTTTAGTAAGGAAAAAGGAAAAGGTCCTGGTAAAGGTGAATTCAAAGGTGAGGGGAAGGAATCTGAGCAGAAGCTTAAAAATTTTGAAGATGAACTTTCCCGGCATCCTGAAATTGTAAAGATGGCCAAGATTTCTATTAAAGATGGAGATTTAAATGTGGTTTTTCAAGGAAGTGCCTTGTTTGATGATCAGTCAGCTGAGCTAGGTGAGTCAGTAGAGGCTAGCTTAGATGGAATGATTTCGATCATCCGCTCACTTAACCCAAATTACCGCATTCTAGTGGAAGGCCACAGCGATAATATTCCTCCTCGTCCAAACTCCGGTTTTGCCAATAACTGGGCACTGTCTAGTGCTAGGGCTTCGGCCGTGGTGGAGCGTTTTGAAATTGGCGGATTTGAACCATCAAAGCTAGCGGTTATCGGTTATGCAGATACTAGACCGGTTGCTGCGATGATGGATGCCACTGGAAAATCTCTTCCTGAGAATCAAAAGCTCAATCGCCGGGTGGTAATTAAAGTGATTCAACCTAAAGATGTATCCAAAAATATCAAGATGGGTCTTGGGGTCTATTTTAAAGACTCTACTCAAGAGATTGAGGATCTGCCTTAAGCTTCGAGCTTAACTCTAAGTGTGACGCCAGAAAAGTTTCCCTGGTTCTGAAATCTTGGGACAAAATTTATTTCTTTAGAAGCGCGATAGAGTGTGGTGGACAGATTCAAACTTTTAGTGTCCCAGGGATTGGTAAATATATCGGTCATGGGAAAACTTAATAAAAAATAATTAGCACCTTCATGCGAGAAGCTATCCATACGGACAGGGGAGTCTTCAGGCAAAGCCTTGATGATGTTGACTACCCACTTGCGTAGGATTTGAGATTTTTCTCGTGAGACATTTTTTTCAACACATATCTGATTAAAAACAGGAATAATATCATTCATAACTAACCTACAAATGTTGTTTTGGTAATTATACAGAAACGTATGCATTTCTGGTTATTTTTAAACATCGCCTGTTTGGAATTGATCTCAAATTGATTAAATATATTTGAAATCACATTATTCAACTTAAGGGCATCTTCAGTATCACTGCACTGAAAATCTAGGATAGTACCCTCAAAATCGAGCCAAAGGATGGAGTTTTTAATCTCTGGTTTTCGCACTATCAACTTGCGATAGCCTTCAAGGGTCATTTGATAATCCAGAGGATTCCATATAAATTTACTTTCCATTAAAGGAAACACGAGAAATCCAAGTTCTTCTAATTTTCGAGTAAGGTTTAATGTAGAAAAAATGGGCCCAGCAGTGGGTGAGTTTTTTTTATCAGTGATTTGAGCGTGGTCTAATCGAGACATAGTAAGTCCCTCCAATGATGATTATACCATTACTAATATGGAAACGAGTGGCCAGGATATTTTTCCCCTCAGGCAAAAATTGCCGATCAAATTCTTCGTATTAAGTTAATTCCAAAAAAGACCGTTTCATCCAAGGTGATATTAAGACAAAGGATTTGTCGTGATGAAAACATGGATGTTTATATATCTTCTAACCCTCGTTGGGTGCGTGGGAACGATTGAAGATCCCAAAAAGATTGATAAGTCGACTATTCAAAATCAGGTCCTTGACTTTAACTTCAACGGAGCTTCTTCGGCCCGTGCCATTTCTCATAGAGGATTTCAAGTTAGTTTCGAACCGGCCAGTGGTGGCTCAGGGATCTTTGATTACAATTTATATGTCGATGGTAATTTCACACAATCTGCTGCATCTTTAGCTTCTGAAAACGCTGGTATCGATACCAACGGCAAACTAAATATAATGATTAATAATCTGAATTTTAGGACTGTTCCTTATTCATTAGTCGTTAGAGCGCGCAACCGAGTTTCTTTACTCGAAGATTATAACACCAATGCCATAGTCTTACCTGTTTTGGGATATGAAACTCCCTTATTTAATGGCGCCATCAAGCTTGAGAATGTACAAGGATCACTTGGAAAATCAGCTTTAACTGTGACTTGGGCACCAGCTGGCGCCGCTAGACCACGTGCCAATGCCTTTGCTCCGACCACGGTTTATGATATTACGGGCTATAGCATTTATTATCAAAAGCAAGGTTTAGGTGCGATTAGTTCTGTTTTGATTGCTAATCCTAATGCTACTTCATACACACTGACTGGCCTGGAAGAAAATACATTCTATCATGTTTGGGTTAGCGCCAAAGATGGACAGAATCCTGCTGTTGAAGATGAGAATTTAGTCACTCTGGCCAAATCAACCTATCCTGATCGTCCTATTCTCTTTAATGGAATCAACACGGCTTATGTTCCCAATAATGCAAATGGTCTATCGAATTTAATTGCTTCATGGTCGCCGGCCAGTGGTAATTTTACTAAATACCGAATATTCTTCACCACTAATACGAGCACCACTAGCATTAATCCTCCCGTTGACTCCATCACAATGAGTTATGTTGATGTCGCAGTTTCGGCCAATAATCCCAATGTTTCTTCCTATCAGTTTCCAGTGAATTTTCCCAATACCACTTATCGAGTTTTCGTAGTTGCATGTGATGATACTTGTGGTGATTATCAAGGTGAAGACACTTACCAAGATGCTGCCACCACACCTCCTGTTGCTCCCTTCGCTGGAGCAGAACTTGCTGAATTTGGAGTCGATGCAGTTGAGTTAAGTTGGATTTACGGTGCAAATGAAAACCTAGGTGCCACCGATGGTTTTCGGGTAACGATGAAGCAATGTCTCCCACCTATGCTTTGTGCGGAATCAATACTAACGAATCTTTCTCCGACAGAGAAATTGTTTAGTACACCTACAAAATCGAGTAAAAAAATTAAAGTTATTGGTCTCACTGAAGGTGCAAATTATTGCTTCAAGGTTGAGTCTTCTCTGACTGCCGGTGCACCTACAAAAGTGTACGAAAATACCGCCTGGAAATGTGGCGTGCCTCAGTATCAGCAACCTGGACCTGCGACTTACCTGAGTGAAACATATTTACTTTCTCCTGGCCCAGGAACTGGTACCAGGTATTGTCAATCACCAACGACTGATGGTTTCACCGTAAAATGGAAGGGTCCATCATCAGGAACTTTTTCGCGCTATGAAATTCTTCTGCAAGAAGGTGTGGGGCCTTTAGATTGGAATAATGCTGTCACTGTAAACCTTCAGGGCAACCATGATGCCAATACTCAGTATTCAAAAACCGTAACGGGGAAAATTGCAGGGACTCAAGTTCAAGTCGCAGTTCGCACTGTTTTTGAAGATGTTGGTAATAATCTATTTTTTGGGCAAATTGCTTCAAGCTTTAGCTGCACCATTGAAATCCAGAAAGCCGTTCCACAAGGTTGGACATCTATTATGGCGATTGGTTTAAAGGATGATGTTATTGAAGGGAGTGTGCCAGAGAGCTTTTCAAGTAAGAATGATTTCTTTGCGACCAGACAAGAAATCGATGATGCTGGATTACCCTTCAAAGTTTCATCCCGCGGAGTCGATGACAGCTCTATCAAACCGGATTTTTCTTTCCCCGCTGAATATTCATTGCTTAAGAAAAATTATACAGGTGCAACTTTATCTTCCACTAAAACCAGTATTGGTGGTCGCATGGTACGACTTGCTTGGAAAGATTTTATTTTTCAAGATAATAGTTTGTTCTCGGCCGGTGACCTTTCGGGAACAGTTGGCTACAAAGTTTTTCGTATGCCATATGCCAATTCTCATTCTACCACTCCGCCTGTTGCTACAACTGCTGGTTGGGTTGATGTCACTGGTGTCTCGGTAATTAAGGCCAATCTAATCAGCTTCAACGATCCTAATCGAAACTTCTATCAGGCCGAATTTGTAGATTACACAATTCCTTCCCCTGTCTCGGCAAATGATGCTCAAGTCTATTGGTATAAAGTTGAACCCTATATTGGCGCGACTAAGGTTGATTTACTTTCCACTCCAGGCGATTACATTCTTAAAATTGTAACTCCTCCAAGTAACACTGCTATGGCCCATCGGTGGATGTTAAATAAAGAGTCGTGTGAAAGATTAGGAAAGATCCCTGATCGAAATAATCAATACCGTTGTGCCTACACTGGCATTGGTTCCCGTCGTTTTGCACCCGCTGGTGCGCTCTATTTAGACTTTAGAGGTCATTTGTTAATTGATCGCTTTGAACTTGGTTGTAATTTTTCGCGGGCGCTCCTGACCTGTCATAACGGTACTAGTGTTGGAACGCACGAAAATCGTGCGGCCTTAGCTTGCGATGCTTTAAATGATCCGGGGTGCGCCGCTGAATCTTTTCTTACATCAAATCAGCGAACTGGCGTTGAAGACGGTGCTTGTATTAATTTGCATACCCTTCCCAATACAGCTGCCGATGGCTCGGTGTTTTACAATCGTGCGACTAAAAAAGGAGGGTCATGGTCGTGGACTACTCTAATGCCCAATGATTCATGTTTTTATCGTGAAGGTGGGGCATGGAAAACGATTGAACAGGCGATAACGACTGCTGGAGGAAATCTTTCTATCGTTGCCGGCACTGCAATCTCAAATAAGGCAGGTCTTCCTCCGCTTACCATGATTTCCCAGGGAAACATGAGCAAGATCTGTGGCACTTTTTCTGTTAATTTAAAATCTCCCTCGGATGGGCTCATTAAGACTCTGTCTAAGCGACTTCCCCGTAAGCAAGAATATGTGGCCTTGATGGCCGATCCGATTGAAGTGGAAAATTACTCTAATCATTACGAAGCGGCCATCGGTAGTCGTCACAACATGGGTTGCAATACCAAGCATGGCTATGCTCCGACGGGTACACGACCGGTAGGTGGTTTGGCCAACCATGAATTGAATTTTTCGAAGGCCAGCAATGGAGACTATGGTCAGAAAAAAAACGAACTAAATTTAAAACACTTTCGTTATCCGCGCACCACTGCCTGGGAAACCACTGGACTTGATGTCGCCGGGACTGGGCCCGTTTTTGCTAGTGGTTCACAAGGATTAAATAGTACTGCTGCCTGTACCTTTAAATATGGTGTTCAGGATATTATGGGGAACGTGCCAGAGTGGAGTGGTGAAAAATTTATCTGTAGTACGGCGGAAGATTGCTATCCAAGTTCATACACTCAAGATCCAAACATTATCTCAGATGCTCTAACTCTGGGAGGTGACGTGACTAAAACATTAAATTTCACCACCTCGGTGGGACCAAATCGTACCGGTTTCTATGTCTATAGTGCAGCCGCTGGTGTGAACGGAGCGACACAGACCCTACTTAATACTAACATTTATGGTAACGGCTTCTATTATCAACATGCCGTTTATTACAATTATGGCTCGACTGGGTCGGCAGTTGCTAACTCTCGAAATGTTTTTACCACAGCACCATTTTTTTCTAAGTTCAGTGGTGTTCCGCTGTTTTGTCAGGATCCTAATCATTGTGATGGTGATAGTATGAAATTTACTCTCGCGGCTCCTTCGTTAGGATGGAACACAACCGGTGCTACCACCATTTCTGCAGCTAGTATTGGAAACGATTTTGGCCGAATTGATCTACAAGCACCGCAAACTGATTTGAATGCTTACGGTAGTATTGGACTCTCTATTCTTAATATAGCCTCGATTAATGGTCAAACAGCTGGTTATGTTGTTGGAGGCTTCCCTTGCAATAGCCAAAGTTTAAGTGACGCTGTCTACGGTATTTCTTACCGCAATTCCCAATCATGTGAACCCAATATCAATGCCCAGGGACGCTATAGTTATACGCTGACTGAATCGAACCTTAAATATCCTGATGTGGGTGGACGTTGTGCTGCGATGGTAGAAGAAGATGAGGGGGGAAGTTTTGTTCCTTAAGCTTTACCATCTATTCCTTATTGCCTTGTTAGTTTTGTCATTCGGTTGCAATGAAAAATCTAATGTCGTCAAATTTGATGAAAAAAAACTTGGTCGCCTTGAGTTTAGTGGCTCTGAAAATATTGAATTTGGTGAAGTGGTAGTCAATACCGTAAATGATATTGAGTTTGAAGTGACCAATCCGGGTGTCTTTGATGCTACGACCATTAGCTTTGGGGCACTTGATCCTACAGGTCCTTTTTCTTATCTGGGTGGAGAGTTTCCTGGTTTGGGCGGAAATTGTGGCGCTACTTTAATGTCGGGTGGAACTTGTAAAGTTGTTCTACGTTTCATGCCAACACAATCTGGAAATTTTCAAGATCTACTTCCAATTCGATTTGAGAACGGAGTAAGTATGACTACCAGTCAAGTGGTGGTTAAAGGCAAGGCCGGAATGTTGGCAAATCTTCAGCCAGAATTGCCTATTTATTTTTATGGTGCGCTTGGAATAGGGGATACGGCCAAGAAAATAATAAAGGTGACAAACTCCGGAGATTTGACCGCCAATTCAGTTTCCATGATTTTTTCTCCATTGAATGATTTTAATTTTACTGGGGGAACTTATCCTGGAACAAATGGAACCTGTGGCCTAACAATTCCCGGCAAAACAACCTGCTTAGTAGATGTAACCTATAATTCCCAGTCAATTGGCCCAAAGAGTTCAACACTGAGAATGAATTACAACAATGGCATTAGCACTGCCATGGCTCCAGCAGTATTGAAAGCAGTCACGGATATTATCGAAGGCCGCTTAGAGCTTAATAATACAAATCCTTCTTATGATTTTGGTATCGTTCCCAAAAATGGATCTGATACGGTTACAATCTCTTTTAAAAATGTCGGGTACGATAAACTGTCTGTTGGGAATGTGACCCTTACTCCACCTTTTACTTTTGATCCCGTAGGAAGTACTTGTGTGGGTAGAGATATTGAAATTAATGAAATCTGTGATCTCTCCTTTAAATTTAGTCCTGTGACTACCGGGGTATTACTTAAAAGTGGAATCGTTATCGACTATGAAGGTGGTAAAGGCAGTAAAACTTTAACTCTCGCCGATTACTTTCAAGGTCGTGGACTCAATGCTGCCCTTTTAAAAACAAATATGGTTGATGATGTTGCAGAATTCTCATTAATTGGTGTTGGTTCTATTCAAATTCTCACTCTGGTATTAACCAATATTGGAAGTATGGATGCTAATCCGATTTCGATTACGCCTTTCGGCTCAGGTGGCGCGATTAGTGCGAACCAATCATCAGGTTGCTTTGCAGTCACTCGGATTAATCGCGGAGGGCAGTCTTGTAGTATAAATTTTCTTTTTCAACCGACTTCTGTAGGTGTTTTTTCTGAAACCCTTACAATGAACTATCACAATGGTATTGAGACAGTCGAAAAAGTTATCACGGTCTTTGGTCGCTCTATTCGTAAGGCCAAACTGGAACTTGTTAGCGTAAACCAAATGGCTTTGGACAATTCTATCTTAAGTACAGATATTTCAAATGCGATTTTAGTAAAAGTTAAAAACGTTGGAAGTGGAACCGCTCGTGATTTATCTGAGAACCTTCGCTCGCCTTATTTTTATGCCAATTCATTCGGTCCCTTTGCTGGCAGTTATCCTGGAGTTGGGGGAGATTGCCCCGCCGATCGCAGGCTTCCTCCGGGGGCAGAATGTACTCTGGCCTTAGCGGTAAGTTACCGAGGTATCAATTTTACTTATGCTTATGATTTTCAAGTGCTTTACGATGATGGTATTGAGGCCAGAAGTCTTGAGGATCCGCTCATGAGCTTCAATGCTACCTTTGTTTTTCCTGGAGTCCTTGCTGGAGGGGTTCCTTCAATTCATTGGAAATTTCCTCAACTTATTGGAAATTTTCCAGTCGGAATTAATAGTGATGAAATCGGGATTGTGAACATTCAACACAGTGGAAATTTTTCTGCGACCTTGACTGCTTATAGCGTAACGATGACCAGCACTCCTCTTTGTGGATTAGATCTTTTACCGACTCAAGGAATGATCTTAGGTACGAGCACATGTTTACCTCTGAGTATTCTCGAAAATGGGGCCAGTTGTGGCTTTCCGGTTCAATTCAACCCTCAATGTGTTGGTGTTTATCAGGGGGAAGTGAACTTTACCTACACGACTGCAGCAATGGCCCCGGCAACTGTGTCTAAGATTGTTGCATTTCGGGCCGAAGCAAAAGAACTTGGTTATTTAACTCTTTTACCTGCTTCATTGTCATTCACGACATTGGTGAATGTTCCGGCAACAGGTAGTATGGTGGTTACTAATTCTGGCAAAGGGAATGCGGTTTATAACGTCGCTTCAGTGATTAATCCCATTGCCACTCCTGGTGTGGTTGCCATTAGCGGCCCCGGTACTACCGGCAATTTTATTCTTGGACCTGGCCAGTCTGAAACGATTGATGTTGCATTCAATCCCCCTATGACACCTAAGCAGTACAATGTTGATTTTAGTTTTAATTATGACAATACCGACGACTTTGATGATTTTGATGCCACTATCAGTAACGATAATTATAATAAGAAAATTATTTCTGGAAGTGCCTATATGACTTCTGGTTATACAACACAAATTGTTATTGCCAACAACGCTGCTTCTAAACATTTAGGATTTGCAGCTGTTGGTGGGACCGTGGCCGATGCTATTTCTGTTACAAATCTGGCAGGTCTCGCTTCAACTGTTAATTTTTCTTTCACCGGACCCGGTGCCGCACGCTACACCAGTAGTGTTGCCAGTTGTGTACTGGCCTCTTCCGCCAGCTGTTCAGTCAACGTTACTTTTACCGCTGTGGCAGCTGGGCTGATTAGCAATTCACCGGCGAATTTTGTCGCAACTTACTTTGATGGCGTAAGTACCATTACCAAAGTCTTGCCATTGACGGCGGAGACAAGATCTCAAAACGTAAATCATGCAGGATGGGAAAGAATTAAGGCCTATTCTGATTTGTCCACTTCCACCGTTTATTTAAAATGGAAACCGTTTACGGGCCTGGCCACTACGATTTATGGTTACATGATTTTTAGAAGATTGGCCTGGCAAAACTACGATATGAATACCCCGATTGCAACAGATGTATTAACTGACTATTATGAAGACTCCACTGCTATTCCTGGCACTGAATATTACTATCTCGTAACTCCGATTTATACGGGCAACAACCAAGCAGCAATCGTTGGAGCGACTAAAAGTTATCCATCAATTCCCACACAGGGATTTTCAAAAGTTCAAATTATAGCTCCGCCAAGATACATGTCCTTAATTCATCGTTGGGAAGCTAACCGTCAAGTGTGCGAAGAATATTTAAATGGTTCTTACCAAAACTCTTCTGACAATTTTTCCTGTACTGCCTATGGATTAGGTAGTAGCGCTCAAAAATTTGATTTCGGAAAACATTTATTTGTCGACCGTTATGAAATTAACAATGGTGTCGGCGCAACTTATTATAATGAACCTGGAAAAACTCCCAAACAAGACTTTACCCAGCAAGGTGTGGAGGGAGCCTGGGATTATTGTCGTAATAATTCTCGAACTGCTTCTATGCAGATAAATCAAAACGGATCTGAAGTGACGGGCACTAGATCTAAACGCTTAATGGGACTCCTGGAATACCGCTTGGCCGTTGAATTTGAAGATGCTAATGACTTAACAGAAAATAGTTGCGCTGTGACTTCTGGTAATTTGACTGGTCAACGTTCTAGTTGTGTCAGCCGCCATGAAATTTATGATTTAATTGGTAATGGTTGGGAATGGCTGCGGGATAAAATGTCTGGTGGGGCCGGGTCGACCGGTTCAAATATTGAAAGTAACTGGGCGCAAGATAGTTATTTAAATAACCTGAGTTACGCCGGTTTAAATTCTTCTTATTTTAGTCCGCAGGCCTACAGTCTCTATTCATGCTTCTCTCCTATCTTGGGGATTCCCGTTCCGTCCAACGGGGCCAGCTGCGGAGACCACAATACGATGCCGATTTTTACTGACAGTAACTATCGGGCACCTTGGGATTTTGTAAACAATTATCCTGTACCGACCGTTTTACAAGCAGGAGGACCTTTTTCAAGTACTTTGAGTAAGTTTAACTTATTCTGGTTAATTGGAGACGGACAAACCCCTTTAGCTGGTGCCCGCTGCTCCTATACCTACTAATCTCGTCGGCATAATTTACCCACCCGCTAATATCTCGAATGTTTACCTCCCGTCCCTCGATAAGAGGTTATGAGGTATTACAAATGGACATGAAGTTCATCTTAGTATTGTTTATCCTTTTGGGATTTATGGGCTGCCAGGGCACCATTGAAGATCCGTCTAAAGTGGATAATTCTGTGGCCGTCAATGAGTCACTTCAAATGTTGTATTCTGGTATCCAAAATGTATTTCCTGTTGCTCATGATGCAGTTCAAGTAGTCGTCAATCCAGTCACGACCATCTCCAATAATTACAGCTTTCTTGTTTTTAAAAATGGAAATTTTACAGCTCCAGTGGCCTCAACCCTCAGCAGTTCAGTGAAGCTCGATTCAAACGGCAAGGTCAATATCATTGTGAGGGGACTGGATGCGGGGCAGACTAACTTTTTCTCAGTCAGATTATATGATTCTGTGACAGGACTCATGGATGCCAATACCAAAAAACTTTCTGCTACCACTTTTAGTGTAGAACATCCTGTTTATGATGGAATTAAATCTGTTGAAAACGTTGGTGGCCTGCTGGCAAATACTGCTTTGAAAATTAATTGGTCAAAAGCACAAGCTGCATCGATAAATTCCATCTTTGATCCCAATTTTATAACTGGTTATATAATTTACTACAAAAAATTTGGTGGTTCAGTTCAAACGGTCCTTATCGCTGATCCCAATGCGACTTCTTATGTCATTAATGGATTAGAGGAAAACACTCTCTATTACTTTTATGTTCACGCTCTGGATGGCCATGCTCCATCAAGAGAAGATGCAAACAAAATGGAAATGTCTAAGGCGACATTGGGTGAAGTAAATGTAACTTTTGCTGGCATTAAGACCGCTACAGTTCCCAGTAATATGTCTGGGCTTAATAATATTACTATTTCTTGGGATGCTGGATCAGGCCCATTCACTTATTATCGTATTTTTTATACAAGCAACACTGCCTTTCCGATTATTACACCAACGGTCGGATTGCCAGTAGAGACAATTGACATCTTTGATACCACCAAGACCTCGCATACTTTTTATGTTCCTTTGCAAGTGACAGATTACGTCGTTGGTGTTGCCGCTTGTAGTGGTGCTAATTGCGCTGTCATTGGAGCCGAAGGAGCGGGAGTTTTATTACCTGTTTCAACCATCCCACTCGTGGCCCCTTTTACAGGTATGGATGCTATTGATGGTGAAATTGATAATGTCGTTTTACGTTGGAGTAATTATCCCGATGGAATCCATGGAGCGTTTAACAGCTATAAAATTATGGGATACAATAAAACCCAGGGCGGCGTTCCTGCCAGCGCCAGTGAAATTACCACAACAATTAACGGCGATGGTCTTACATTGGAATCTGTTCCTGCTGGAGCTGCCAAATCAATTCGGGTTTTGGGTCTGACCTTAAATGAAGAGTACTGCTTTAAAGTTGAATCGCGATTAAGCTATAACTTGGGCGAATCAACTTATCCGAATAATTCCTGGTTTTGTAAGGTGGCGGCATTTATTCCGGCCTCACAGGTAAGTTTTTTAAATGCTCCTAACTCAACTCCTTGCCACAACATCAGTACTGATGGTTTTGAAGTCAGGTGGACACCACCGACTGTTGGTAATGTTTCTAGTTATCAAGTATATATTACTGCCGGGCCAACGGTAAATTGGCTAGGAAGCAGTTATCAAGTTCTCCATTCTTTAGCAGAAACTTCCTTTAAGTATGCTTTTAATAATTTTCCTGCAGGCGTTACTTATTCCGTCGGGGTCCGACCAATCTACGGTCATCCTACGTTGGGTATTTTTAACGGGACTGATTCAGTAGAAGTTTCTTGCACCACTCTTCAAAAGAATCTAGTTCCTGGTGAATGGGTTTCGATGGTGGCCTTAGGACAAAAGATGAATGGTCTTGCCACGGATCCATTGCCGCAGAACCGAGTGATACCGGAAGTCTTTATGAATCCGGGGCAAAAGTTTCAAGATGATATTGAAACAGATTTCAGTTTACCTGCTGAACATGCCGATGTCCTGGGCTTGCCTCCAGCTTCCAATACCAATTCATCTAAAGGTGGCCAGGGTTTCATTCGTTTGTCTTGGTTGGATTATGAATTTGAAAATGAACCAGGGAAAACCTTTTCTATTGGGCAGACTGATCCGACATTGGGCTATGATGTTTATCGACAACCGTATTTGACTCCAGATCATGCTAGCGGCCGTCCATCACAAAACGATGCCAATTGGACGAAGGTATCAACCACTCCGGTCAAGGCCAGTACCTTTTATGTTGGTGTCGATACTCTTAATTTGGCCTCTTTTAGTGATTATACTTTACCGGCAGTTCAAGTGACTGATCCAAGCGGAGTTGAGGCGCGTGCCTTTTGGTATAAAGTTGTTCCGGTTCTCAATGGCAACAATTTGCCCCTAGTGGGGACTCTGCTAAATGATTATGTTGTGAAAGTGATTTTGCCTCCAAGAAATATGGCAAGCATCCATCCTTGGAACGTCAATCGTGAAACTTGTAAGAGATTAAAAAGAAGTTATGATCGGAACAATAATTATCGCTGCCCATTTAATGGTCTTTTATCCAAAACCATAAACGCCGGAAAATATTTTGATTTCGGTGGACATCTATTAATTGATCGATTTGAGGCCGGCTGTCGCTTCTCACGTAGCTTATGTAACAAAACGGAAACAGGTGTTTTCGGTGGTGGAGTTCAGGCAGGGGATTGTATTGGAGTAGATACTCCGACTTTAAATTCGGCCAATACTGCATTATTTAACAATACCGTTCGTTATAAAAGAGTCATCACTGGTGGTGACACTTGCCAAATTTATTCCGGCTCATGGCAAGCGCTTGATAGTGTTTCTGCCTCGATTGCAAAGCAAGCAGTATCTAATGATGCTAATCTTCCACCACTGGGAGACATTTCTAAAAGCAAACTGAATTCAATTTGCGGTGAGAGATCTTTAAAGTTTACCAGTGGTGGTTCAACTCCAACCAATATTTCCTTGACGCCTCGTCTTCCAACAAAAGCTGAGTATGTGGCAGTGAATGCTCCGGCTCTTGAAACACTCAATTATCGAAACGTGGAGCTGGGAAATATCGAGCGAGGATGTTCTGTCGCAACAACGGTCGCAGCTAAAAGTGCTTTCACAACAAATGTGCTCGTCAATCAATTAGACTTTAGAAATATTCGTTATCCTGCCACTTCAGCCGTGGAGAGTAATACGAATCTTCGTTCTTATATTGGACCTTATCTTGCAACAGGATCTTCTGGTCCCGGTAGTAGTGCTCAATGTGTGGGACGTTATGGTGTCCAGGACACGATTGGCAGCGCTTCAGAATGGACCGCTGATAATATCACCTGTACTAATGAAACGAGCTGTAACCTTTCCAATTTTGATAATTCAAATATGGCAGGATCCATTGAGGATATGAATACTACAAGCAGTAAAATTACTGCCCTTTATAATTATGCCAGTCTGCGAGTGACTACTGCTCACTATCCTTTTTTTTACAGCAATCATTCTCAGTTTAATAATTTTAGTAATGGCTTTGCAGATGCTATTTCGCCTTTTATCTCTCTGACCACTGGTTTGCCATTGTCGTGTGGAGGAGCTCCCTATACTTCTTGTCAGTCTGGAAGCGTTTATACTGATGATATTAGGTTTTCTCCCCGAGTACCACATCCACTGGCAAATGAGGCCGCAGCCTTGAATTCCGAAACAAGCTTACCGGATTATGCTAATTCAAGAGTGTATGTGCCGTATAAAGTTTCAAGCCAGTATCAAAGCAGTAACGTTCCTCTCGATACTTCAATTTTTGGTCTGACTTTTATTGTTGGAAGTTTTCCATGTGCTGATTACTCATCTTACGTGGCCTGCCCGGCCACTGCCGCGATTACCGGACGCTACTCTTACTCCGCAGTCACTCCAGATTCATCCACGGCCATGGTAGGCGGACGTTGTTCGAGTTTTATTAAGGAAGATCCACAAGGGAACTTCTCATGGTAAAAATCCTATTACTTTTCTTATTGAGTTTTCTGGCTTCTTGCTTTGATGCCCCAGCTATTCCTAAGAATAAAGATATTTTGCAGAAAATTGATGATCCTGTTGTTTCGGGCAATGCTATTCCAAGTGGTTTCTTCTCATTGCCGGTTTCTAATTTAACAATCTCGCAAGGGACGACTTTTCCAGTGTCTTTTAAGGGTGAGGACCCAGATAATGTAGTGACATTATCAGTCTACGCACAAAGTCTTTTTAATACCAATTGCTCTTCTGGTTTTCCACTGAGTATTGGTCTGGCGGAGGGCAATCATCTTGATTATATGATTGATTCATCGCTCATGCCTCTTGGTACCAATTTCATTTGTTTTTCCATGAATGACGGGGTTAATGCGGTTGTTGATATTTGGTCCCCCCAAATCAATGTGATTAATCCAAGCCTCTATACTTTTTTAACTCCGAATGCCGCCGAATTTTCTTATGCTAACAATTCAACCATGCAAATAAGCTGGTCTGATACCGACCATGCGCTTAGTACTTTAGAGCTGGATATTTACTTGGCTTCGGTTTCGAGCGGCTCATGCTCTCAGGGTATTAAGATTACCGGAGATATTTTAGAATCTTCAACCAATAACACTTATACGTGGAATATTAAAAATCAAAACATCTCTCCCGGAATTTACTATCTTTGCTTAAGAAGAAGTGATGAGAATAATGTGGAAGTTGATGTATGGTCGACTCCGATTATTATTACTGCTCCCGTTTTTCGCCCAGTTTCTGCGACTGATTTTACTTCCGGTCCAGGAACCATCGTATCAGGTCTTTATGGCAACAGTGGATCTTGGGACAGCAGCTTTACCACACCAGGGCAAACAATCGGTACAGTTGCATTATCAAGGAATTTTTCAGTGGAATTCTTATTGAAATTTCCTGAAAACGGCCACGCCGCACTTAATAGCGATTATTCGCGAAGTGCTGCAGTCAAAAATGTTGAACTCTTTCGTAGTAGCGGGTTGGTGGCAAATTTTGGAGTCAGTGGTCTTAGTTTTACTCTAAATTACAGCAGTGGTAGTCCAAGTACAGTTGCGCTTAATTTGCAAGGAGCTGGCATTAATCGTTATGATCATTTCTTGGATAATAATTGGCACCATGTGGTCTTTACCCGTAATGCCTCCACCGGAAAAGGCAAAATTTTTGTCGATGGAAAGTCAAATGATCAAATGGAATTTACTCTGCCCGGTACGGCTTTATCGGGTGGCGTGACCACTATTGGGAGTCTACAAGGTAACTTCTTCATTGATGAGTTCCGTCTCTATACTGATGATTTGCCCTTTTCTTTAGTCAGTTCTCATTATGCGGAATTTCAATCGGCAAATCCTTTTTCAATTACTGATCCGGGTAATGCTCCCGATGTATATGAGGTTAATATTGCTGGGGCCATTGATCCCAAAGATTTTGCTATTGGCCACCCTTATTACACTCAATCTACTTACTATCAATTATCACATTTTCCTCGGCCTCAATATAAACGGGGACACAATCTGTTAAGAAACAGCTCAGGCCTGATGCCTTTGGACTTCATTATTAATGATTCTATCAATCAGAGTGATAATAATTCTTTAACTCCTGACGAAAAAGGGGTTCGATTCCAAAAAGAATTAGTAGAATTCAATAATTATGCGCTGGTTACCTGGGGAGTAGGACATACGAAAGAAGCAACTCCGAATCTCAGTAGTAGTTATATCAATTTGCGAACTGACGTGCCTCTTGTTGATATGGTTGCCTTTATTGCCTATGGCCCCGAACCAAAGGGCAATGCAGCTAACTTTCTCGAACAGAAGAGTGCTTGGGATAGCGCTTATAAATTAACCAATACCAGTAACAATAGCCTTATCGATTACTCTGGCGTTATCGTGAATCCTGGCAACGTCGTTATAAATCCTTATGTTTTTAGTCCTACTTTCACCGGGCCAGCACCCTCGGTTGCCTTTGGTCCAGTCGCCAAGCTTCAAGCACTAAAGTTGGATACAAAACTAGATACCGCTATGATTACTCGCCCTATAAATATGATTTTTGAAAATGGAGAGTACCTGGAAGAATATGTTGGGCGAGGATTACAATCAGGATATTTACTTGATAGTACCGTCGTTCAAGATTTTATTGATCGTTACACCAATGGTGTAACCCCATATTTTATTCCTGCTTGTAACACTGGAATTCCTCAAACGTATGATCTTACCTATTTTTCAACTGGTGCAACAAATAAGCTAAAAATAACTCCTACCAGTTATTCCGGCCAAAAAGCATGTGAGTTGAATGCTCTTTGGGATTACTATTCGGCAGAGCTCGTCATGCAGCTTTATAACGTTTTCAAAGAGGGTTATTTAAACTACGACTATATTAATAATCGTCATCCCTGGTCTCCCACTTATAATGACCCACTCAATCTATCCTATATTGGCGGTTCAACTAATAGTTCAGTTCAACTACGTGAAGCCATCGACTGGGATGGGATTGATATGGGCTACACTGCCTACTACCAGTATAAAACGATGGGAGCTCAAGAACCGACTTATCATAATTATGCAAAAGTGAGAGAAGTTTTAACCACAATTAAGGGGCAGAAATATCCTACAGATATGGCCTATATACTTTCTCCTTCTCACTGGAATAAGGGTATGGTCAGTGCATTTTCTTTTGGCTTCGGCCACTTTTGGGATTCAAGAGTGATTGAAGTGAAGTGGGGCGATCATCACGCGGCTCCGGCCGTAAGTCCTGGTTGGAATGGTAACAATAGCGGCACCAATAATATACTGCCTTCACAGTGGCTTTCTATTCTCAAATTTCAAAATATTTTAGGAGCCGAGCATTTTTGGGCATCTAATTTTCAGCATGATCAAAAAGATCCGAACCGCGGGGCATTGATTACTCCTCAGAATTATGTTTGGCAAATGGCCACTCCGGCGTTAGCACAATCATTGGTTAGTCATTACGAAGATATCTTTGCGAATGGCTACTTCCTGACAAACACAGAATGGAAAATAAAAGGTGTGGCGATTGCTGAATCTGATAAGTACAAAATTGAAATATTAAAGGGAAATTTTCTTACGCCAGTCTATGTAAGAAAGCATATGTCACAAGACCGTTTTGTTATCGCCACTGGAATCATGCGCTCTTCAAACATTAAGGATACCGTCCCTGAAGAAGAAGAAATTAGAATTAAGCTCTCTTACATTGGCGGCAGCGCTTGGGAAGAAACTTTTACAGTTAAAACTCGTCGCCAGGGAAGTGTGTATTTATTTGACCGCACAACTCCTCTTTCGCCAGTTTTTTACCAATTAGATAAATGGCATGAATCAAATCATTATTCCCACTGGAGTGATGACATAAAGTTAGAAGCAGAAATGCATGATTCAATGGAAGTTGGTCAAACATCAGTGAAGGTGACTGAGACAAATGATCCTGAATATGCTGAATATGTTACGTTTATGGAGAACTTAACAACGAATAAAAAAGTTTCGATGCACTTTGATAATAAATTCGCATCTGGTCTTTTTTATGTTTGGGCTAAAGTCAGAAGTGCTACTGGGAGCAATCTCGTGATAAATGTTTCTCGCATGAATAGGGCGGTTGTACCGGAAGTTCCCGTCGCTGTGACTGGCCTGGGGCCGACTGCCGTAGGTTCTACTGGCGTTGATTTTGAATGGTTATTAGTTGGTTCCGTTTCACTTGTTGATCGAACTCAGATTTTACTTGATGTTAAGAATTCATCGGCGGGGGATATTGATTTGGATCAGCTCTTTATTACGGCGGATGGACTACTCACTCCGACTCATTAAGTTAAATCGCATTAAGATGCTTAAAGTCACATGATTGACTACTGCTATTTTTTTTCAGCAAGCTTAAGAAGTTTCTGAACATCTGATGAGGTTTTGCATTCAAAGGTTTGCGATTCTCTTAAAGCGAGAGCATAGGCGCTATATTCAATCTTAATTAAGATGATTCAATAAATTTCAAGCAAGCTGATAGTAGATTCCCGTCAAACCAACCTAAAAGACGGCCCTATTGGGGCGACCTTATTTCCTAATGGGGGGTCTTAGTGTTTTTGATGTATAGTTATGTAGCGTTAATCCGGTCTATCCTTAAATTACTAATTACTTTGCAGCACAATCGCTGGTTGACGATGCTATTGCTAAGAATCCACCATCACTTCAAATTGTAAATGTAGAAAAAAAAG
>CAMDQH010000026.1 GCA_945905815.1 Bacteriovorax stolpii | reverse complement strand
TCATCAACACTCATTTCAAAAGTTTCAAGTTTATAGCGGTCCATGAAAGCTTGGGACTTATGTCTTAGGAAATATTTCACTAAATAGCACGCAGGATCTTCTTCACCAATAATTTCATCAGGAATAGCATTGATCACACTCAACCAAATCCTATGCTCTTCGTTTTCAATTTCTGGCGGCATAACCCCTGGGGTATCTAACAGTTCTAGATCCTCATCCACGTTAACCCATAATTGAACTTGCGTCTCACCCGGTTTATCGGCCGTTTTAGTCGCATTACGATTGGCGAGTTGATTAATAAATGTCGATTTTCCAGTATTAGGAAGGCCTATAATCATTAATTTAAATTTTGTTTTCTGAAGCACTCCATCTGGATTACAAGCACGCCGTTTCGTTTCGATGATTTTTCTGGCAGCACTTAGAATTTGTTTGTGTGAGGATTTATCAAGACAGTTAATAAAAAGAAACGGATCACCTTGCTTTGTAAACCAAGCGTGCCATCTCGCTACCATCACGGGATCAGCGAGATTCACTTTATTCAAAAGGATCAGACGATTTTTACCGCCAATATTTTCATTTAAAAACTTATTGCCAGAAACCAAGGGAACCCGGGCATCACGAATCTCAATTACCAAATCGACCATATTAAGCTTAGATTTTATCTCACGCATCGCTTTTAGCATATGTCCAGGAAACCAATTGAACGCTGCCTTTGGCTCAGAACCAATCTTTACTTTCTTAGGAAGTTCAATTTTTTTGGTTGAAACAGTGACTTTATTGAATTTTTTGTAAGGCGCCATGATTCTACTTAGCACCTTTAATGAGTTATATCTACGTCCTCTCAATGCACTTTCTTAAGATTCCCACCTAAATCCAAAGACTTACAAATCATCCCTTTAAAAACTTAAATAGTTTTGTTATAAAAATAGAAATTTTAATAAGGACATCCCCTTTGAACTTAGAAGTAAATTCTGATTTAGTGACGTTAATTCCTTCTCCTATTCTTGTTGAAACAAAACAGGAAAAACCAGAAGTCCATTTAAAGGCCCTCACATTTTACCAGCAAGAACTTAAAAAGAATCTGCCTGAAGATATTTTCAAAAGAGCACCAAGTCGGGCTCTTTTTCTTGTCAGTTTTTTATCTTTAAATATTTTTCTTATTTATTGCATCGTTCATTTTGATCCAGCTTGGTACTTCAAACTATTGGCCGCATTTGCTATCGGCCAGTTCAATGCGGGACTTGCCTTTGTTGCCCACGATACTTTGCATGGCCAAGTTTTCAAAAATAAATTCCTACAAGATCTTGTTGGATCAATCGGTTTTGCCCCATTCTTAGTGTCAGCAACCTATTGGCGCTTTTGGCATAATACTCTTCACCACGGTAACACTCAGTTAATTTACAAAGACCCGGACGCATTCCCAACGATCTCTGTTTATAAACGCAGCAAATTCATGCGGGTGGTTTTTGATCTAGCACCAGGATCAAAGCACCCGTTAAGCTTTTTCTATTTTTTCTATTGGTTTTCATTCCAATCCGTATTGAATCAGGCCAACATGCGTTTTAAAAACAAGATGTGGGATAACATGGATCATAAAAGAGTCACAATGGAGTTTGCTCCTCTGTGCATTCTCGCTGCTGGGTATCTCTATTGGGTGGGATTAAATAACTTCCTGTGGTTGGTGTTTATCCCCGTTTGCGTTCAGAACTATGTGATCCTAAGCTACATCCTTACCAATCACAATATTTCACCACTCACGAAAATCAATGATCCCCTGGAAAACTCACTAACCGTGACAACTAATCCTCTTTTTGATTTCCTACATTTAAATTTTGGTTATCATGTGGAACATCATTTATTTCCGCGAGTTTCAAGTCGTCACACGAAAACCATTCATAAGGTACTTAAAGAAATGTACCCAGGAAAATATAAGTACATGCCCAAATGGAAGGCCTTGAAATATCTTTACCAGACACCAAGGCTATATAAAAACTCCACTGAGCTAGTGCACCCAAAGACGCTGAAAACTTATCCGACTATATAGCCATCTGGTTAACCTTTATCAATTGCGCTGTGTATAAAACGCCTGTAAAGGTGCACTCTGACCTATAGTCTTGCAAATCACGAATTTTGTCTTACCATCTTAAAAAGACCCTCAACACTAAGTGAGTATTCGTATGGATATCGATCTCGTCAGGCTTAATTTAAACCAAAACGGAATGAACGTTTTGAAACTTATTATTGCTCTTATTATGTACGGAGTAGCTCTTGATTTAAAAATCTCTGATTTCAAAGCGCTGATAAAAAATCCAAAAGGACTTGCCGCAGGTTTTATAAGTCAGCTCGTTATTTTTCCATTGATTGCCATCGGAATTATCTATTTTGCAGAGGTAAGACCCAGCATAGCTCTAGGCCTGATTATGATTGCAGCATGCCCAAGTGGTAATCTTGCTAATCTTGTAACCAGCCTTGCAAAGGGAAATGTCGCACTCTCCGTGGGATTAACTTCAACTGCAACTCTTCTATCAATGCTTACTATGCCCTTCATTCTTCTATTTTTGGGATCAAGAGTTCCAGGTGCTGGGGCGCTTTTAACAGACGTCCACATAAGTATCGGAGAAATGCTTGAAGGTGTTTTTATCTTGCTGGGAATTCCAATGATCCTGGGGATGCTCACAGCAAAATTTTTCCCGATGTTTAGTGTGAAATTTCAAAAAATCATGAGCAAAGTTTCGATTGTTTTTCTTTTAATCTTTATCGTAGGTGCTCTAGTCGCAAACTATCAACATTTCATGGCCTACTTTCATATGATTGTGGGAGTCGTTTTTGTCTTAAACGTATTAGTTATTTTGAGCGGTTATTTTGTTTCAAAATTAATGGGTCTCACTGAATATGATTGTCGTGCCGTAACCATGGTTACGGGAGTAAAAAACTCTGCCTTGGGTCTGGCCATGGTCTTCCAATTTTTTCAAGGCATGGGCGGCATGGCGATGATAGTAGCTTGGTGGGGAATTAGCCAAATCTCATTCGGCCTTATTGCTGTTAAATTTTGGAAATATATGGACTCAAGAAAGGTTATAGCATGAAAAACATATTGGTCACTGGCGCCTCAGGATATCTTGGGAGTCTTCTCATTGAAAAGTTATCAATGGAAAAAGAAGCTTTGGGAATCATTAACCTCGTCGCAACTGATGTAAGACCTTTGCATAAGGCGCTTTCAAATGTTTCATTTGAAAAGTTAGATGTACGAGAAAAAAACGCTGGAGAAATTTTCAAAAAATATAATATTGACTGTGTCGTTCATTTGGCCTCTATTGTGACTCCCGGGAAGAAATCTAACCGTGAATTCGAGTACTCAGTAGATGTTGATGGAACCAAAAATATTTTAAGTGCTTGTCTTGAGGCAAAAGTTAAACGGATTATCATTTCATCCAGTGGTGCGGCCTATGGCTACTATCCTGAAAACAAAATCCCTCTGGTTGAAGAGAATCCTATTCGTGGCAATTACGAATTTGCCTACTCCCATCATAAAAAACTAGTTGAAGAAGAACTCAAGAAATATCGAGAGAATCATCCAGAACTAGAGCAAACTATTTTTCGGATAACGACGATTCTTGGCACTAACGTAAATAATCAGATTACTGATCTGTTTAAAAAACCAGTACAAATAGGTATTCCGAAGAACGAAATTGGCTTCAGTTTTATTTGGGACGTTGATGCTGTTGATTGTTTCAAATACAGCATTTTCAGTCAGAAGACTGGAATCTACAATCTCTCAGGCGATGGTTACGTGAATATCACTGAGAGAGCAAAGGCACTCAAAAAAGTGATCGTTTATATTCCTTCTGTTGTTTTAGAAAAGACGCTTCTAGTCCTTAAGAAGTTTGGTCTTTCTCAATATGGCCCAGAGCAAGTTCTTTTTCTGAAGTATCGCCCCATCTTAAATAACAAGAAGCTCAAGAGTGAATTTGGATTTATTCCGAAGAAAAATTCTCATGAAGTGTTTGATCTTTTTGTCCAAACACTTCGTAAGTAATTACTACTGCTTGATTTGAATCAGTGTCGGTTGCTCGCCTTCAACGTGCCAACTTGGAAAATTTGAATTGGAAGTGTACAAGGTACCGTCTTCATCAATTTCCACATCACGAGTAAAAGTTGTTCGTTTTGGATATGGGATGAATTTCCATGTCTCTGTTTTAATATCGAAACCATAAAGTGCATCAGATTGATTTCCATTGACCCAAACGACATTACGTTTTTTATCCACATTAAGCGCGTAAGGCGTTTCACTGCCTTTAGGTTTTACTGGTAAATCGAACATGCTGAACTTGGCAGTTTTGGGGTTATAGCGTGCCAATAAAGATTCACCAAATGAAACAATCCAAAGGTTCCCTTCTGCATCTGTACGAATTCTTCTTGGTCCCCAGAAAGGTGTCGGGATCATGGTTATTTTCCCAGTGGCCGGATCAAGGTTACCTATATCTTTAGTATGAAGTCGTGCAAACCAAACCATACCGTCCGGAGTGATATCAATTCCATATAAAAGTGGAGCTCCTGTTGAAACACGGTCAATCTTTAACCATTTGTTAAGGGGAATTCCCCAGCCAATGAGTTTAAAAATAAATCCAATGTTTTTTGTTATGATTTTTTCTTTAAAACTTCTAGCTGGCAAATCGTACATGGTGAATTTTTTTGTGGAACGATCGAATTTTGCCACTTGATTAGAAAGTGCCATGGTGAACCAAACATTATCTTTTGCATCCACTCGGATGGTATGAGGATAGAAGCCTTCTTCCATTTCATGTAATGTAAACTTTTTCGTTTGTGGATCAAACTCCACTAAACGGCGCTGGGCCGAAGGCGTAATAAAGATGTGACCATCGACTCTTGATTCGGCCATTGAATGGGCATTGGAAGTACTGTCGTGACGAGGAAACTCTCTCAAGCGACCCGAAATTAGACCACCATTCTCCTCGCCGTCTCTGTGAGGAATTTTATATACTGCAACCATGTTTGTGATTGTGTTTATTTCATAAATGCGGTCTTGAATATTGTCACAAACATAAAGCAATTTGCTTTTAGCTATCAGCATGTCATGCGTCTGGGACATGCTATCCCCGATCGGCCATTCCGTAATGGTGGTACCTGAAAGCTTCTCCGACCACGGGGCACTCTCCCCTAAAAGTTTTGGGTTTTCTGTTAGCTTTTTATAATTTTCAAATAAGACCTTAGGCAGCTTTTCCTGAAGGTCTGACGATAATCTTGACCCGTAACCAATCATGCGACTAATAACGACTTTCCAATCTTCCTCAGATCGATCTGCACGAGTAAAAGCGTTACCTTGTTGATGGCAAAACCCACACTGCATTTTAAAAATGATTTTATCCTCAGGAGTTCCCACATCCAGGGCCCCCAGCCATACGTTCGCCGGTTTTTGATCGGCCAACTTAAAAATATCAGTCTCAATATTCATGACGGCCTGAAATTTCTTTTCACCGGTCTTGGCCACTATTTCCTGATCCACATATTTCATCTTACGTAAGCGGTACTTCACACCTTCGCGATCAGGCAGAGTTATTGATCCCTTACTGTCTGTGAAGCCAGTTATATCTGGTGCTGCAAACCTTGGGGTATTGGGCTGCTGGTAACCATCGTCGGACGTATCTGCAGGAGCGGGATTGGCCAGTGATTGAGTCACCATGACTCCGGACAGTGGCTGGCCCATTTCGCTTTTGACTTTGATAACGGATGCGTGTGAATGGATAGGAATTAATAACAAACCAATGAATATGACAAAAATAGAATTCATAATACCTTCGAATGTATAGCTTTATAACAGACTAAAACAGTACTTGTAAAGTATAACGAGAGTCAAAGAATATTGCCTTAAGATTTCTTGATTCGATAATAATACTTGGCCATCCTGATAATTAGACGGTCAATGTGCTGCTCAGTGGAGATATAGAAAAGTCTGAATGCACTGCTAAAGAGCAAATAAAGCGAAACAAGGGTAAAAGTGGCATAGTAACTTCCAAGATCAACCATGGTCTGTGGAAGCAGGTTCATGCCACTTTTCGAAATCAGAGGCCAGCAAAATAGTGTCACAATTAACGCCACTCCAAGTGCGCTAAACGCAGCATAAAGTTGACTTGAGACAACGGAAACAGAACTCTCCTTCTCATTTCCCCTTAACCTTTCAATATCCACAGAACGACTTAAAAATAACAACAGCACAATAGGGAACCACCCTACAAGAGTAGATAGATGCAGGCTATCCACAGGCAATGCAAAGCCGCCCAGAAATGCCAAAACCGAAGGAAGAATCAAAAAGGTTTGAGAAAAGATCAAGGCCATTAAGCCTCGGACAAAAGAATTAAAATATAGTGAAAAAATAATAAATGAAAAAAGCGCTACTGTCCAAAAGTTGCGTTTATAAGCCGCGAACTCACCTTCAAGGCGAAGGGTAAGGGCCGTCATTTGCAAATTGGCCTTCTTTAAAAGAGGAAATTCTGATAAGTCCTTTGTCACAACAAGGATCCTTCGATCCATCTGACTTCTGATGATGATTTTCTCTCTCTTTTCAATTACAGGACGTGCTATCTGTTTCAAATAAATTGAGGGGATGTCCTTTTCACCAGATACCAGTAAAAGACCAAAATCATCTGCCTCCATTGTCGCAGGAAAACTAATCACCACTGGATCTCCAGATGTTAAGTTTAAAAGGCGGGTAGAAAGAGAGTAATCTTCAAGAGACTTTTGAAGATTGAAAAGATTTCTGCCCTTCAATTGGTGAAGACCATTGGATGTTATCCACCATTCCTGAATCATTTGAAATTCTGTTTGTTTAACAACTTTATAATAAGTACTTTCCTTATTCTCAGGAGCAAAATAAAGGGCTTTAGGTCCATATCCTCTCAGATAATCACTCCATTCTTTATTAATTAAATCCTCTGTGTTCTCCAGACGGTACTTAACCTTTTCTTTGATCCATGGAGAAGACAAAAGAAGAATCAAAAAAGGGAAAAGCAATTTAAGACTGATATTCCCTCTTAGTTTATTGGGAAATAATCCAACAGATTTTGTCTTGGACTTTTTAATCCATTCCATGGGAGTAAAAAGACTCATAATCAAAAAGAGAGAGAGATGCAAAGGGAAACTTAATAAGAGGATAAGGTTTATTATCTCTTTGGAGATGGGACTGAAACCTCCAAGAAGTAAGGGCAAAGAAAAAACCAAAAAAAGTGCCATCAATGTTAAAAGTGTCGGTAAAAATTCCACATATGTAAAAAGAATTGCCTGACCCAATTTTCGTTGAATAAAAACTTCCAATTTATGTGGTAGAAAATACGAACGAATGCGGGCAAGATAGACACCCCAAAGAAATAAACCCATAATCAATGACACATTAATCGCTTCAAAGTGAAGGGGTGATATTTTTTCACCTTTAAGGCCGGTCCAAAAAAGAAATTGTCCAATAAAAAAAAGTGAAAAAGTGATAACGCTCGCTGAGGCTGTGAAGTGATGAAAAATGAAATAAAAAGCCAAGGCGAACACACTCACAATGAAAAGTATTTCACCTAAATGAACAGAAATTGTAGACCAGGAGTTCTGCGTACGATGATCTGTTAAATGACTAAGCCCGAAAAGCAAAACGAGCTCTTTTTTAAGTCCTTCGACTTCCTCTCTGCGAAGACTCGTCAGTGGGTAGATGCCAAAACTGGATGGCAAGACTCTGAACACTTCAATAACATTGGCCACATCTGAAAGCTTGATTATGCGTTCTTGTTTGGCCCCCACGATTGTTTGCTTAAGCTCGGATATATTTTCTTTTCTTCCTTCAAGGTAATAACTCTTTCCATTTTTCTCACCCAACTGATAGGACAAACCACTAAGACGTAAGGAGCCTGTTAGCTGATCAAGACTGATCCCAAACTCCACGAGACTCGCGAGTTTGGGTTCAATCATCACTCTTTTTCCATCATTAGGAGCAGGTAAAACTTGTTTGATCTTCAGACCCAATTCATCCCATTTTTTCCAATCTTTTTCAGTAAGATCAGACTTTCCGGGAGTGATGGTGAAAATTACTTCTTCCGGGGGTTGAATAAAGTCGAGTTTTATTTCCCTAACCACGCTGCCTAACTGAATTTTAAGAACGTCTAATTTTTCCTGGAGAAAGAGATGGATTTTATCTTCATCCATGGATGCATTAAACATCAGATGCGCTTGCACTTTTTCATGCTGAATAGTTGTGTCAAATGAGATGAGACCTTGAACACCATTAAGCGTTTTTTCAACTTTTTCAGAAACAAGAGATTCAAGATCCCTGGCCATTTTTGAAGGTGCTTCAAAAGTAATATCAACATAGTGATAATGTGATTTGGGATAAGGCGTTAGCTGGGTTATGGCGAAATAAAAACCAATAAACATAGGGATCATTAATAGCGCAAATGCGATATTTCTTTTTTGGGCTATATAATTAAGAAGCTTTAAAATCACACCACCACCTCATCTAATGTCCATGAGAAGAGCAGAAGTCCTTCTTTAGTCGCCTTACTTATTTTAAAACGATGAATTTCATCTTTAACTTTTTGGTACTGATCGGGATTTACCACCAACAGCACAATTTCGTTCGTACCTGGCCAGGCAACACTACCTTCTTTTTTTCCCTGGTTTCCCGAGCCAAAAAGATTAGGCATGAGAGTATAATTAACGATCTCAACTATTTTCATAATCATGAACACTTCTTCTCGAAGTTCACTATCAAAAAGTATCATCGCTGCTTTCATATTTATCATTGAGCTGCCCCTGTATTAATCTCGCGCTTTAAATGTTCTCTACATCCTAGATACATAATGAGAATAGGAGTGACTAAGAGTGACAGTAGAGTTCCTACGAACATGCCAAAGATATTAACCACTGCCATTCCTCTATAAAGTTCGCTTCCCTCCCCTCCAATTAAAAGAGTCGGAAGCATGCCGAAGATAGTTGCGAAGCTAGTCATTAATATCGGTCGAGTCCTTTCCTCAGTGGCAAGCCGGACAGCTTCTTTAACGTCCATGCCTTCTTTGAGGTTAGCGTTTGTCCCCTCTGTCAGAAAAATTCCATTGTTAACAATAATCCCGACCAAAAGAATAAAGCCCACCATCACTGAGGCGTTAACAGATTCATTCATAAGCACCAGTCCTAAAATTGCTCCACCCAATGTCAATGGGATCGTGGACATAATCACACTCGCCTGTGCAAAACTTTTAAACTGAATCCATAAAATGGAAAAAACAATCAGACCTGCCAAAGCAAGGGCCTCAATCATAGAACCAAAAGTCTCATTCATCGTTTCGAGTTGTCCCCTACCCAACATATTTTGTGAATCAATATGTTTTTCTTCCATAATCTTATGCATGTCCTGATCAACTTTACCCAAAGTTCCCTCTCTAAGACGGAAGTACAAAGGGTAATATTCCTCTCCATTCAATCTCATCCGGATACTATCAAAAGTGGTGAGGCTTTTTTCATATAAGCTACCAAGACTAATAAGCCAGTTGCCTTGAATCTCCAAAGGCAGATTCAAAATATCCAAGGCTTCATCATAGTGAAGATAGAAGGGAGTATTCAGATTAAAACTGGTAAAACTCAAAAGATCTATAGAGTGAATAGGAAAGATAAGCTGCGAGGTTGACTCAATCGAAGTCAGTCCCGCTTGTTGCATTGAAACACTTCTTGGAAAAAGTGAAAAGCGATTAAGTTGTTTCTGTTCTCGGCCTAAACAATAATTGACGCCTTTAGATCGACATAGTGCCTGCGTCAGCATCATCCTTTTTTCTTTTTCAAGTTTAGTCGAAAGAAAGTAAAGTCCGTGAAAACCCATACTCTCACCGGCCGGCGCCGGTCCCACAGGGAGTATATTCACTTCATGGGAGGCAAATTCCCTTCCTTTAAGTTGCTCTACAATCGCCTCTTTAGACATTGCATTTTTATAACCAACTAAAACTTCAATCCCATCACTAGTCTGTTGAACCAAATTCCAATCCACTAACTCTGAACTCTGAAAAGTATCAGAAAAGCTTTTTGCATATTTTCTGGAAACTTGATCTCGATCTTTTTCTTTCAGGGGAAGACTTAGGGCATAAATCCGTGATGAAACTTGTGGTAAGAATTCCGTATCTGGCATAAATGATATTGCTCCAAGAGAAATCACCAGGACCAATAGTGGAAAACCATATCGAAATTTTGCGTTTCGGACTGCATTAGCGATTATAAAATCGGAGTAAGTCACCATCCTGTTTACTAGGGAACTGGAGACTTTATATAAACCGGACAAAACAAAATTCTTTTTATCTGAAGAAGATAATGTAAACGAACATAGCCAAGGTACAAGACTGAACACCGCAACCAAGCATATAATCTGGGTCGCCACCACAGTAAGACTCAGGTCAGAAAAAAGTTTTGAGGAAAGATTTTTCTGCATGGCTAT
This sequence comes from Bacteriovorax stolpii, assembly GCA_945905815.1. GTDB lineage: Bacteria > Bdellovibrionota > Bacteriovoracia > Bacteriovoracales > Bacteriovoracaceae > Peredibacter. The sequence goes on along the minus strand of CAMDQH010000026.1, from coordinate 22,722 downwards.
GGGAAGCAATACCCCGGCAGTAGTGAGGGTCGAGGTAAATACACCCATTCCCACATCATTGGTTCCGTTTAATGAGGCTTCAAATAATTTCTCACCTTTTTGAACACGCCTCACGATTGATTCAAGCACGACGATTGAAGCGTCTGTGATCATACCAACCGCTAAAGAAAATCCATTCAAAGAAAAAAGATTAATGGAAATACCTAAAAACTTCATGGCAAAGAATGTACCAAAAATCGTTGTAGGAAAAACTACTGAAGCCACCAAGACACCAACACCGGAACCTAAAAAAAACATCAAAATGAGAGAATTAAGCACCACCCCAATGGCAAAGTTTTCAAATAGACTATTTTGAGATTCCTGGATTTTTTCCGACTCATTATAAACAACTTTAAAATTCAAGGTCTTGTCTTTAATCGCCTTAAAATTGTTCTCAATCTTACCCAAAGCTTCATCTGCAATAGTTACTGTATCCGCACCAGGACTTTTAATAATCTCAAGCACAATAGCAGGATTTCCCGAATTAAAAGTGACTAAAGATTCTCGGTTAAGGTCACTGACAGGTGCCAGTTGATTAAGACTCTTTATCCCAACCGGAGTCTGCACAGGTAATCCACCAACTTCATCCTTTTCAACTTTGAACAGTATAGAAACAGGTTCAGACTTTAAATTATTTTTAAAAAAAGAAAGATTCCATTTCTCTTTGGCCTGAACGACTAGATCAGATGCATTTATTTTGTAGCGAGCAAGATTAACCGGATCAATAAATAATCCCATTGCATCTTCAGTACTACCCTGTAGTTTCACTTCACTTACACCCGGAATACGCTCAATAATACTTTTAAGTTCTCTTCCCCTGCGACTTACTTCAGTAATCTCTTTTCCATAAATGACAGTACGAAGAACCGGACTATTAGAAGGTCGATGGAGTACAAAAATGGGAGCAAGGGCTTCTACTGGAAGGGCAATCTTACTAAAGGAAACTCTCGCCTTACGAAGTGCCTCGCTGGCCTCAAGATTCCATGAATAATAAAGTACAAAAACTATTTTAGAATCCATCATTCGCACTTCAAGATTTTCCAGACTTCCATCACTTTTGAGTTGCTTCTCCAAAGGCAAAATAATTTCTCGCACTTGTCTTTCCTGATCGATTAAGGGTGCAGGAATAACAACCGCCACCGCCGGTATTTCGATACTTGGAATAAATTCATTGCTAATATAAGGAAGAGTGAAGAATCCAAGAAACAGGATCAACAAATTCAGGGAAACGGTCAGAACTTCCTTTTGGATGAAAAGTTTGATCATCGCTATATTCTCATTCTAGACAAATTTTCTTCTGATAAATTGCTTTTACTTTGAATCTGTCGCTATCATCCAGCTTATCCATTGCAATAACCCTGGAACATTTAAGCTCTGGTACTTGCACGACTACATGAATGACTTCGCCCACTCTGTTACCAAGCCCGAATTTTTTAACATGTGCGACGACCCCCCCGTTATCGGGGTCTACCAAACTTGATATGAAATCAAGCACACCCAAATCCTCTTTGCTCTTAGCGTCCCGAACCTTAGCACCAACAGACATGAGTTTCGCTTCTTCCGGTGAAAGCGTAATTTCCAAAAATTTCCCTTTTGGATCCATGACAGTTACCAACGGCATCCCAGGTGAAACAGCAGCACCCTGAGTGACGTGAATTTTCACAACTTGGCCAACAAGAGATGAACGGTAAGCACGTAAAGTATTCTCTTCAAGAATTTCGATCAAACTGGTACTGACTTTAACCACCTGGCCCAGTTCGACATGAACCTTCTGTACTAGACCTGAACCGATCGAGACGGAAGAAGAAATATTAGAAGGTTTCACAATGGCGTAGGTCTTTAGTTCGTAGGGCATATTGGTAGTTGCCCAACTTGAGAGTGAAAATGTTGAAACCAGTAATAAAAGTTTAAAGTGATTCATGAAAACTAACTCCCTCTAAGTCATCTTTTTTCTGGGCTAAAAATAGCAGCGATTGCTGTTCCTTCTTTTTAGCATCCAATGCTTCCCATTCAAGTTGACTGATTTCTAGTAACAGGCCAGAGCGCTCAAAATCAATGGAGATACCACTTGAGCCGATTTTTTCAATCATTTTAAGTTTTTCTTTTTTTCTTGCAACAGAGGATTTTCGAAATCTATACTCGGCCCTCGCTGCTTTGAGATCATAATAATTTTTAGTTATAAGAATTTTATTTTTAGACATCTCTGACTCAGTTCTTTTCCTCACGATTTCTTTTGCAGTAAAGGCTTGCGCCCTTCTGGTTTCAGTGTAAAAACCGTCAAACAGATTAAAAGTCACGAGTATGGAAACGCGCCAGGTATCAGAAAGATCGCCCTGCTGAAAGGTGGCGCTTTGAGAATAGGAACCTTGAATCATCGTATAGGGAATCCATGACCGCTCCCATTGTGTCTGTGAATAGGTATTTTCGAATACTTTAGACGTGTACTTAAACTGTTGAAGTTCCCTGGAGTCCTCAAGATAGTATCTTTGAATTTCATCCAGACTTTTTTCCTGATATTTTACTTCGATTTTCGGGAGTTGTTTTAGATCTTTCTCAGTCAAATCCGGAATAAGATCTTTAATCGCCATATAGGCAGTTTGCAAAGCGAGGTTAACTCTTTCAAAATGATATTCCATTTCGTAAGTGAATTCGGCCCGTTTTAGCTCACTGTCTTTGCCAGAAATGCCGGTATTATGAGGAGCTTTTTCCAAAAGGGCAAGACCTTGATTCAGCGTCAGATGAATATTCTGGAGTGAGTTTATCTCAAGTAATACCTGTGCTAATTGAACTTTTTTACTTTCACGTGAAAGTGCATACGTTATTTTATCTTTTTGAAAATCTAACCGGCTATTATCCACTGACGTTTGTGCCAGAAAACGTGTAAAAACGGGTAATGACATTGTTAAATCCGCTAACCAGCCATCGCTTGAGAAATTCTGAGATCCCGCAGGAATTTGTGAGCCGGGGACTGCCGGTCCTCCGGCACCACCACCAGAGAGCGAAGAGTTGAGCGCAGAAGTACTTATCGAATCTTGCTCCTCACCTTTGTTCGCAACCCAACTTGAGTTGAGTCTGGGGAAATGCAAGCTCTTGGCCATAACAATATTATTTTCTAAAAAATCATTTTGTAGTTTGGCCATTTTTAAATCAGGATTGGAATTTTCCATCTGAGTTATCAGATCTTGAAAACTTGTTGAGTAAGCTAATGGTGAAGAAATAAGTATTGCAGAAAGAAGAATCATTCTTATCATGTTTAAGTCCGCTCTATAAAATTTAGGCGTTCAATTTCAAGATTTGTTTTTGCCTTTACCATGAGTTCAATCATCTCTCGGGTCTCTTCGCTTACACCGACAACTTCCAGTTCTCCCTTTCTATCTTGAAGTTCCTCTAAAACTTTTACCACCATCTGCATACTCTTGAGATTAAAAATAGAACCGCCAGAAAGATCTAAACGCAACTTCTTAATACCAGTTCGCATCAGAACGTTGAGTTCCTTGGCCCAGATAGAATAGGTAAATGAATCTACGTCCCCATTTAAAACCATCACAGTCCAATCATCTTGTCGGAGACAGTTCATTTTCATCAATTCAACCTAGAAGTTAAAGTTTAGGAGAATTTAAATTATACAGGGGAAATCTTAATATTAGATAAAAAACAATCTTGCTTGACGCGAAAAGAATAATCATTTTGATATGATATTAAGTGCAAGGTATGACTTATTTGTCTCAATGTCCGAAAATAGATAGCAGGCCTCTATATAAACGATAGCAATGGAGGTTTGATTTATGCGATCGCTCTGTTTACGATCCATTAAGTGCTTTGGCATATGCTAAAATAGGATGAAAACTTTTATGACCGAAACGTGAGAGCTGAAAAAAAATTTATTGGAAGGATGAACCTGAGTGATTTGCTTTTTCCTGCTAGTTTTAAACGAAGTGCGGCTATTTTTTGACAATTTTTAGATCCAGAAAATCGTTTGGTGGAATTTCGACCATTACCTGTTCCCCACTTTGAAGTTTTTGATTTTTCGCCAGAAATTTTCTAGGCAGGTAAATGAGTTGTATATGCTGATCCTTAACAGTAACCACCTTATCATCAAGGTATTTAGCAGAAATTATACGAGTGATATTAATGTTTTTTCCAGCTGCTGCGAAAGCAGACAGAGAAATTTCGACGAATTGCCAAAAAAACCGGCCCCTTTGAGGACCGGCAACATCATAAAAATAAAAACTACATAAACGGCTTATAAACCTTATCTAAAAACTTAAATTCTTCAGTAAATTGAATTTTTTTCGTTGGCATCCAGAAAAGATCCGGGTGATTACCTTTCGAAGCCCCAAGCCATTCTCCGCCGGTAATGCGGCCTGAATAATCAACTTCAAGAATGTAATCGCACTCCAAAACGGCACCATTATATTTGACTGTTCCAACTGTCGGTTCCCATGTAAAAACATTCTTTTTCTCTTCAGCACCTTCAGGATCATCTTCAGCATATAAAAATTTTGCATGAACAATATAGGCAGTTGCAGCATGCTCTGATTTAGTTGTTCCTTTGATATCAAACTCAAACCCGTAAACCGGCTGGTTCCATGTTTCTCTAGTTGGGTCAATATCGACAGCGAATGATTCTTTCTTAATGCCAATCTGGTTAGCAAGAATTACGTGGAACGCACCAGGGTTAATATCAGTGCAGTTCGCTGTACCAAGTCTTATGCCAACAGGGTTAACACAGTATTTTCCAGCGAAGACACTCTTCATTATGCCAGCTGGTTGATTAATTGAAACGTCATAAGACATGAGGGCCTTCACATCTGATGATCCAAAAGGAATAACAACATCATCTGGATTTGTAACTGTAACGGGTTTTGGTTCTGCAAACTGTATCGCGGATGCGGTCCAACCATCGCAAACACCTTCATAATCTTTAGCTGATTTCTTAGAGCCCTTCGCAACTGAAGTACTTAAAGGGTAATCGTAGAGCCCACGAACCAAATCAAATTTTTCTGCAGGAGAAAGTTGGGACAATTGTGCCTGACTCATGGATAGAACTTGGGATTTTGATGGAGAATGAATATCAAATCCAATCTAATGCGTTTATATAGGTGAAGGCCCGAAGGCCTCCACCTAATAAAATAAATATAATAGATTAGAGTCTAAGATCCATCGATGGGTCACCAAACATATGGTAAGTTTCCCAATAATAAGCCGAACTACCTTCGCCGCCATAAAATTTGGCAAGCTCAGTCAAAGCATTGTGAGTAATTTCTCCAAAAATAATTTTCTTATCTTTAAAGATCCCGTCATACATTCTTTTTTCAAGGATATCGTCTTCATCCCAATAAGTTGAATCCATCGAACCCCAAAACATTACTGCTCCCCACTGATGGCGCTGCCAAGTTTCAGCGAAAGATTCAGATACGCGAAAATCTCCTGTTATACAGGCATTAGAAATAACAAATGGAAGTGATGAATAATTTAATGAACGAACATTATCCTGGTCAATTTCAGGTCCGGCCCAGTAAGTAGTTGCTCCATGACCTGAATAGTTCACGATGCTTCTACCTTTAAGTAAAGACTTCATAACATCGGCAGTCGCTGCTTTATGAGTGATGGCATAAAGTTTATCACCACCCGCTTCATTCGCGCGCGGGAATGATCCAGTATATCCCTTAACTTTTGTATAAGTATCTGAGACATAGTTATGTGTACCTTCTGCAACTTCGTAGCGATCATCCGTTGCCAAGAAAGCAAGATGGCTAATCCAACTCATGTTAGTAAAATTTCCTTTGATATAAAGGGAATATTTATCTACAAGCACTGCAAGTTCTTTTTCGCTAGTTACTGAAAATCTGCCAACCTTAAGGTCAGGCGTAAGGATGTCAGTAGAATAATCAGCAGTATCAATTGAAGCATAATAATGATCAGTAATACCAGCGATGAGAGTTGAATCTTTTGCCGGAACATCCTCAGCATCACCAACGACGATGGCATATTTCAATTGCGGCTTGCGAGCGTAAAGCGCCTTTATTTCTGTGCGAATCTGATCAGCATCCATAGTACCGGCATCAATTTGATCAACCTCAAAACCTAGTGACATTTTAAGAGCAACATATTTTGCAAGAGACGGAGATGATTTAAAGGTATTTCCAACGACGAAAACTAAGCCTTTTTTATCTACGGCCTTCTCAGCATTTGCTAGTTTCACTTCAACACCAAAAGAACGAGAGATGTTTAAATAATTATTCGTGAACTGAACCGGATAAAGTGTAACAAGAAAATTCTTTTGACCTCTGACTGATCCTAATTCTTTGATGCTGTAGCTTTCAGTAATATTCAAAGAAGAACTTTTTGAAAGCATGTACCGAGCACCAGGTACTTTCTCCACTGCTTCAAAGACTGGCCTTAAATTGTTCACTTTGTAAGAAAGCGCTGACTTGAAATTTCTTTCAGTAATCAAGATATCAGAAGCTGAGTTTGCACTAACTTCAAAACGAATTACTGGAAGTTCAGGAGCACCTATTTGATAATGAATACCTTCATAACCTTCAACACCCACCATCTTGGCGGTTTGATAATCAAGGCCATCGATATTCTTTTGAGAGATTCTGATACTATCAACAGAAAAATCATAAAGGCGGGCACCAGAAACATCTTGAACATTTACATGTCCCCATGAGCTTAAGGCACACAGGCCCAAGGCCAACCCACTAAGAAGTTTGATCTTCATTTTCAACGTCCTTGTAAAAAATAAAAGTATTGTCCTGAATAGAATAAGGGCTATCGGGACTTTTGAATGAGATGTAAGAAACGATTAGGGTACCTGACAAGACCTGTTTGATGGCTTTTGTGAATTATGGCATTTTTTTTACAACATCATAATCCAGGTCATTTACGTTTAAGCTTCCGACAATCCCTCCTTTGCCTTTTTCTCTGGATTCCGAAAACTTTCCCTTAAGAGTTACTTTTTCGCCCTGAACAAGACTGAAGTCTCCCACTTTTTTGCCCCATTTTTTAACGCGATAAGAGACCAAAACATACTCATCCCCATGGTTCCCTTTTCCAGAACTTAACTTAAATGAATAGCTCGCATAGTTTCCATCTGAACTGTCGTAACGGCGCGGTTTGTCTTCAATTGTTCCAGACAAGGAAACCATCTTACCGTCAAAATTATTTGAATGTATGCTATCAGCTACGGCTGAACAGACAGTTAAAAAAAACAGGACCAAAAGGGTGAAATTTTTCATATTGCTCTCCTTCTAAAAGCATAAGTTATCTGCGAGGAAGCTGTCATTCACAATAACAATTTATTTGACTCGCGTACGTAAAAAAACCTAGAATTTATTTAATTAGACACGGAGTTTTGCAAATGATTATTCAAATTTTTCTGACTTTCTCTTTTATCCTGGCAGTGCAAGCTGATTGGGACGGAAAAATACTGAATGTAAGAACAAAACAAAATATCCCACGTTTAGAGTTACTAACCGATTTATCTTTGAATAACATCATTGTGATTGGTGAAAAACATTACACGAAAGAAGTACAAGTCGAAGAAGGTAAAATTATTTCTGACGTTGTGGCCTTCACCAATAAAGAAAATGATTTCTCATTGTTTTGGGAATTCTTAAATGCATCTTCTCAAAATAAAACTCAATCATTATTTAAACAAGTTATGGCCCATGAGGTAAGCGTGGCCGACTTCTTGATCAAGACTCAAGGATCCGCCAAAGCAGTTATTTATTCTCCAATGATTGAAGCCACTGCAAATCTTGGAGGGCAAATTTTTGGTGGAAACTTATCCAGAGATGAAAAAGCTCCAGTCGTTTCTGGAGGACTCGCTGCCCTTGATCCAAAACTACTACCGCCGAACTTTAAACTGGGTGGGGCCAACTATCTTGAACGATTTACAGAAGTCATGAGAGGTCATGCCACGCCAGAACAAATCATCAATTACTTTGCGGCCCAATCGCTGGTTGACGATGCTATTGCCTATCATCTTTACCAGGACTCCAAGACCAGCCTAAATTTTTTAGTGATTGGTGCCTTTCACTCTATGTACAGCGACGGAGTGGTTGCGAGACTTAAGGAACGTGATAGCCATTCTAAAATTGTTAATATCGAAATCATTGACTGCTCTGATTATACAACACAGGAAATTGAAGGCCTTTACCTGAACGATAAGTATGGGGACAGAGCTGATTTTATTGTTTTTGTGAATGAGCCTCAACCAACTTTAAGCCTGATATCAGGATCAAGCTTTGAATAAAGCGCAATTAACCTATCTGTTGAGAACTCATGAATTCGGTGATGAAGAATTTTACTTACTTTTGCCTCATCCACTTCAAGCAGTTCAGCTAATTGTTTTTGATTGAGGCCATGAACCTTTTTATATTTAATAAACTTCTGGCATAGATCCCAACGAAATCTTTCTAATGGACTAGGATTTTCGTTAAGACCAAGAGTCCCTTTAATTTTCTCTTTTTTAATTTTTTCGACAACTCTTTCAATTTCCGTTTTATTTGGGAATCTCATTTCTAACTCCTATGAACATTAATTATACCAATATAGACGTCATCTTCTTCCAGCAACCATATGATTTTAAATCTTTTGTTGTTTAAACTCACGTAAGTTAAAAAATAACAATATGGCGGCTTATTATCAATTGCCTCAAAAAATTTTCCGTCTAATCGCTGCACTAAATTTAAAATTATTTCATCATTAATACTTTCGTTATGTTTCGCTTCATAATGTGAGTCGATAACAACCTTTGTAATAAAGATGTCATTTAGGTTAATGCAAATGTGATATTCTCTACGGCTCATATTTATCCTATCTTTTCTTGCCATAAATGGCAACTTGCTTTGTAAGCGTCTAAGATAGAAGAATGCCATATACCTTTCGTTATTTTAATGACTTAAGGGATCTACTTGTCACTATGTTCAAGTTTGAAACGTCTTTATTCCAACTGGTCTCAACACTATCCAGAAAGTTCCGATAACCAACCATGTTCAGCATTTACAATTTCAAAGATACAGCAGCCTTCCGTAGTGAAACCTTTTAAGAGAAGTGCAAAACGAATGTAAGACAATTTGATTAGTTTCATAACACCCGAATTGTTATCATTTTTAAATGAATTACCTACTTATTGCTTTATTTTCACTCGCCGCCGTTGCCAGTGACTTTCCAAATGACCCCGTTCTGGCAAAACTCTTATCTATTGATTCGGACTCCGCTATCAAAGGCCCGGCCTATAGCAAAATCGTTGAAGAGTTAAAATCTTTGGAGGAAAGCTACGGTGACTTTGCACAAGTCATAACTTTTGGACAAACTGTCGACGGCAAACCACTATCTCTGATTAAAATTGCAAAAAAAAGTATCACATCAAACCAGGCCATCTACATTGGAGGTAGTATTCATGGAAATGAATACCTCAACATTGAAGACCGATTACCAAGATGGTTCTTGGAACAAACTGCGAACTCAGGAACTATTTCAACCTATCTAGAACAAGGCGGAGTCATTTATATTGCTCCGATTTTAAATCCCGATGGATACGACCGTCGCGAGCGAGAAAATAGAAATGGCGTGGACCTTAACAGGGACTACACAGTGGTCAAGGCCAACGTTGAGGGATTTAAAGAAATCGAGACCAGATCACTATTTGAATACCTCAGCCGAGATCTTGGAAGTGTTCAATTGAAAGTCGCTATGGATTATCATTGTTGCATAGGTGCTCTCCTCTATCCTTGGTCGTTCACGGGCCCAGTGCTATCAAACGCAGACAAAGAAAAACATCTTTTAATCGCTTCCATTATGCAATCAACTATTGGCCCTGGGGTCAAGGCCGGAACTACGCCAGTTATATTGGGTTATTCTGCCAAAGGGACTTCAAAAGATTTCTACTACGAGCATTTCGGAGCTTTAGGTTTTACCTATGAAGGGCGCAAGGGAAAAGAAGATAAGTTCTTTGAAGAGCATACTTCGATGTGGGAAGGGATCATTAAGACTTTAAGTGGCTCTCGTCTAATTAACTAGATTAGCCGGCCTTTCGGATGTGGTCTTCAGGCTTCTCTTTTTCTTTATGATGATGTGGATCGGCTTCATTAAAATTAAAAGAGGACGCAAAAAACTTACGCTCAAAAAAGCGGGCAAGTGAAATAACGCCAACAAGTGTAAAAGTGATAAAAAGGGCAACTGCTCCGTGCTCAATTCCAATTAAAATTCCAATAGCGGCCGTAAACCAAATCCAAGCAGCGGTTGTGAGACCCACAATGTTGCGGTCTCCGCCTTTATTCATTATCGCACCGGCCCCCAGGAAACCAACACCAGTAATGATTTGAGCAATCACTCGTGCCGTTTCATGCACCATCATTGGTCCAGCAATAATAGGGATACAGGTAAAAAGCATTGAACCCACGCAAACTAGAATTTGCGTTTTAAATCCAGCAGGGGCAGAATTAAACTTTCTCTCAAGTCCAACTATCAATCCACACAAGACAGCGTAAAACATTTTTAATGAAATAAAACTTAGGACTTCGAGTTCAGACATTATAGATTACCCTCATCTATGTCCTATTCGATAGATTAAGTGAAAAGCTTTAGGGGAATATACCTGACTAGAAGAATAAGGCTTAGAGTAAGTCGCCCAATTTCTCTTTTTGAAAATAGGCCTTGGTGATGGAGTTAGTATGAATCAATCTTCGAGCAAGGATTTCAGCGCAAGAACGGTAGATATCCATTCGTAATTTATCAAAGGCAGATTCAATCATTAAATTGATTTTAGTTGTGTCAAAAAGCATCGCAACCACTTTGGAGTTAGCAACAACGCTGGCACTAGTGGGGGTATAATCAACAAAGCTAATTTCACCAAAGACATGTCCGCCACCGGCAAGGGAAACTATCAATTTTTCGTCAATCACAATATCGACAGTACCATTAATAATAAAATACAAATGTGTATTACTGGTGTTTTGAAGAATTAACTTTTCAGTTGGAGCATAACCCTGAAAGGTGGCCAGATTGGCCATGGTTATTCTATCTGCTTGAGTGAAGCGAGAAAAGAAATCTATCTTGCTAATTAGTTCGAGTTTTTTTTCGAGAGTGACTTCCATGGAACCTAACCTTTTAGGTAGTATAACCTCTAAAAGGGAAAAAATAAACTTGAAATGGAGGAGATGGATGGATGGATGGATGGATGGATGGATGGATTTTAACCACCGAATATGGATCTAAATGCAACTATAAATAATACATTTATGTAAAATATTTTAACTATGATAGGATCGCCCTATGGTTGACACGCGTTTTTCAGTTTCTGTTCAAATTATGGTTACACTGGCCTATCATTCAGATGAATTGATGAGCTCTTCGTCTTTATCTAAAGTGTTCAAAACGAATCCTACTTTTATAAGAAAACTGGTTTCAAATCTAGTGGAAGCCAAGTTGGTAAAAAGTTTTCTTGGTAAAGGTGGCGGGATTAAAATTGCCCGTCCAGCAACGGAAATAACCTTAAAAGACATATATGTTGCCTCAACTGATGATAAGACTCTTGTTTCTGCTCATAAAAAGCCTACGATTAAGGCCTGTCCCGTGAGTTGTAATATGGATAAAATCTTTAGTGATATCGTTGAAGGAATAGAATCATCTACCAAAAATTATTTAGCAAAAAAATATTTAAGCGATATTTTAAAAGTTTGTCAAAAAGGAACGCCATGAAAATAATTGCATTCGGTGCAAGCAGCAGTAAAAAATCAATTAATAAGACACTCGCGACGTACGTGGCTTCTTTAGTTAAAGAAGCGCAAGTAGAAGTTCTTGATTTAAATGACTACGAATTACCCATATATAGTCAGGATAAAGAACAAGAACTGGGCACGCCAAATGCGGTTAAAACATTTCTTCAAAAGATCAATGAAGCTGATGCAGTCATAGTCTCCTTTGCCGAACATAATGGTTCATACTCAGCAGCGTATAAAAATATTTTTGACTGGGCCACGCGAACGTCAAAAAAGGTTTATGAAAATAAAAAAATGATTATTTTATCCACATCGCCAGGACCTGGCGGTGCGAAGGCTGTTTTCGGTACGGCAGTCACTTCAATGCCATTCTTTGGGGCCATCGTTGTTGGATCTATGTCTGTTCCAAGTTTTTTTGAAAATTTTGACATGGAAAAGTTGTCGCTTAAAAATTCCGACTTAGAGAGCAAAATGCTTGAGATTATAAATAAACTTTAAAAATGGTTGGATCAAGGAATTTATATTATGGAAGCTTCATTTTGGATAAAGGCTTGGGACGAAGGGCGAACAAATTTTCACTTACAAAATTATCACGAGAAACTTCTAGAATACTTTCCAGTGTTAAACCCTAAAGCTGGCCAAAGAGTGCTTGTTCCCCTTTGTGGAAAAACCAAGGATCTTATATGGCTTCATGGACTCAAGCTGCAAGTTCACGGGGTTGAATTATATGATCACGCAGTGGAAGCATTTTTTACAGAGAATAAACTAGCACCCGTTAAAATACGCGAGGACAAAGATTTTAGTCATTCCACATTTGAGAATATTACCATCAGTTGTGGTGACTTCTTTAAGCTAAACGAAACTGCTACTTACGATTTTGTGTATGACAGAGCTGCGCTTGTAGCTCTTCCGTGTGAAATGAAAAAAGATTATGCCAAGATCATCAAGAGATCCCTTAAAAAAGGTGGGAAATGTCTCCTCATCGTTTATGAATACGACCAGTCACTAATGGAAGGACCTCCATTTAGCGTTGTGAGCAAAGAAATCCATGACCTTTACGAAGATCAATGCACAATTAAACTAATGGAAGAAAAAAGACCGAGTAATGAAGGGCCTAAGCTCGGAGCTTTAGAAAATCTTATTCAAAAAATTTATATTCTTGAAAAACTTTAAATGAATTACTTTATTATTCCTGGAAATCCCCCGGCCGTTCATTTTTATCAATTGTGGGGGGAAGAAATAATTGCGAAAGTTCCAACTGCTAAAGTCAGAGTCTCCCATTATCCCAAACTTGCAAAAAATTCCAATTCTGAAAATGCCATGAATGATGTTGTCCTAGCGCATCTTGAACAGCTAGTGGATTTTTATAATGAAACCAAGTCCCCTATCTCAATTATAGGCCACTCCTTAGGTGGCAACATTGGCCTAAGAATTCTTCATAAAGATCAAAATGAAATGGTCAAAGAGGCCATTCTCATACATCCTTTTTTGAAAAGGCCTTCAAAACTTGGGCAATTAATTTTAAAAGCTGCATCCAGTTTTTATGAAAGAGATGCTCTCCAATCAAGACTCATTAGGAACCGTCGTTTTCTTGAATATTTATCAAGCGACCTTCCTCATGTTACAGACGAAGAAATGGAAAAGGCTTTTCATCTGGCTAAACATGAATCGATTGTCATCGCGACTGATCGCGACCCATTACATATTCATCCAGAAAAACGAGATAAGGTTTCCGTGTTCTACAAACGTAACGACCCTTGGTGCACAGCTGAAGTGATTGCAGAATTGCGGGAACAAGTTAAGCTATTTGAGTGCCCCGAACCTCATAATTTTGTAACATCAAAGCTTCATCGCCACGGCCTTCTAGCTAAAATACTCAAGTTTTAAGTATCCCGCACATCAACCGATAAAGAACCTATGAAAACAATTCTAATCACGCTGCTCGCTTCCCTTCCTCTTTGGGCCCAAACTCCGAAAATTCTGGAAAGATCCCGGAGAAGAATGGTATAAGACTGAAAAGTATCTGAGGAAGGTTGTTGAAAGTTCGAAGTTTTAGATTTTAAATGCTTATATTTTTTTCTTACACAGGTGGATAGACGATGCGTTTCCTAGCAATATTTCTCATTTTGACTCCATCCATTGCCTTTGCGAATACAGCAGCTCCGCTTCTTCCAGTACTTTCAACATTTTCTACGGTGTTACTTCCAATAATTTTCATCATTGAAGCCATTTATTATAAAAAATTCAAAATTCCGTCGCCTTTTAAGTTATCACTTCAAACCAATTTGATTTCATCTTTCGTTGGATTAATTCTATGGAGTATTCTTGGAGTAACCCTAATAAAAGTCCCGTTTGAGAGCGCAGCCGGAATCAGACACTGGATGGGTATATTTCCCAATAGAGATTTTACCCATACTATATGGGCGATGATATTTATGCCTTATATATTCCTAATACCAAACTGCTTAGTCTCTGCATGGATTGAGTACTTTAGTGCAAAAAAACTTAAAACGTGGAAAGATAACAAACTAAGCTATATGACGTTTTTAAAAGCGAGTGCCCTTTCATATCTTGCAATCGCACTATGGTTATTTTTCTTTATAACAATCAAATATTTTAAAATGCTATAATTTATGAGCCCAATTACGCATGGAATGATAGGTTGGATAATTTCACAACCCCTAGAGAAAAGACGGGACCGTATAATCGTTACGGCAGCTTCACTATTACCAGATTTTGATGGTGCAGGTGCAATTGCCAGTATTGATTACTACGCTCGATACCACCATATCTTTGGGCACAATATCTTTTTTGGATTACTGCTCACTTTAATCGCTTTGAAATTTGGAGTTGATAAAATAAAGGTATCCATGCTGGTGTTCATTTCATTTAACTCCCACATCCTTGGAGATCTACTTGGTAGTGGGCACGGTTGGGGAGTACCCTATTTTTGGCCTCTCAATAAAACCATCTATGAGTTTTCATCTCCGTTTCAATGGGAGCTAGATAGCTGGCAGAATTTATTAGTTACAGCATTTTGTATCGTAGTCATCATTATTATCGGGGTACGAAGGAAAAGAACTATTATTGAGATTTTCTCAATAAAAACTGATAACAAAGTTGTTGCGATATTTAATCGGTGGTTTAGAAGCGAAGGGTAATTAAGTCGTTTTTTTTATTTGTATAAGCGCTTAGAATGCGATGTAGCCATGTCGCACAATTCATTATAATTTTGTGACGTCAAAGCTTCATCGCCACGGGCTGCTAGATAAAATACTCAGGTATTAAGTTTTCCATCTATTTACCGATAAAGAACCTATGAAAATAATTCTAATCGCTTTGCTCACTTCTCTTCCCCTTTGGGCCCAATCTCCGAAAAAGATTATTGAGCAGTTGGATGAAATCAACAAACCTTCATCAAATGTTATCTGTGCAGAAGACAGCAAAGAACTTTATGATCCATCAGAGGCATTAAAAGATATCAATTCTGGAAAACTAACATTTTTAGGAAGATCACTCTTTCCTGGGAATGATAAAAATTTGACCTGCGTTTATAAATCAGATACGGCCTACATCCTTTACAATAATTGCTTGAGTAGCAAAAAAGAATGTGTAGCAACTGATATTGAGGTCATTTCATTTAATGGAGATATTGCCAGTTTCTACGTTCAAAATGCAAACGCTACTATTCCGGTAAGTAAAACCTTACGTTCTGATTATAGTATGACTTGGCGAGTGTCAGTGACTGCGACTCCATCAGTATCCAATAAACTAACGATCGAAGATTTAAAAAAGTTCAAAGAGAAACATGATGCTGTTTCTGGTGGATGCTCTATCGGAAGTACATTTAAGGCAGCAGATTTAAGTTCGAAAGCTTTTTGTCTTGGCGGAGTAAAAAATCCAACTTGGAATTCGGCCGCTGAACAATTTTGGAAAGAACCCGGTGAAGAATGGTATAAGACTCAAAATTATTTAAGAAAAGTGGTAGTTGAAACCAAGTTCTAGTTCACAAGGCCTAGAAAATGGCCATACCGCATGATTCATTATAAAAGTGGCCATGAATACAAAAACTCCAGAACAAGATACCTCGCCCATTCTCGAACAAGAAGAACATGCGCACGTCCATGGCCCTAACTGTAACCATGCCCATACCCCTTTAGCACCACTTGTAAGACTGGCGCCTAAAGTCGGACGTAATGATGAGTGTCCATGCGGAAGTCTTAAAAAATATAAAAAATGTTGCGGTAAGTGATTTATCGATTTCAAATCGAACTCTCAGACATCGAGCGCGCAGTCTATGAGACCTTAGATTTTCGTTTGGCCCAGCATCCTTCAGAACACATGCCGTACCTACTCACTCGAGTTCTGGCGTTTGCCCTCAATACCCAAGAAGACTTGGCCTTCTCTGCAACCGGTCTTCATGATCCCGATACAGCGGCCATTAGTATCCCGGATACGTTCGGTGGTTTTAAATTACTCATTGAAATCGGTAGTCCGAGTGCGAGAAAACTGCACAAGGCAACGAAGGTTTCAAAAGCTGTTAAGGTCTATACATACAAGTCGCCTGAAAGATTTATGAGTGAACTTCGAGAAGAGAAGATTCACCGTGCAGATGAAATTGAATTTTATTCATTTTCGGCGGAATTTTTAGAAGAGCTTGCACTGGTGATCAAACGGGATAATCGTTGGGATATATTGTTTGATGATGGAAGTGTCACGATTCAGGTTGGCGAATTGTCGATTTCTGGAGAGCTCCTGCGTCAAAAGTATTAAGCTTATGTGAAATTTGCACCCATTTCTTTTCATTCTCTTGTTAATTAGTTCTAATTAAACCAGAGCTAAACTTGTCCAGGAGATCTCAGATGACTTCAACTCTGATCTTTTTATCTTTATTTTTCATAGCAAACACTTCTTATGGAAATGTGCCTCTTGCTATTAAAGTTCCTGCAAAACTCATGAACACTTTAAAGTCATTTGAACCTTCTGCAATTCAGTTTCTAAGTGCTACAGGCAACTACTTAGTCGCTATTGATGACACAACTGAAGAAGATGCTCCCTTTCTCTTCTTGATGGACACAAATGGAAACGTTGATAAAACTCCAGTAGTGATTGAAGGTCTTAGCAAAATGACGGATATGGAGTCCCTCAGTCAGGAAAATGGTTATGTGTATGTGATGTCTTCTCAAAGCCGAAATAAAAAAGGAAAAATCCTTAAAGAGCGCAATCTTTTTGTGCGTGGAAAACTTAATGGCCATGTACTCGGCGAGACCACGGTCATTGAGTTGCGAGCTGAATTGATTAAGGCATTAGGGACTGTGGCGGATACCCGCATCAGTTCGATGCAAGCAACCTTCGATAAATTAATTGAAATTGAATCTCATTACATTAAGAACGGCGTAATTTACGTAGGCTTAAAAGATTCCCAATCACGTCCCGGTGTTGGTCTCGTCCTGGAAATTGGCAACGCCGATGCCATATTCACCCAGGGGAAATTAGATCCAGCCCAGATTCGAGTCAGCAATGAACTTGATTTTACAAAATCTGGTGGAACCGAAGAAAAGATTTCAGATATTTCTCTCCAAAAAGATGGAAGTCTTTTAGTGACCGCAACATTAGAAAATGGTGGGGGCAGTATTTGGAGTTATGAAGGCCAGGACCTTCGTCTTGTTATGAGCTACGAAAATGAAAGGCCGGAAGGGATTACCTTTTCAGATGATGGAAAAGTAATTGTAGTTTTTGATCAAGGGACCGAAGCCCCACTTTATACATTTTTAAAAGATTAGGCCTTCTCAGAAGGTGTCTTTTTGTCACTTCTAATCATTTAGTCCATGTAATTACTTTCTAGGGTCTTAAGGCCCAAGACTTGCAACTTCCATTATGAATAGAGCATTTGGTGCCAAAATAGCACCAGCTACTCATAACAGGAAAATCACTTATGATGAAACTTATGGCCCTCCACTTTTGCTTAATTCTTTGTCTTGCCTCATGTGCAAAGAAGGCCGGCGAATCAGGCCAGAAAGTAGTTCAACCACAAACTAGTGAGACTAATGGTGGATCAACTGGTGGTACAGACGGCGGAACAACTGGTGGTACAGACGGCGGAACAACTGGCGGTACAGACGGCGGAACAACTGGCGGCACAGACGGTGGAACCACTGGCGGCACAGACGGTGGAACAACTGGCGGAACAACTGGCGGCGGATCAGATCCATACGTCTCTTTATATTTTGGAAACAGTTCGGATGCTCATAGTGGAGTTGATACGACTGGATTCTCGAGTGATGTGGACCTTTCGAATGCAACAGCAGTTGATTTTAATCAATTCAAAAAAGGAAAGTATTCTAAAATTGGTACATTCGCGCAGAATAAATTTGAATTTACTGTGGGTGCAGAGAAGTTAAAGAGTACAGAACCCATAGATACTTTAGCGAATGCTTTCGGAGATAAAACTTATAAATTCAAAATAGAAAATCCAGTTTCACAGAATGGTAAAAAAGGTATCGAGTCCGGCATTGAAACTAAATCCGGATTGTTCGCTCCGATTAAAAAGATTACTGCTATTTGGAAATTTGATAAGCCTATTTCTTTCTGGGGTGCGAGCCTCATTGACGTAGAGTCCTCACCCCAAGCACCGGCCAAGCTCAGATTATTTGATTGCGAATCGAATATCCTTGAGGATATCCCTGTTACCTACCCTGATCAGGAAAATGGAAATAAGCAAATTCACTTTGTTGGTTTTGCTTCTAGTGAAGCGAATGTTTGCACCGTTACTTTAACGGTAGGAGATTTTTCTTTTTTAGGTGGATTAACTCAGGGGCTGTTCAGGGCTATTGCTATTGATGATTTTGTTTTTGGGGAATAAAAATTTAAAAGAAAGAAATTATCCACGGAGTAACCCAAAAACTAACCAAAGCGCCAGCAACTGCACATGTCCGATGCCTCCAGCCTATCCCATTATTGGCCAATCTTTGATTCCGACTCATATTCTCGGTGTATGCCGAACCGCCAAGAGCGACACCAAAGACAACCACGAATACATAAGAGATATAGAAAACCGTGTTATATTTAAAATACAGCCCGCATAAGCCAAACCCAAATAAAAAGAATGATAACCACATCTTCATAGCTTTAATTATACTTTAGTATGCCAAATAAACAAATCACCATTCCAGACAGCTCCGCAGCCTCAGGGCACCAGAAGGTTACCGCTTTAAAATTGAACTTTCTATTTCGGATGGTCTAGTACCTATTTTTACCATTCTTCAACTGTAAAAAAATCGCTGCTCTGGCTCAAAGTCTAATTTAATTCACGCACTTAAAACTTTGAAAATTGTCACACTATTTTGCAGTAGGCATGGAGTGTTCTTTCAAAATTGTTCTGGAAATGAAAAAGCCCCAATGAAGGGGCCCTTTTCAAAAAGGAACATCATGGATGACATAATCAGGGTACTTGCTCTGGCCATTCTCTTGTTACAAGCAATTGTAATGTTGAGAATAATCTAGAGGGTTTTAGGGGTTGTGTTAAAGGCACATTCCCACCTGATTTTTAAATTGTATCAAACTTTTATTCAAACTCAACTTCAAAAAGGTGCCAGGTAAGAAAGTCTAAACTATTGAATCATTTCCCGTATCGACTTTTCAATCTCTCCGCCACAATAAGAATTCCCATATTTCGCCCTCTGCTTTTCAAGAAACGGCTTGATAGTTGTCCGCGCCTCAATCCGCTCACAAAGTTTCGAAATGTGAGGAGCATTTTCTTCAAGATCATTTTTAAGTTCAGGGAATGAATGAACCAGAGTTCCAAAAAGTGCTGTCGTCGCAATATCTGCCACGGAGATTTTCGATCCTAGCAAATATCCCCCATCACCTTTGAGACCGTGGGACAATCCGGTCAATTCAAAGATCTTCATCCAACGAATTAAACGATCTGAACGAAATTCTTTCCAGTCTTTTTTGTTCCACATCATCTGGCCCCCGGTGTTCGTAATCTCCGTGAGTATATCGTGACAATCAAGAATAGTTTTTAAAGCGAGCTCACAAGTTTCAATTCGTTTAGGCAGATAATCATATTCTCTTGCTAAATGCATAAGTATGGCCGGCATCTGCGCATGATATCTATCATTTTTCACATCATATAAATAAGGAGGTGCCATACCAGGATTGTGGATCTTTAAACTTTTCTCGGGGTAGATTTCAGAAGCGTCATGCCATACATATTTTGACCCTACCTCTTCCAAAAAGAGTTGTGGAAAAATTCCTCGGAAAGGGACATCCCAATAGTAAAGATTGTATTCAAACATGAACCCCTCCTCATTAAGACTTCAGTTATTTTATCAGCGCTTGATGTATCCATGTAAAGGAAATCCAACTTGATAAATGTCAATTTTAGAAGAAGTATAAGAAATGTTGTGGTAAAATGATTAAGTAATAATAAATTGGTAATCACCAAGGTTACAAATCGTATGCCCAACTTCCCAGTGGACCAAAACACTTTCGGAACCATGAATTACTACAAGGCCACTCTTCAATACGACGGCACCGGTTACGCCGGGTTCCAATGGCAAAAAGACATCCCTTCAATCCAAAATGATTTTAATCTCGCCATCAAAAGCATCATCTCAGGAAAAATCACAACCATGGGTGCTTCGCGAACTGACACCGGCGTTCACGCCATTCACCAAATCGTAAAAATCACATCAGAAAACCTTATCGAATGCCCCACATCCTTAATCGCACTCAACAAGATCCTCCCCTCACAAATCCACTGCCTAGATCTCATCTCGTGCAGTGGCGATTTCAAACCGGCATCAGACACTGTCTCAAAAGAGTATCGCTACTATTTCACTAACCTTCGAAACGTCCCATCAGACGATCGTAGATTCATTGCAAACTTCCCCATTCAACTAGACCTTAACTCAATGATGATCTGTGTACGAGCACTTCTCGGCACCCATGACTTCCACAATTTTTGTTCAACTGGAAGCAATGTAAAGAGCACGATAAGAGATATTACTTTTTGTGAGCTCTCAGAAATAAATCCACACACTATCCTGCCCTCATCAGAACTCTTTCGCCTCCCCCCAAACCTAACGACCTGCTACCAACTTAAAATTGAGGGGAATGGATTCTTAAAACACATGATCAGACATATAGTAAGTGCGCTATGGATGGTGGGAAGTGGAAAAATAACGAAGGAAGAATTCTTAAACTTTTTAAAGGGCCCAAAAAGAGAAAAGAGAATATGGAAAATCGCCGCACCAAATGGGCTATTTCTTTTTGAGATTAAATATTAAAACCGATTCGGCTTTCTTTTTGTAACCATAATATCAGTTGCACAGGTACATCTTTTCTTTGGACAGAAAACACACGTTTTGGGGAGCTGAAAATCGTCATCACTAATATTAATTCCTTCAAGGCCAATATCGCATTCCCATCCCCACCATGAGTTTTCTTATTTAGCAATAATGAAATGAGAGTCCACTAAAGCGCAGAAAGAGAGGCTGGAGTGATCGCAATTATCGTTATCTATTTCTTGTCAGGCCCATAACACCAAAATATTCGATAAGCCCCTGGAGTATTGTTTTGAGCATAAGCTTCAAAAACTTTCTCATTGGTAGTAAAAGGATTAAACAACCCCGAATATTCATGGGTGTGGAGCCCTTTGAGGCGTGGAGTTTTGATGATTTAGGAAAGCTAGTGGAAGATTATTTGGCTTGGGCTTTTGTCGCATACTTAACATTCGAAGCCTGGCATTTATAGCCCGCAATTTTTCCCATTTTCATCTTTGGCTCGCAGGACATGTTCACCATCACAGGAAATGATGGGTCAGCGTCTGGCCTACTTTCAATGTATTGTTGCAGAATGATCATGGAGCCACTTTCAAGCCGGATATCCTGGGGAGGATTTTCAGCTAAGCCAAGAGAAGAGAAAAATAAATAAACGAGTGGGAGATTTTTCATTTTACTGAGCACTTGCTTTAGACTGAGTTTCTTTCCTAAGAGTCCCTTTTTGAAAATCTTCAAAGAGTACTTTAAAAGAATCGTCTTTATCACAATCTTCATAGCTTGGACACTTATCATCGACGGCTTTACAAAAGGCTTTCACGGTATCACTACGACCTTTGCAGATCGCCTCAATCGTGCAGAATTTAATGCGCCCATTTGAATTAGTGGCGACTGAAAACATAGAAACACCATCGTTCACCACACGGCATTCAATGGTTTGAATTTGGCTTGAAGTAGCGACAACTCCGTCAAGTTCACTGTCTTTATAATTCACGGAGGAAATTCCGTTACTATAAAAACTGTCATTACTATCTGCGGGTAATGAAGCGAGATACAAAACTTTTTTAGAGGCTGAATCATTGGAGTAAATAGCAGTACAACCATTTTTCAGGTTTCTGACTTTGTAGTATTTATGTCCGTTATATTTAAAAACCGCCACATCTTCACTTGCAGAGTTTTTGTAATAATTAACTTTTATATCTTCCCTGGGACCACTGTTCAGTGAGTAACCCATGACCTTCGTTTCTTTAACTGCGTCTTTTTGAGCAGCAGCGAGTTTCGTTACCTTATCACTGGTAGGACGAGGAACATTTTGTTCATCTAAGTCGATCACATCGAGCATTTTTACTTTATCATTTTCAAAACAAACCGTTTGGGCGTGGGATGCAAAAGAAAACACCAACAGTGTGAAGATCAGGGCAAATTTCATGGAAAACCTCATAGAGATGCGATCACCAAGGATTATAACGTAGAATGGGTCCTGAATGGAAAATTATTTGACCAGGTTTGGACCACAAGCTGCTGGAAAATGGAAAAATGACAAGCAGTTATGGGGCCGTTGGTCCGTAAATCTTTTCACATGGACTCCCGGCCCAAGCGCCTGGACCACCAACTGGATCAATGGCTCCCATCCAATGTAAATAAGACATGGCTAATTTGGTCTATTC
>CAMDQH010000025.1 GCA_945905815.1 Bacteriovorax stolpii | reverse complement strand
AATATCTGGGTCTTGAACAATAAAAACTCGTCGATAGCAGCAGAAAGAGTATCAAGTACAGAATACGTTCTTAATTTAGCAACACACTGAACTTTACACAGACTTCTCGCTAAATATAATTATAAATGATCCCCTTCATTTAAGAAGGGGATCATTGAATTATTCACCGATTACAATACCGCCAGGGTTTTTTCTGTGATTGGCAGCTTTACGTACATTTTTTCTGCCATACTTTTCATTCAAGATTTTTCTTTCTTCCCGGCAGTCTTTCTTCATTCTTCTAAAAAATCCTGGCTTGGTCACTTTTAGCATTTCTGTAATGGTGGTCGTGGTTTCCGATACATCTTCGGTTGTGATGCCAGCAGAGCACTTAACTTTAATGGTTCCAACATCATCATAGACAGGGGTCCTCGTTTCCGTACTCATGCCAACGCCAACCTGAAACATTTTATATTCTTCCAGATCTTCTACGTCGTCATAGGCCATGAGTTTAATTTTTAATTCTTCTGGACTACCGTCACAAAGTTTCTTATGAAGTTCTCGGTCAAGAGTCGGACATTCTTTATCAACGAAAAAGTTCACTGAACACGCATACATCATTTTGGTGTCTGTGGCCGGTTTTCCATTTGCACCGGTAGCACATTTCTTTAGCTCTGCAGGAGCTTCCGCTTCCGCAAGCACTTTGTGCATTGAGGAAGAGCTGGCTTTGGGATTAAGCGGGCCTACTGCCTGTGAGATCCCGCCATTATATGTGATGAGTTTCTCGGTATTTTTCACCACGTAGGTCCCACCCGCAACTTTTGATTGAATTTTGGCTATCAGTTCAGCTCTGATAATTCTTTCCGCCTCTTGCTTTCTCTTTAAGGCCAGGGCATCCAGAGTTATACCTGTGCCATTATTACTTCTATTAGCAGTGCCGATTACTTCTAAGTTAAAGATTGATGTCTCAAGAAGTTTATCCATTTCTTGAGCAGAAATTTGACCTACAATATTGAGCTTAGTAAAGAACTCATCGAAGGGATCGTTGGCAGCTTTTAGAATCTCGGCATGTCCACCTTTGACCTGTTCCATCTCGACACAATTAATTACCTTATTGCGGTATTCATAAAGATCACCCTTCAGTGTGGCCGGACAGTTTTCTGAGAAGGCTTTTGGATCAGTAGTTGGGACGTTTGAAGGTAGAGCGCGCTGGATTTCTTTTGTGCTATTAACGGCAACAATTTTTTCAGCACAAAGCACTTGCCCCTTAAACGTGTAATCAATTTCGATCTCTATAGGAGTAAGTTCTGACTGGTCTGGAGATTGTTTAAATGCTTCTTCTACTTTTTCTTTACATTGTTTTTTCATCTCAGCTTTTTCAGCATCAGGTATGGCCTTCTCACAAACCTTGGCACCCAAGTCATCGAATGCGACATCACCAAGTTTTGGCACAGTGTCTGTACAAGTTTCAAGCTTTTCATCTTTCCATTCCTCGACTTCATAGCATGGGTCCTTACATTTACAAGTTTGTGGATCCCACTCACCCTTGATCCCATCGCAGCGGCTTTTCTTACGATCAATTTTTCTTTGAGACATTTTTCTTTCACCGCACAGAGGGTGATCTTCTGGGTCTTCTTTTTTAATGCAATCACATTGATCTTCGTCCCATGACCAGCGATCATCTTTGGCCTGTCTTTCCATACATCTTTGCTTCTTACGATCATGTTTTGCCTGACCAACAGTTTCACCACTACAAATAACGGTCATTTTTTCTTTATCACAGCGACACTCGATTTCATCCCATGAATAATGAACCTGGTTAGTGCTTTTTTCTTCACAACGTCTTTCTTCATCCTTCATTTTCAAAGCATCAACAGGCTTCCCTTTACACATCACTGTTGTATTCGTATCTGTGTCACATGAACATGTATCTGGATTCCAAACGTGATTTTTTTTCTCAGAACAACCAGACTCTTCTTTTTCAAGTTTTTTAAGGCTCCACTTCTTTTCAGCACAGTATTTAATTTCGGTACATAAGCAGGATTCGTCATCCCATTCTGTACCTTTTTTACCAAGGCAACTCTCAGCTTCACTTTCTTTTTTATTTTTACTCCATTCTTTTACACCGCAAAACTTTTCCTTAGAACATTCGCAAGTCGTATCATCCCAAACATGATCTTCTCTTTCATCACACTTTTTGTGAGATTTATCTTTTTTCTCAAATGACCAATTCTTGTCACCACAATAAACTGCATCTTTATCTACGCACTTACAATAATCTCCGTCGAAATCTTGTGGAGGATTCATGCGAGAACAGATCTCAGTAGAAAACTCAATACATTCAGCTGGAATAAATTTCGTTTTATTCATTGCTTTGTTTTCTTTTCGGTTAGTATCGTTAGCTTTGTATTTTCCGAGCAACGTATTAGTTAAAAAGAAATCCTTCTTATTAAGTTTTAGGTAACGAGTCGTAATTTTTTCTCCAACTTTGAATTCAAACCCCCAAGTATTTTGTTTACCATCTACTTGTGTTGCTTTTACTGGTGACCCAGTATCTTTAGCTTTTTTTAAACAATTATTTGCCTCGATTCTACTGTGGAAACCATTTTCAACACCTGCAAGGAGTTGTTGAAGATTTTGTGAATTACATGGATCAGTGTAGGTTTGGGCCCAAGACCCAACCGAAAAAACAAACGCCAAAATAATAAAAGTAAATTTCATGATTATCCCCTTATGATTACTGTTATTTATCGGTAAACATCTTAAGAAGATTGAGTTTGCGTTTTAGTTCTCCTCAAGTGATTGATTTTACTCTATTTCTTTTCATTTTTCGGGAAGCGTGCTTACAGAAAATAGAATTAAGACACTATTTTCAATTCTCTGCGCTCTGATAGCCTTGACCAGCATTGCCCAACCAGTAGCTTAGAGCTGTTCAAAAATTATACACCCTAGGAACATTATTCCAATCTCTAACCTAGGCGAGCTTTTTTGATAGATACTTGTTTCAATTTACTTAACCAATCAGGAGAAGATATGAAAAAGATCGCACTTTTAGTTTTGGCCACATTAGCAACTTTTGCTGCTCAAGCAGATATTCTTGAAACAAAATTCAAAGTCACAGGTCGATACTATGACGAATTAGGTAACACCAGAAAGCTTACCCCAACAAGGGCCTTTATCCGTTTTAATTCAGAGGCTGGTCTTTTATCACAAAGCGCGAAGTCGGATTGTTTAGTTATGTCAGGCAAATCTGACATTGCAAGTCTTTGGACTGAATCTGATAAGAGTGAGTGCATCTCAAATAAATCTTATGTCATAACAAGCGAAGAAATTATTGTCGATATGTTCTACCGACCGGCCATCTTCTCTCTGCACAACGATATTGATAATGTCTATGACCTTTTAGTGGCAGATGCTGTCGTAACTGGAAAAACTGATAACGATGCCGGCCTGACAGGAAGTCTTCGCGCTTCGATTCGAAATTTTTTGGGTAATGCCACAAGAATGCAAACGATCTCTCTTGAAGAAACAACTCAGTTTACCTTAAAAGCTCAAGGGCGTGCTAAATTTGTCATCGAACTAGAACCTGTAAAAACAAAAATGCTTAATCATTAATTTTATCTTCAAAGACTCTCTTGCTAAAAGAGAGTCTTTGAAACAACTTCATTAAAAAAATCCCTTGCACTACTTCTATATGCCTACGTTAAATGGAGTTAAGACTTCCAAATGATCTCATTCAGAAAGCTGCGGCGATCGCCTTAATTACTAGAAAAGATGTTCTGAGGAGATTAAATAATCGTTTTGGAAGAGTGAAAGCCGGCCTTAAATAAATCATGCAGCCTAAGTACTCCAAGAAAATTTCCATTCTCCACGATCGGAATAACGCTAAGTGGACGATCAGTATCTTCCATCACTTTCAAAGCTTCAAAAGCCAGGATTGTAGGTAATAAAGTCGTTGGCTTCGCATTCATAAATTCACTGATTGGCATTTGAATCGCATCGGCCCTTTTAGCAAATGCGCGACGAATATCACCTTCGACTAAAATGCCTTTCATCAATCCACCGTTCACGATCGCGCACATCCCTACAGGCTTTTGTGTCATCGCCATGATGGCATCTTGAAGAGTGGCTTTCTCATCAACCTGAGGACATTCACTGGCCGGAATCATTAAACGTTCTACTTTTAAACTTAATGTTTTTCCAAGGAGGCCCGCTGGATGATTGACCGCAAATTTCTCTTTCGATACGCCTAAAACATTTTCATAGAGAACTGCCATGGCATCACCCAAAGCAAGAGCAACAGTTGTACTTGTTGTTGGCGCAAGATCGTTGATACAGGCTTCTTTTTCAACCGAAGCATCCAGGATAATACCGGATTTTTCTGCAATAGGAGAATTCACTTTCCCAACCAGTGCGACTATCCTTTCTTTAGGAATTAACAGGTAAGGCAAAAGATTTAAAATTTCTTCAGTTGTGCCCGATTTGGAAATTAAGAGGATGGCATCGGCTTTGGAAACTCGTCCTAAATCGCCGTGCATGGCCTCAGTTGGATGCAGAAAAAATGATGGAAGACCGAGCGAAGAAAAAGTCGAAGCAATCTTAGTTCCGATATGGCCAGACTTGCCCACACCACAAACCACTAAGCTTCCGCCAGTTCCGGCCAATAATTCAAACAAAGAGACCAATTGAACTACTGTCTTTTCATCAAAGTTCTGAGCTGCTCTTTCTATGGCCTTCGCTTCAGAGACTAATACCTGGGTGAAGAGATTTTTATGGTTCATGTTCTTTCCAAATGATTTCTTTTTATCTAATTCATTGATATCATAAAAGTCATGAAGTTTTATCTTTTTATCATCCTTGTGCCTCTATTAAATGGGTGTGCGAACTACGAAAAGTTCCGTCAGGTGACCGAAGAGCTCGATATCCCTAGTAAAATCTACCGAGCAGACTATAACCAGTCATGGCAAGCGGTCATACAGGTTATGCGCAAATACGATATCGCACAACAGAATCAGGAAGCTGGTTTTATCAAAACCCGCTGGATGGACAATACGCTGGAAGTGAATTTTACGGATTCATTTGGCTCTTCGGACTCAGTTAAAGCTGCCAAGTTTAAGCTTGTTGTAAACGTTGTACGTGGTTTCCGGGCTTCGCGCGAAGTCACCAAGGTCACAATTTATAAACGTCAGCTAATGGAGCAGGATTTTCTTCAAGGTTGGAAAGAGGTGCCAGCTGATGGGATTATTGAAAAGACTCTTCTTTACCGCATCGAAAGACTAATCGCTACAGATAACAAACTGAAGGAAATTGATAAGGCACGTGAGAAAGAACAACTTGAGTCTACTGGGCTTTAATTAAATTTTCTTCGTAACCACAGTATTCGTACTCACCTTGGACCAAAAATTCCTTCTTATTTCGACTGATGTATTAGGGGAAACTTCACCCGTAATTTTCTCTAATGAATAATCCAGATCTTCGATCAAGTCTTGATATTTTGGCTTTTGAATAAGCTTGGCCAATGGTGCTTTGGCCTTATTAAAACGAACGTCACCTATGGTGCGGATAATCGATTTAACAATCGACGTGCGCTTTCTTTTACCAGTATCACCACTATAATTAGACTGATCGTACATCATGCTCCAAACCTGTGGGGCAAGATGTGTGATATTCATTTTAGAAATGTTGTCCAATGCTTGAACCCTTACAATTAAAGAAGAGTCTTTTAAAGCTTTGGCATAAACCGAATGATATGTATCTTGTTTCAAACCGAGTAAGGCCTTCAAGGAAGCCACTCTCATCATCCAATGTGGGTGATCAATAAACTTTGCAATAAATGGTGCCGATTTTTTACCCATGATTTGACCGAGGAGCATAGTTGCCTGCCATCGATTTTGTTCAGGATACTTACTTTCTTTCATCACTTTTACTAAGACAGGAACAGCTTTCTGGCGATGCTTAAAAGTATGGCGTTTAATCATTGCGCCTAAACCCGGTGTTTTTGCATCCATGGTAAACATATTTTCGAGACGTTCAAGGGTAACAATATCTTCCTTTACGAGATTTATTTTTTGTCCGTTAGGATTTTTAAGAAGCTTAATTGATTTCTCAGCATTACCAGCAAACGCACTTAGTGACATTAGCCCAGTGAGGCAAAGGATTTTGTTCAATGACATATTTACCCCAACATTTTTTCGAATTCGGACAATAAATCTTCAGGAGTCTTATCTGATTTTGATTTTTTCTCGTCTACGGGAGCTTCTACCGAAGCCTGAATTGGTTCTTGATCAGGGGCAACTGGTTCAGAGAGAAATTCTTCTAGAGCAGAATTATCATTTTTATCCAATTCCGCCTTTGAAAGCTCTTCAAAAGGATCAGTCACATCTGCTTGAGCAAGAGGTACATCCACTTCCTCTTGAACGACAGAAATAGTTTCCACTCCCTGCATTCCCAAGGATTTTTTAAGTTGTTCATTCTCTTGCTGAAGACGCTTTAAGTTTGCAAGATCATCAGCAATAATTTCAAATTCTTTCAGGCGGTCACGAAATTCATCTCTTTCTTTCGATACCATTTTTAATTCGGCTTGAATGGCAGCATCACCACCACCACTTGTTCGCGTTTGAGCAAGCAAAGCCTCAAGTTCTTTAATTTTTGCTTCAGCTGTGGCCAAAAACCCTTGAGAATTTACAAGTTTACTTTCAACTTCACGGCAAGATTTTTGAGATGATAGGAGTTGACTCTCCAAAGCAGCTATCTGTGCTTTCTTTTGGTTAAGTTCTTCGAGTAAAGCTGTTGAAGGTGCACCACTAATTGCAATCCCATCGCCCCCCACTAAATTGTTAATTGGAAAAACAGAAGGAATACCGTTGATATCAATACCACCGCCACGAAAAAGTTGTGATTTAAGTGCGGTCGAATTTTGAATAATGGAATCAAGATAACTCTTTACGATATTTGCAGGAATGGCATGTTTTAGATTTTGATATTTTCTACGGTTAGAAAACCATAGCCATAAAAAAATGGTGGAAATAATAACAAGAAAGCCTGATTGAATGAGCAAGATGTCTGGCCCAAACTTATCAATATTATTTATTACTGAATCGAACACAACCCCTCCATGGATTTGAATTCATCAGACACTTTTGTGCTGTATGATTATTATCTAACCCACAGTAATTCTTGTCAAAGTAAACTCTCACCTGTTTAGAATGGCCAATAGTTCCCTGTAAAGAGTTGGGTGAGCCGCCAGAACTGATGGTCCGAATGGATGATACTCTTCACCTTCAATACTTGATATTTTAACTCCAGCTTCTTTGCAAATTAGTCCAGCCGCTGCCATATCCCATGGCTGAAGTCGATGCTCCCAATAAGCATCAAGCATGCCTGCAGCAACATAACTCATTTCAAGTGCTGCACTTCCAAGTCTGCGCATGGCCCGAACTTCTGGAAATCGTTTCAACAAATCCTTCTCCACTCTTTTGCCTGTAAGATTGGCCGACAAAAGTGCTTCAATAAATGGCTTTTTGGCCTTACCTGCTTCTAGTCTTAGTCGAACTTCTTTATGACCAATGAGACGATACAAAAATGCCCCCTGTCCTTTTATGGCATAGAAAAGCTCACAGTTAACCGGATTATAAACTACGCCTACTAAGGTCTCATTGCCTTTGTTTAAGGCCAGGCTTACACAAAAGAAGGGAACTTTATTGTAGTAATTATTTGTCCCATCTAGTGGATCAATCAACCATAAGTACTGATCAGCCTTTGCCCCTTCGATCTTGAGTTCTCTCGTAAATGCGTCTTCTTCTGAGAGAATTCCATGATCAGGGTAGTGTTCACGGATTTTTTTTATAACATGAGCTTCTGATAAAAGATCGGCTTCGGTAGCTAAACCGTGTTTACCTTTATCCATAATTTTTAGAGGCTCAGTATATGATCTGACTAAGTGATCATTGAGAATTGTCCCACAATCAAAAGCCCATTCGATCATTTGATCGAGGACTTTAGTTAGTTGAATCGTCTTCTTCGCCTGGGTTTTTGTCTTTTTCATGAATAATTTGCTCTAATGCTTCAGCTTCTTCCAAAGTTAATTTATGCACAGGTACAGTATAAGTCTCATTCAACCATTGTCCAAGATCAATTAGTCGGCACCTTTCATTACAAAATGGTCTGAACTCAGAAGAATAGTAATTAAATTCTTTTTTGCAATTTGGGCAGGTAACGTTGAGAATTTTCATGCTAAAACTCTTTTTCTTAAAGCTTCAAAATTAGACACAAAATCTTGAGAATACATTATTTGAAAATCATCTATTTTATCAATTAAAAAAGGGCCTCTGACTGAATTGGTCCCAAAAACTGCGTCGGCTTTGTATAGCTGTTCAATTGTTGTTTCTGATTCTTGAACATCATCAAAAAAATATTCAGCTTCTTTGATAACTTTTTTGCGCATGATTCCGTCTAAAACTTGTGGCCCAGTCGGGGCCGTATAAAGAACATTATGTCTAACAACAAAAATATTAGCAACTGATGATTCAAGCACTGTGTCTCGTTGGCTTAAAAAAAGCACATCATCGTCACCTGGCTTCATATTCATTTTTTGGGAAAGAATAGTTTCTAGATAGTTGCCTGTTTTTAAAAAAGCTGGCCACCAGTAGGGCCTTACTGGTGCGGCACACGTTCGGAGTTTAAGCATTTTTCCTTCGCTGCGATCTGACCCATAAGGCGAGGCTGAAAGGGATATTTTTAAATCATTGACCGAAGCTAGGCCTGTGAGAATTAAGCCCCGCGCCTGATCCCGATAAATGGAAAGCCTAATCACTTGATCCCCACTTTCACTGGCACATTTTTCAAGCAAACGATTTTTTAGGATTAAAAACCATTCACTACCATCAGTGAAAGGACCATAGACAAACTCAACACTCATTTTCAACCGATCGAAATGGTAATCCCAGTCACATAAATGACCATTTATCATACGCATCGTTGTGAAAACAGATTCACCATACATGAATGCACGATTGCTGATTTCGGACACTTATTGACCCCTTAAAACTTGGCTTGTCTTTTACGATCATGATAGCTTTGATAGGGAGTTTTCAACTAGTACTTTTTATGATGCGACTAACAATCATTGGTTTTGGAAATCAGGCGAAGGCCTGGTCACAAAACCTACAAGATTCAGCCTTTCCTTTTCGTGTGGCCTTGCAGCCGGACTCCGCTTCTTTTGACAAAGTTGTAGAACTTGGAATGGAGACCGTTGAGATAGGGAGCAAGGAATTTTTTGAAGATCGGGCCTTTGTTCTCTTAACTCCAGACGATACTCATCATTCATTCATGACAACTTATGGCCAACTTTTCCATGAAGGCAGTTTGATTCTTTATAATCATGGGTTTTCACTTTCAAAAAATAATTTTCAAGAAACTTTACCTCACCTCAAGCATATCCTTTTTGCAGTTAAGGCAATTGGATCCGAAATTCGTAAGCAGTATTTGAGTAAAGGACAATTTGGCGCTGTTTATTCTCTTGAGTTCGTCAAAGGCGGCACAGACGCTATTGAAACTTGGATCAGAAAGATGGCCAAGGACTTGGGTGTCAACATTGGATTGTTTAAAACAACTTTCTTGCACGAAACTCAAGCTGATCTTTATTCCGAACAAGGTCTTCTCTGTTCACTCATTCCTTACACTGCTGGAGAAATGTTTCAACACCTTGTGGAAAGTGGTATTGAACCAGAGCTTGCCTATCTTGAAGTTTGGCATGAAATGAAACTCATCGCCATTGCCATGGTAGATAAAGGCCCTGAAGGTTTTTTTGATCTAATTAGTCCCAATGCTTTAGTTGGTTCAGAAAAAGGCTTCCAAAAACTTATCACCCCTGAATTTAAATCTAACCTAAGAAGCTTGTTGACTGATATTCAAAGTAATAAATTTAATCAAGAGCTGGAAAATACGAATGTTGAAGAGCTAAGAAAAACGATCCGTAGCCGTTGGTCGGATTCCTCTTTGATGAAAACTTTTAATATCATGAAAGCAAAAGAAGAAAATGAAAAAACTTAATCTCCGCGACATCCGTAAATCAAAGCAAAAAAATATTCAGGTATTAACCTGTTATGATTATCAGACAGCAATGCTTCTCAATCAAACTGATCTGGATATGATTCTAGTAGGCGATAGTCTAGGAAATGTGATGTTAGGTTATGAAACAACCATAGAAGTAAGCCTCACAGAGATGGAAATATTCGCCAGCGCGGTAAGACGTGGAGCTCCTGATAAATTTCTGATTGTGGACATGCCTTTTGGGAGCTATTCCACAATCGCTCAAGGAATTCATTCGGCTACCAAGCTTTTTCAAAAGACTCGCGCCGAAGCGGTAAAACTTGAAGGTGCATTCCCTTATCAGTTAAAACTGATTGAAAGACTAACCCAAACAGGAATACCAGTGATGGGTCACATTGGCTTAACTCCACAATCAGTTCATCAGCTGGGTGGATACTTTACCCACGGAAAGAATGAAAGTTCCGCAGACCAATTAATGAAAGAGGCCAAGGCACTTGAAGCTGCCGGGGCTTTTTGTTTGGTTCTTGAAATGGTTGAAGAAAACGTAGCGACTCAAATATCTAAAGCACTATCAATCCCAACGATTGGTATTGGTTCTGGTAAAAACACTGATGGGCAAGTTTTAGTGATTAATGATCTTTTAAAACTGGGTCCTAATATGCCACCTAAATTCTGCACTCCCATTGCAGATTTATTCGAAACAAAAAAAGAACTCATTAACCAATATTTGGTAGATCAGAGGAAGTAATGCAAGGGCTGATCACTATTGATTTTGGTAACACCAATCCTCATGCAGGACTTTTTCAAAAGCAGCAAAACGAATGGAATCTCATTAAAGTTTGTCCGTGGAATGAGCTCCCTGTCTTTTTAAATCAATTACAAATGACTCCAGACAATACAACAATGGTGTTGGCCGAAGTTAAATCTCGAGACGATGAATTAACTCCTTTTCTACATCAAGGGTTTCACATCACGCATGTAAAGGAATATTGGAGAGGATCAAAATTTGCGGGAATGCCTGTAAACTACTCCAAAACTTTAGGAGAAGATCGTCTCATTCAAGCCTTTTACACTTTTAAAAAATTGAAAGAACCGGTTCTTTTGATTGATGCTGGAACTTTCGTCACTATGGACGTGGTTTCAAAAGCTGGTTTCGAAGGTGGCTACATCATTCCAGGGGCCAAAAATTATTTCGAAATATTTCAAAGAGGTGAGCAACTGAAGGCCATCGACTTGAATAAAAACGTTTCTGGGGCCCTTCCCCACGACACAACTGAAGCTATGCGTGACAGCTATTTCGCCTTTGCTGCATTAGCTCAAAAACTCGTTTCTGAGCATAATATCCAAAAAATAGTTCTTTCGGGCGGAGATTCTCCCCTTTGGAAGCATATTTTTGAAGATCTAAAGCTAAGTGTCGTTGTGCAGGAAGATGAGACTTTGATACACTGGGCCCTCCACTTTTGGATGACTACCCAGATTGAAACACTATGAAATGTATTCTTGCCGTCTCCGGTTCCATCGCATGTTATAAGGCCTACGATGTAGCACGAGGACTTGTAAAAAATGGCCACGAAGTAAAAGTTGTTTTGACATCAGGTGCTCTTGAATTCATTAAGCCTGAAACATTTAAGTATCTGGGTGTGGAAGCAGTTTATCTTCCGACTGATGATTTCAAACCTGAACATCTTTCACGTAACCAAACAGTCTTACATATTGAACTCGCCAAGTGGGCCGACAAATTAGTTGTGGCCCCATTAAGTGCCAACACACTAGCAAGGCTTAATCTTGGATTAAATAATGATTTGCTAGGAAGCCTTTTTTTAGCATTTGGAAATAAACCGGTACTGATGTTCCCAGCGATGAACACTCACATGCTAAATCAGTTCCGAGTTCAGAATCACCTCATCGAATTAGCAAAACAATCTCATATTAGTATCATTAATCCGGTTTCAGGACTCTTGGCATGTGGCGATGTGGGTGCTGGAAAGTTTCCGGATGTAAATGCCGTTATTGATTTGATAGAAACGCTTGAACCTACAAAAATTCAAAAGCAAAAAGTCATTGTCACTGCAGGGGCTACGGCTGCTCCTTTAGACCCAGTAAGGTACATGACAAATCCTTCAACAGGAAGAATGGGCATATCTGTTGCCAAAGCTTTTTTAAAAGAAGGCTATAAGGTTTTAGTTTTAGCAGGCCATGAATGCAGTCTTGAAGTGGAAAATCTTTTAGGTCATCCAAATTTTGAACTTATCAAAACTCCAACGACTTCCCAGATGAGGTCAGCGGCAGTTAAGCATTTCCCTGAAGCTGATCTTTATATTTCGACTGGGGCAATAGCAGATATTGAATTTAATGAATCCAAGGAAAAATTAAAAAAAGAAGAAATGGTTACTGCCCTTCCTTATCATAAGGCGGCAGATATTCTTCAGGAAATTCTGACTTTGAAAAAGAGTCATCAAAAAATTGTTAGTTTTGCAGCTGAAACTGAAACAACAGAAAAAGTTTTTATGAGCAAAATGAAGCGTAAACCCGTAGATCTAATGATTGGAAATAAAGTTTCCAATGGATTAATAGGTACTAGCGTTATTGAAGGATTTCAGAAGAACGAAGGTAAATATTACTTTGTTAAGACCGACACTATATCTGGGCCACATCTTTTAAAGAAGCGAGAAATTGGTGACAAGCTAGTCCAGTGGTACCAAGGCCATGAGACATGGTAAAACTGATTAGGACAACAAATGAACTTATATCCTGTCGTGATCAAGAAAAAGAAAGAATAGGCTTTGTTCCAACTATGGGCAATCTTCATGCTGGTCACATATCACTTTTAGAGAAGGCCCTCAGAGATAACGATGTTGTTTATTTTTCAATTTTTGTTAACCCAAAACAATTTGGGCCAAGCGACGATTTTCAAAAATATCCACGAACTCTCGAAGATGATTTGGAGTTAATTCAAAAGTGCAATTCTAATTTCGAAGGTAAAAAGATAGTAGTCTTTGCTCCTGAAAAACCTCAGGAAGTTTTTCCGCTAAATTATTCGCAAACCGTTGCCGTCCCTACTTTCAATAATATTGTTGAAGGAAGATTTCGACTAAACCACTTTGATGGTGTTGCTACTGTCGTTTATCGACTGTTTGAAATAGTTAAACCTCATAATGCCTATTTTGGTTTAAAGGATTACCAGCAATTTCTAGTCATACGTCAAATGGTCAAAGATCTGGCCATGCCAATTGAGATCAT
This sequence comes from Bacteriovorax stolpii, assembly GCA_945905815.1. Taxonomy (GTDB): domain Bacteria; phylum Bdellovibrionota; class Bacteriovoracia; order Bacteriovoracales; family Bacteriovoracaceae; genus Peredibacter. The sequence goes on along the minus strand of CAMDQH010000025.1, from coordinate 19,950 downwards.
AGGCATGCCAATTATCCGAGAGACGACTGGTCTTGCCCTTTCAAGCCGAAACCAATATTTGTCCACTGAACAAAAGCAAGAAGCCTTAAATCTTTATCAATCATTATTAAAAATTTCCAATTTCATCGATGGAAAGAAGGCCAAGCTTGCAATGGCAAAGAAAGAAATCAATACAATCCTACTTGATGCTAAATGGAATTATCTTGAAATGAGAGATGCTGAAACGATGTCTGAAGATTTAACAAAATCTTCGCGAATTACACTTGTTGCAGTTTACCAGCTGGGATCTACCCGCCTTTTGGATAATTTGCAATTGGAGGTTAAATGAACGCTGAAGACTATAAAATGCCCTTGGGGCAAAAAGCTTCACTAGTCTCTATCGTATGCGAAAAATTTGAGAACCACTCCACTATTCTCGAAACAAACAGCTCTCTCCGTGAATTGAGAGAGCTACTTAGAACTTTAGGTCTAGTTGGCGGTGAAGAGTATGTTCAGAATAGAAAGCAAATAGAACCGGCCACGATGCTTGGCGCGGGCAAGCTTGAAGAAATTGCTGATCAGGCACGTGCAGAAGGATCTGAACTTTTAGTTTTTGATTTCGAACTAACTGCATCTCAGGTAAGAAATATAAAAGCAATCACTAAACTTGAAGTCGTCGATCGAAATACTGTGATTCTTGAAATCTTTGCTCATCATGCAAGGACGAAAGAAGCAAAAATCCAAATAGAAATTTCTCGTTTAAAATATCTATTGCCTCGCCTCACTTCTATGTGGGGTCACTTTTCAAAACAAAGGGCAGCCGGTGCCGCCCTAGGTGGTGAAGGTGAGCAACAACTTGAACTTGATCGCCGTATGATTCGGGAAAGAATTGAATTCCATAAGAAGCAACTTGAAGAAGTTCAGAAATCTCGTGAACAGCAAGGCAAAAAGAGACAGCATCAGGCCGTCACTGCAGCTTTAGTTGGTTATACCAACGCTGGAAAATCGTCTCTTATGAATCGCCTATGTCGCGTAAATGTTCTGGAAGAAAATAAGCTTTTTGCAACACTCGACTCTACCTTTAGAACCCTTAATCCAGACTCAAAACCGCCAATGATTATGATTGATACAGTAGGATTTATTTCCAATCTTCCCAATACCCTGATCCAAGGGTTCAAAACAACTCTAGAATCTGCTTTAGAGGCAGACTTGCTCCTTATCGTTTGTGACATCTCAGATCCGAATTACCAAAAACATCTTCGCGTGACACAAGAAGTTCTAACCGAACTTAAGATTGAAGACAAAAATCAAATTATAGTTTTTAATAAAAAAGATCTTTTAAATGACCCTGTCAGAGCTCGAATAATCATGCGCAACTTTCCAAATTCCTTTTTAGTTTCTTCTTATAATGAAGAGGATATGAAAAATCTAAGAACCCATGTCATAGATTATTTTTTATCTAAACAAGATCATTACGACTTATTTATTCCTTATGAGCAAGGTGAGGCACATTCTAAGATCAGGGGAAATGCCAACGTCATAAAAAATATTTCTCATGAGCAAGGTATTTTTTATCGAATTCGAATTCCTGATTTTATTTTTCAACAACTTGGATTGAATAACTATATTTTGGCCCCATTAGAGGCAAAAAGATGGGAACAAAATGAGCCTTTAGACTAGAAAAAGACTTGTCCTCTCGTTAAAAAGACCTTAATCTCACTCCTCCTTTATGAAAAAAAACAGAGTAATTGCTCCCAAAAATAATTTAAAGTCGCGCTGGACTCAAAAACAGAACAGGCTAAAAGAAAAAAGCTTAAATCTTGCCCACCCGGTAGTTAAAGCTTTTTATACCTGGTCAATTTTATCTGAACAGCTTTGTGATGTATTAGGACCAGAAGTTCACCATCAGTGGTTCAAGCAGGCAAAACCATTAATAATTTCTGACAATGTTTTGATTTTAGAAGTGCCTAACCATTTTTCAGCGCAATGGATACATACCCACTATCATGAGTTAGTTGACGTACTTTTGTCCGTGCTTGATAAGAAGCTATCTAGTTTTTTTATTTCACAGTCTGAGCGACACCCTGCCGCAATAATGATGAACCCTACATTACTTGAAAGCGCCACTCCTGAAGTAAAGCGTCATGATGAAGATCGATAAGGTTAATCCTAAACCGACTATAATAACGAACTTATCTCTTTTATTCATGATCAAATTATAGATAAAGAAGCTAAATATGTCAGGCTTAGTTTTATTTTAACTGGCAGAGACTATTTTTGCCAGGATTTCAGGCAGCTCAAATGGTTTAAGCGGTCTCGTGATTTCACCGATCTTGTTTTTGATAAAACTAAAATCACTTTTAGGTTCTAGCAAGATAAAGGGAAGTGCCTGCATTTTGGGAGAATTTTGATATTGCTTTAAGAAAGCCCCTGGATTCTTCGAAAAGGTTTCATCGTCCAAAACAATGAGAACGGGATTTAAATCATCAACCAAATATGAAAAATCCTCAACAGTATTGACTGTATAAAAAGGTAAAGATCTTGTTTTAAAGGCCCTCTCAATTAAGCTAGTTGCAAACGTATTTTGATCGATCCATAAAATCAGGCCCATGACTACCTACCCTTTGACAATTAGCGCACAGAATTACTACCATCTAGCCATGGAAAAAGAAATGCCCAAAATTCGTGTTGTTGACCTACAAAGCGGCCAAACACTGTTTGAATGTTCTATTCAGGAAAGCGATAAGGCGTATCAATTTGCTGCTCAAATGGAAGACATGGGCCTGGATTTAAAAGTCATAGTACCTACCTTAAGCGATACCCTTTCTTCTTCTTTAGGCCTTAATCGAGACGAACAGAAAGCCTATGAAAATAGTTTAGAAGAAGAAATGGAAGGACATGAAGGATCATGCTGCTTTAATGACAACGATCCCAATAAAATCCTCAACTAATACTGACGCTCCATTTATTTTTAGATTTTCTTTAAATTTTATACCTCTAAGCTGCTATATCATTTGATGCGGAGGTTGATATGAAATTTATAACGATGTCACTCATGACTCTCATATTTATATTTCCTATGATTTCTCATGCAGATGATGGTGAAACGGGGAGTTTTCCTGTTATAGATAGGCGAACTAAAACTTCTTCTCAATTTGAAAAAAATGACCGAGACCAATTTAAAATGCATACGGAAGAAGACAGCTTTGATGCATTTGGTGAAAACAACTACAATAAAAATCTTGATCCAGATGCTTACCAGACGAATAAGGATTTAAAACCTAAGCCCAGTATGAAGAAATAACGAACGAGGCATAATACTGTAACCGTAAAGCTCTTCATATTCGCGGTTTAAAATATTCAAAATCTGTAAGCCGAGATCCAGATCAGTGAATAGATATCTAAAACCTAAATCAAAAACATCATATCCATTAAGTTTTATGGTTTCCCCTGCTTCATTTATATCTTTTCGAGACGAATACCATCTTCCTTTTAAAGAAGCTTCCGAGTTTTCTGTTGGGAATGTTGCAATACCCGCCAAAAAAACGTTAAGGGGTCTTCTTAAAATGACAGATTCCTCCTCCCTGAACTGTTGATTAGTAAAGCTAGAGATCAAATGAAAAGACCTTTGCTTAAACTTGGCCGAGAGTTCTACACCTTCTGCAATAAATCGTGACTGATTCACATACCCCTGGGCTGTAGTGAATGTAATCAAATTGGAAAGCTGATTTTGAAATAGTGTAATGCCAGTTTCAAACTGATCTTGGTTTAAAAGCCAAGATGCCTCCCACGAGTGATTAACTTCAGGAACGAGCTCTGAATTTCCAACATTAAATCCAAACAATGAGGGAGCATATAATTGATACAAAGATGGGGCTTTGTATCCCTGAGAATATTGAAGCGAAAATACGCTTCTACTCAATTTATAGGCCAAACCTCCACTTCCTGTATAAAAACTCCCATACCGAGAATGCTTCTCCGCCCTTGCCCCTAAATGAAATCGAAGGTCCGATAGCTTAAAAGCTGTCTGAAGAAAAAACGAATGAAGATCAAAGCTCCTATCAACATCGGTAAAGTGAAATTGTTCATGTTCAGTTGCAAGGCCAGTTAATAAACTAAAGTCGGTGTATTGATAATTATAGAGAGCTTCGTTTTGGATTAAATTTCCCGAAAAAGACTCGCTACCCACTGCGAGAGTTTTAAGATTTCTGTTATGCCTATTAAAGCCATTTCTAAGCGCAAGAGCTGAACTCTTAGATAGTTTTAAGTTTGTTTTCTGTTGAGCGATGAATTGATCATTCGTACTTTTGTCATAAGAGTTATCATCAGTAGCCCCATCTAATTCATTTTCTCCTCTCAAAAATGAAAAAAGTAAATCAGTATCTAGCCTTGGAATCCACTTGTGATTTGAAGAAGAAGAGAGCTGTGTAATATCCGTAGCATCTCGCTCCACCGCTTTAAATCGTTTTTTATTCAGACGGGAAATACCATCGCTATGAAATCGATATGCTGTTAATGTGCCTCTACTGCCGGCTTCCCCTGTCTTCCAGTCATTTGCAATAGACATATCAATCGTTCCAAAGCTTCCTCCATTAAGATCGAATCTCGTTTGAGGCGCATTTTCACCTTTTCGCGTACTCATTTCAATTAATCCGCCCAAAGAATCTGAACCATATAGAACTGATTGTGGGCCCTTATGAACTTCAACTTGCTTCAAAAATGGTGCTGAGAAAAAAGCTGCATCAAATTGCCTGTCAGTATTCGATATATCATTAAGCTTGAGCCCGTCTAGCGTGAATGCGACGTGCCGGCTTTCAGTTCCTCGGATAAAAAAGGAAACTCTTCCACCTGGCCCACCATTTTGACTGCCAATGATACCAGAAATTTGATTAAGAAGAGGAGCGACCTGACCAGAGGCTTGCGACTCCAACTGAGAAGTCGTAATAGTTTCAGGCCTTGAAAAAGTAAAATCGGGAACGCTTTTTTTTGCTACAACTTGGATTTTATCTAACTCATACACTTCTTCTGCATGAACGTGAACGAAACAAAAAAGAAGCAACAACAAAATCTTTGACATGAATATCCTCCCCGGGAATGTCTGGATTACTCAAGTCGTATCTGACTTCCTCAGGATGAGGTTACAGTTGCGGGACAGTGCTGGATTTACACCAGCTTCCGGTGGTTGAGATAATACTGTTTTAACATGCTTTTTAAGGAATGTAGACCCTTCATGCCACATTTCTTGAATAGATTTTCTTCGATTTTGGTCTTACCATATTCTCATGAGTGACATAAACAATAGGGAATTTAAAAGATTTGATTTCAGACCGGGTATGTGGGTGAAAATCAATAAGGCCAATCAAAAGATGTCTGATTTCAAGATGTATCAACTAGTCGATTTGTCCCAAGGTGGCATTAGCTTTAAATCCCATTCAAAAAGTGAGTTTTCATTTGGACAAAAGCTTTATGTCCTTGAAGTCGAAAATTTAATTCTGAAAGATGCCTTGAAGGCGATTGTTCGTTATGTGTCCCCGCTGGATGAATTTGGAGTAGATTTTAAAGTGGGGGTCGAGTTCATCGGTAAGGTATAAAAAAGGCTCCCTAAGGAGCCTTTCTTTATGTTAAGCGGATTTCTCCTCCATTTCTTTGTTTTGAAAATCAATTTCATCCTTTATTCTTTCTTGAATAACTTTATACTTTGGTGATTCATGTGCAGCATTGTGAATTTTATTTTTGTAGAGATCCTTTTGTTTATCGAACTGTCTCTCCATCTTTTCGACACAGAGATCTAGACACTTGTACATATTGTCAGCAGAAGCTTTGGCAAAAAAATCAAATTTCGGACCATGGGCTTTAATTTCTGCCCAATGATCATCACCACTAACCCAGCAAGTCCAAGAGACACTGGTGTTTCCTTCAAAATACTTGTCCAGTTTTTCAGATTTTTCTTTTATACGCTCATCAAGAGCCGGAGTGTGATTAAGATGCTTGAAAGATATTTTTAATTTCATAAACGTGCCTCAGATAAATTAATAATTGCACTGTCAAAAAAACTATCTAAACGATTACTTCATATCAATGACCTCCTGGTTTTATTTTTTACGTTTAGATGAAGGGGCAATTCCCATCATCTCTCGATATTTTGCAACCGTTCTACGGGCCACAATAATATCTTTAGTACTCAAGAGTTCAGAGATTTTTTGATCGGATAACGGCCTTTTTGGATCTTCGTGACCGACCATCTCTTTGATTTTGAGTTTTAAGCTTTCTCCTGCTATATCAATACCGCCGTTTTTACCTCCGATACCGGCATTAAAAAAATATTTTAATTCGAAAGTACCTATTGGTGTATGCATAAACTTGTTTGTTGTGACTCGAGAAACAGTTGACTCGTGCATACCAATTTCATTCGCAATATCTTTTAAGATCATAGGTTTCAAAAACGCTGGACCTTTCTTAAAGAACTCCTGCTGAGTACGCACTATTGAGTTAGATACTTTATAAATTGTTTTTTGACGATTCTCGATTGATTTAATAAGCCACATCGCTGAACGAAGTTTATCTTGAACAAACTCCTTAGCTTCTGTGTCACTTTGCTGATTTTTAATCAATGACTTGTAAAGATTTGAAATCCTCAGACGTGGCACACCTTCATCATTGATCTGTACGACAAATTCTCCGCCGACTTCCGCAACGAAAATATCTGGCACAACGTATTGGGTTTCTTCAGCAGAAACCAACCGACCTGGCTTAGGATTTAGACCCATAATAATTAATTCAGCATCTTTTACTTTATCTTTACTGACACCAAAGTCTTTGGCGATTTTAGCATAATCTTTTTTCTCTAGATCCCTCATGTTTCTCTCAACAATGAGTTCTACGAGCGGAGATCTTTCAGGCAAAAGTCTGGCCTGAATTCCTAAGCAGTCTTCTAGATTCTGTGCTCCACATCCTACAGGGTCTAGATGCTGAACAAGGCCTAAAATACCAAAGGCCTGATCTCTTTCAAGTTTTGATCGGCCAATAATTTCATCGACTGGAACTTCTAAATAACCATCATCATCAATATTACCAACGAGTTCCAGAGCGTAATTGAGTTCCTCAGGAGTCAAACTTTCCATTCTTAATTGCCATTCCAGATGTTCTTGTAAACTCTGGCTCTTGGAAATCATATTTTCGTAGCTTGGTAGATCATCAGGAGACCCGCTCTCCTTCATATTGGGAGATGTTGATGATGAGGAATTAAATGATTCTGAATATTGTTCCCAATCAAAAGTATCTTTAGAACCTTCAATTAGTTCAGGGCCTGAAAAATTATCTGCAGTTGCTTCCTGGCAATCCATTTCTTCGCGACTTGAAGTATCTTCAACTTCGCCTTCGATTTCTTCAAGCATGGGATTTTCAACCATCTCTTGCGAGATGAGCGTTGTCATTTCGAGATGAGTGAGAGTCAGAAGCTTAATAGCTTGCTGAAGTTGAGGCGTGATCATGAGGCTTTGTGACTGTCTTAGCCCTTGATGCATTTTAATCGCCATAAAACATCCCTTACATCTTGAATTCTTCCCCTAAGTAGAACTTACGGGCGACTTCGTTATTAATAATCTCTTCGGGTGTGCCACTTACCAGTAATTCCCCTGCACTCATGATGTACGCTCGGTCCACGATGCCCAGGGTTTCTCTTACGTTATGGTCAGTAATCAACACTCCAATATTTTTCTGTTTCAAGCGCCTAATGATCTGCTGGATATCACCTACGGCCAGCGGATCGACTCCTGCAAAAGGTTCGTCCAAAAGGACAAACTTTGGATCAAGTGCCAGGGAGCGCGCGATTTCTACCCTTCTTCTTTCTCCACCTGAGAGCTCTCTTCCTTTGGATTTTCGGATATGATCCAAACCAAAGTCACTTATCAGGTTATCCAGAGCATTCTGTCTTTCTTTTTCCGAGAGATCCCGGATTTCGAGGACAGATACAATATTTTCTTCAACTGTGAGTTCTCTAAAAACTGATGCTTCCTGTGGAAGATAACCAATTCCTTTTCTAGCTCTCACATGCAATGGTTGATCTGTGACATTTTCATTGAGGAGATTTATATTTCCCTCATCTGCCTTCACCAATCCCACCATCATATAAAACGATGTTGTTTTTCCGGCACCGTTTGGACCTAAAAGTCCTACGATTTCACCTCTTTCAACATCAATACTTACGTTCTTCACTACTTGCCGGCCATTGTAGGATTTCTTTAAATCCCTGGCATGGAAACTTGCACTCATTAAACTATTCCTTTAGTTTATTTTCTTTTTTCTTCTCAGCATCCTTGCGTCTAACTTGTACATCCGAGATGGCATCATCAACTTCAATCAGATCCATGTTTTCTCGGACAGTGATGCGGTAACCTTTCACCACATCTTCACCATGCTCAACCTTCGGGGCACCGGAGAGAATCATTTTTTGTTCTCTGCCAAACCCCTCGAGCCTTTCTGAAAAGGCTTTGCGATAGGTTCTCCCCTGCGGGGTCTCCAATGTTTCCGTCAGTTTCACATCGTCATTAAAAACGAAATACTTGAGGCTTTTGTTATAGTTTTCCAGATAGATATCGGCTTTTCCGGCAGTTATGAGGTAATTTTGTCTCTTCATGCTCACATCTCCTTCAAGATGGGCAAGTGACTCTATCCCGTTTAATTGCAGTTGTTGAGATGAAAACGTCATTTTACCTTCATACTTTTTCTTTCTTTCCATGCTCCCTTGCACGTTGCCTTTGAAGCGCGCCAATTGATTTTGTGGGTTGGCACGCATCGTCTCGGAGTTAATCTTAATCAGGTCTTTAGATTTTAAATCTATGCCTGTGAATGTGACTCCGCCGTATCCAAGAATAAGATCTTTTTTCAAATAATATTTTAATCGCTCAGCTTCATACTCAGCTTCATCAGAAACAACTTTAACTTTACCTGTTAAAACGAGCAGATCTTTTGCCTTTTTATAAACGGCTTCCATCGCCTGATATCGCATCGTTTGTTTTTTTTCCTGGTAATTATAAACACCTTTGGGTTCAGTGAACTCAGCTCTCTCTTCACCAAGCGACCGCATTTTTATTGCTGCTAATGACATCGCTGGAATATCTGCTTTGAGATGAAAATAATTTAAGTCTTCGATTTGAGTATATTCAGGCGCTATGGTTCCGGGAGATTTTAAAGTTTGAAACTCATCCGGTTTTTGTTTCATGGCCTCAATAATGATGAAAACATTGAGTATGCTATAAAGGAAAATAATTATTATTGATCTTGGATTACGAATCATCATAAACATATTGTAGCATTTGGTGCGATTTCCGACACTTAAGTAGCAATTTCCTCCTCTATGTAAGTTGAAAACAGGTGACGAAATTGCTCTGCTTTTGTAGTCTAATTACCTATGCAAAATCAAACACTTCCAGAATCCCAGACCCTCCAAGAATTGGTAGATCAGGGCGCTAAGCTCACTCCAATGATGGAACAATATTATCAGGTAAAAAAACAATATCCTGGCATCCTTCTCATGTTTCGAATGGGTGACTTCTACGAGATGTTTTTTGAAGATGCTCGTGAGGCCGCACGCATTTTGAATATTACTTTAACCGTTCGTGGGAAACTGGGTGATGTGCCAATACCAATGGCAGGAATTCCTCACCATGCAGCCTCAGTTTATGTTGATCGTATTTCACAACAGGGAAAAAAAGTTGTGATTTGTGAACAACTAGAAGATCCAAAACAGGCCAAAGGAATTGTGAAACGAGGAGTTTCTCAAATTGTTTCTCCTGGCATGCCTTATGATTTGGATAAAACATCTGCGATGGAAAATAAATTCATCGCTTCAGGTTTTTTTCAGAACAATGTCTTCATGCTAGTACTGCTAGATTTTACGACTGGTGATTTCTTTGGACTTACCTTTAAGCACATTGAAGAATTTTGTGAACGCTTAATGATGCTAAAGCCGAAGGAATTTATTTCTTATCTTGGCCAGTGGGACAAGTTTCCAGTTCTAGAAGAATATCTAAGCTCAATAGATGTACTCAAGACGAATTTAAGTCAGGAGTATTTCGAAGAAAAACATTCTGCTTTTTATATTCAAAAACTGATTCCTACTTACCAGCGAGATGGCATCATAGCCCAAAACCCAGGCATTCTTTCCCCTTTAGGTGCTGTCAGCTATTATGTAACCTCGACTCAAACAATTGAGAAAATTTCGCATTTACGTCCTTTCAAAATCATCCATAACGATGAAAATATGAAAGCTACTTTCTCAACTCTAGTGGGTCTTGAAATATTCCCGAGATCACGTGAAACAGAAAGTCATTCGATACTAGGATTCATGGATAAAACGAAGACATCTATGGGCGCTCGTAATCTACGTCGGTTTTTCCAAACACCCTCAAGTGACCTGAACGTGATAACTAAAAGGCTTGATCTGATTGAGGGATTGATGAAAAAGAATCCTTTTCTAAAATCCCTCAGAAGCAAACTTGATAACGTAAGAGATATGGACCGGATTATGGCCAAGGTCTCAACACAGAAAGTAACTGCTGGCGATATGATTAATATGGCGCTAGCGATTGAGATTTTCTTTGAAATAGAAGAGGAAATGGAAAAAGAAAATTTTAACTTTTTTCAAAAACTCCCTAAGAAAGATATTGATTTCCTTTGCAAGCTTGCAAAAGAGATTCGTAACACCATTAGTGATGAAATGGGTGCTCATCCAGACAAGGGCAATCTTATCCGTCCAGGCGCCTCAAAGCAAAGAGACCGTCTGGCATCACTCTCAGATTCAGCTGCTGACGAACTTTTAAAATTAGAAACCAAGTACAGATCATCTACAGGTATTGGTAATCTTAAAATTAAACATAATAATATTTCTGGTTATTTCATTGAAATATCAAATTCGCATCTTTCAAAAGTGCCTAAAACATTTCAGCGGCGTCAAACACTCGTGAATAATGAGCGCTACATTACCGTTGAGCTTGAAGCATTTGAAAAAGACATCACTTCGGCTTTAGATAAACTAATAAAGTTAGAAAGAGAGATCTTTACCAACATCGCAACTCAGATGGCCGATCATGGCTATCTAATTCTTGATGTTGCGAAAAGATTCGCTCAAATTGATGTTTCACAATCATTAGCATGGGTTTGCTTTCAGGAAAATTTCGTTCGTCCTACCATTCATGCTGAAAAGAAAATCATTAATGTCGAAGGTGCTTGGCACCCTCTAATTAAGAGTAATGTCCGCGAAAGTTTTGTAACCCATAATATTTCGCTCACTGAGAAATGTTTCTTCGGATTGATCACTGGCCCAAATATGGCCGGTAAAACTACCGTCATGAGAGAAACTGCGATCATTCAATATCTCGCCCAATTGGGATGTTTTGTTCCAGCTGCTAAAGCTGAGCTTGGCGTTTGTGATTATCTCTTTTCACGCCTAGGTGCTTCGGATGATATTATCCGTGGCCAGTCTACCTTTATGGTTGAAATGGCAGAAACGGCAGAAATTCTACGTCACGCATCAGAAAGATCTTTAATCATCTTGGATGAAATTGGGCGCGGAACCTCAACTTACGATGGTCTATCAATCGCATGGTCTTTAGTTGAACACTTCGTTAAAAATCTAAAGGCCCTAACTTTATTTGCCACTCATTACCACGAGCTTATTGCTCTGGTTGAAAGTTTACCCGAGGCGAAAAATCTCACGGTCAGAACTGAACAAAAAAATGGCAAGGTCCAGTTCCTGTATGAGTTAATTGAACAAGGTGCCACACAGAGTTTTGGTATCCACGTGGCAGAGCTTGCAGGCCTTCCTAAGGGTGTGCTTAAGCGTTCAAAAGAAATCCTCAAGGAACTTGAAAAGAACCAAAGCTCATCTTCTTTAGAACTAGTGGATCGAATTTCTTTCGGAAAAGATCAGCTTAATATGTTCGAAGTTGCACATACAATTCCTGAGCACTTATCTGGGCTGGAACAGGACATAAAAGCCTTGGATATCATGAACTTGACCCCTATTCAGGCGCTTCAAAAACTCCATGACTTGAAAACAAAAATCCTCAACGTTTAAATTCAGTATTATATCATAGGCACCGATAAGAATCTTAGAGGTGCCTATGACTCCAATTGACCTGATTGATTACACACATTCAAAAAAAATCCCATCAGCTCTTTTGAGTCAAAATCCTGTTGAAGCAATTGATATCAAATCATCAAAAATTGTTGCAGCATATTTCATCGATTTTATGACGATTACAACAATAAGTGTGATGGCATCCGCATTTCTCATACTTTCATTTAATTCTTGGATGGTAACGAGTTCATTGGAGAACGCTTTTGAAGCAATTAAGTTCTCAAGCATCATTATTAACTTTTTACCTCTCATGTTTATGAGTTATTTCTTTTTTAGCTTTTTTTTCAACCATGGACAAACATGGGGAATGAACAAAATGAATCATCGAATCGAAATGAAAGAGATGAGTTTCAGATCTTCTCTGGTATGGGCAATGTTTTCAACGACACTTATGATGACTGGTGGTCTTTCATTTCTATTCACTTATAATTGGATGAAAGATAAAAATTTTGGCGAATTTAAAAAACATGATCATCTTTACTTGGAATTAATGCAGGCAAGGAATGTTGTTTCAGTAAATTTCGTAACATCTACTAAGACTAAAGATGAAAGCTATCTTAAGGCTGCTTAGAATAAATCGATGCAAGTAGATAAATTTCTTTTTTTGCAATATGCTTATGCCATAAGTTAAACACACTAAGCCTAGACTCAGAAAATCAAACTATTTAGGTAATCCTCATGAAATTAAAAAATACATTATTTTTAATTTCTACAATCATTTCTCAAGAGTTTTGTATTTCTGTTGTCTTGTGGACAAGTCCATCCTTAAAAATGCATTAGACTTAATCATACGTAACACGTCATATCTCAAATCTAAATTGATACATAAAATGAGTGACTTTGATATTCAAGCATGATTTATATGGCAGAGACATAAGCGGCAATCGGATGGCAGTACTTTTTCAAGTTGGTCTTGGCCGGTATTCGAAAAATCTTACTTCTAAACACTTTAGATACAATACCTAAAAAAGGATCTTCATGAAATTAACTATTTTAACCTTTGCCTTGCTTATCGCTGTCGTCTCATGCAGTTCACAAGAGAAACCTGCCGAGCTAGCGAGAGCGTACGAACCCATCATAGACAGAAATGATCAGGTGGAAAGAATAATTACAATGATTAAAAACAATAAAGGATTAGACAAAGATAAAAAAAATGAACTCATTGAATTAGTAAACGTACAGGCAAAAAAATCTGATCAAATAAAAATGCAACAGAGTCAGTTACGTGCATTACTCATTAATCAGCTCCTCGAGTCTGCAGATGGTTCAAACTCGCAAACAATTGCGACGACCAAAGAGCTAGAAAAAATTTACAAGAAAAACATAAAAGAACTTAATGACTTTATTCTAAAATTTAAAGCAATCTCTGGTGAGCAGGCCCTTCGGCAAGATTCTTTCATGAGAGAAGTGGGTAATGTTCACTTGATCTAATTTCAATAAAATAAGAGAAGCCGATATTAAGTTTATTATACTTAAAAATCGCTTCTCTTCATAACGTATATTTATAATGTAGAGGGCATTGGACCGCCCTTATATTCGATAATAACAAGGGCATGACTGTCAGGTGTTTCTTTCATACCTTCTACGTTAAAGGCATCTTCCAAGTTGACTCCCTTTTCCTTCATATACTCTGCATATCTTTCTGGATTTTCTGCCATATTATAGAAATCAGTTTGTTTTTTCGGTTTTATTTTACTATTCAGGTATTTTTGAATGTTGTCGGCGCGTTGTCTTGCAAGAAAGATTTCGGTATTCGTAGCTTCTTCATTTTTATTTACCGCCCTGTCTGACCAAGTAAGAACCTTAATGTCTTGAACAATTTTTCCGGCCTGTGTGGTTTCAGTCAAAAGGTTATTAATGTTACGAAAGTCCATTTCGCTCAGCTTAGCTTCACCTCTATCAAATTGAATCGTCGTATAATCCATTTGGTCCGAGTTTAGAGCATTCAACACTGGCTCCGCTACTGGTGCTGCTGCAACCGTTTTTGTTTTTTCATCCTGAAGCTTGGCCATTTTTTTTTCTTTTTTTGAGCTAGAACAACCAGCAGCTAGAACCAGGCACAAAGCTGTCATTGTTATGAGGGTAAATTTTTGATGTTTCATACACACCTCCACGGGTTAATTGCTTCTATCTTGAAGCGGAATCAACATATAAATAAAGCAAGTCATGTGCCATATGAATGGCACATAAAAACATTCGCTTGTGCTTATAAAATAGAGAATCAGTATGGCCCTAACTGCCTCAAACAATTTGTTTTCTAGATGTCCTGATTGATTTAATTACTTAATGGAATTAGTGACCTGTAACAAGTTTAAATATGAAAACGATAAGTTCGTTGATATTAAATTTCAAAAGAAGAAACGTTATAAAAAGAACGATTCGCATATCTTGAATAATTTTTATGCTCGGGGAAAGATCGGCGAGAGATTGAAGATCAGGTGTGCCTAATTGAGATTGTTTAATTACAGCTTTGCTATCTATCCACTTGTGATCAAAATCATTCACATAATGAGATAACATTTTATTAGGCCATTAATATGCCTTCAACTTGAAATTAAGCAGCGTACTAAACCTAAAATGGTCTTGATTCAACGTCCAAGTCTTGTAAGGACCTTGGTAACTATTCCGCCAACCACTCAAAACCAAGTTCTTTAGTCTGAGCAGAACTTGGTTTTGATGGCGAACTTGCCATCAAATCTGTAGCAGAAGCTGTTTTGGGAAATGCGATAACATCTCGAATTGAATCCGTTTTCGCAAGCAGCATAATCAAGCGGTCCAACCCAAAGGCCATACCTGCGTGAGGAGGAGTTCCATATTTAAGAGCTTCAATAAAAAAACCAAACTGATGTTGAGCATCTTCAGGGGTAAAACCTAAAAGTTCAAACATGCGAGACTGTTGTTTATTGTCGAAGATTCGCATAGAACCACCGCCAAGCTCATACCCATTACAAACGATATCGTAAGCATAGGCCTTAACATCTTTGATTTTTGATTTATCGTTAGAGAAAAATAGTGCGACATCTTCATCTTTAGGTCTTGTGAAAGGATGGTGTTTCGCATGCAGAGTATTTGCCTCTGCATCGTAATCAAAAAGAGGAAAATCATAAACCCAAAGGAATGCATACACGTCTGGATTAATTAGCTTGAGAGTCTTACCTAAGTGACGTCTAACTGCATCGGAACAATCATGTGAAACATTTTCATTTTTATCAGCAGTAAAAAACCATAGTCCATCACCCTTCTCAATCGACTTTTCATACAAAGCATTTAAAAGATTGGCATCGATAAATTTCGAGATACCACCTGTGATTGCACCGTTTTCAACTTTAAACCACGCAACACCTTTACCACCATACGGTTTAACAACTTCTGCAAGACCGTCAATATCTTTGCGGGCCAATGTTCCCATGGAAACAGGTAGAAAAGTTGCTTTTACCAATCCGTATTTCGCTGCAGCCACTTCAGAAAAAGTTGTGAACCCTGAAGTTTTAAATAACTCCGTTACGTTCATTTGTTTTAAAGCAAAACGAACATCTGGTTTATCCGAACCATAATCTCTCATGACTTCGTCATAAGGAATCCCTTTCATCTCGAAATCATCTGGCAAACTGAAAACATGTTTCATCACGTGAGTCGCGAGATTTTTCATGTACTCTTGAGTAGGAAAAGAAACTTCAATATCCACCTGAGTAAACTCTGGCTGTCTATCTGCTCTCAAATCTTCATCCCTAAAACAACGACAGAGCTGAAAATATTTATCAGTGTTCGCAATCATCAACAGCTGCTTAAGTGTCTGTGGAGATTGGGGAAGAGCATACACTTTTCCAGGATGCACTCGTGATGGAACAATATAGTCACGTGCGCCTTCAGGAGTTGTTTTATAAAGAATCGGTGTTTCTACTTCGGTAAAATCTAAAGCATAAAGAGCTTCACGCACGTTACGAGCAGTTTTAGATCTTAGTTGAAGGATATCCTGTAGTTTTTTAGAACGAAGATCAAGGTAACGGTAACGAAGTCGAAGATCCTCAGTCGCCTGAACCATACCATGTGGAAGAAAAGGAACTTCTTCAGCAAGAGAAAGTAATTTGATTTCTTCTACCTGAACTTCCACTATGCCTGTCCCCATTCCTGCATTTTTTGCAGAATCAGGACGAGCAATCACTTTTCCTGTGGCCATTAAAACTGACTCTAATGAAAAAATACGAAGTTCATTAATATCACCCTTAAACGCTTCAAAGCCCAACTGAGTAATTCCATATTTATCTCTAAGATCTATGAAGTGAAGGCTTCCAAGGTTTCGGTACTTATTCATCCAACCACACAAAGTGACAGTTTTACCGATATCGGATTCCCGTAACTCACCACAATGATGCGTACGTAGTGAACCGGCCAGATTTTTTGATGATCCCATTTGAAAACTCCTCGCACTTCTCTTAGACTTGAAGCTAGCATCATACCCGAATCAGGAATAAACTTCATGACAAAATTTCTTACTATCCTTCTCCTTTTAACTCTTTCGGCCTGCCAAAGCGAGTCACAAAACCCACTTAAGTATCTTGAATTAAAAAGTCCTGGGGGGGATGTTATAAAAACCACGCTATCCTTTACCCCGAAAGACATGGAACAGGGCCTATCTGGCGTAAAATCGGAGGATTTTTCAGAGGATCAGGGAATGGTTTTCTTTTATCTGGCCGAGCAAGAGATGCATTTTTGGATGCCAGATACTTACTTTGATTTGGATTTATTTTTTCTAGATAAGGATTTAAGAATCATCGATATAATCCGCAAGCTACCTCACTACATTGGCAGGTCTAATCCTGATCTTATTCCAAGAGCGCGGGGTGCTTGGGGTAGACATGTGCTGGAGATGAAATCTTCATCGCCTATTTCATCCAAATTAAAAATGAGTGATCAATTGGAATGGAAATCTTCTTTGAATCTTATTGAAACTGAAGAGGCTATCAAAAAATTTCTTTCCCAACCTCAGACTTAGACTCAGACGAATCATTAGTTTCACCTGCAAAAAGAACAAGAAATTCATCGGCAGCGATTACGCCGAGATGATCTTTTGCTAAATGGCGCTGATAATTTTTATCAGACTGAATACGCGCAACTTCTGTTTTGATGGACTTGTTTTCATTTTGAATAGATTTAAGTTCGCTTTGCTTTTCGTGAATTTCTCCCTCAGTTGCAAAGAAATCCCAAACTCCCCGATCCATACAAATTAATCGAAGAACCAAAAGTCCCACAACGGACCATGCAAGTTTTGGTAAAAGATTTTTTTTCGTTATCGTTTTTTTCTTCGAAACTGAACGAGTGGCCGGGCGCCTCTCAATTTCTTCATCATCTTCTTCATCAAGATATTCAATTTCTGTATCTGCAAGATCACTTTGACGATGCTCAAGCATATCTGTCATGTCAGCATGACCAATAGCTCTTCTAGTTGATTTAGTTTCAACAATTAAAGGCGCAGATGTGGCCTCCGTCGCAAAGGGACGGTTAAAAACATTTTTTCGAGCGCGTAATCTGTCACGGGGAATAGATTTATCAGATGATCTAGCCGCAAAAGGGGACTCTACTTCTTCATATTCATCATAAGACGGACGGTTCATTCTTAATTCCACGCAAAATACATCCTGTATTTTAGAGCACTAACGGCCCATATCATTTGGGTTTGTGTGTTAATACAATTTAACACGGTCATTCAGTGCTTACAATGAGTTACAAAGAAGAATTTTTTACCGGTTTGATAGGGGCACTCGACGAGTGCCCCTGCAAAAAATCAGAGTGAGAAATTAGTAACGACTAGGAGAACGACTTGGGCCGCCGTATGAGCGACCGCCTCCACGACTTCCACCACCGCTACGACCGCCACCGTAACTTGGGCGACCACCACCGAAGACTGACGGAGCTTCTGCAAGCTCAACACTCACTCGACGATTTCCAAACATTTCACCTTTAAGTTTCATGATGGAATCTGTGTAAACTGAGTTCGCTTCAATGAAAGCAAATTTTTCTTTAGTATCGATACGGCCAATTTCACGACCATTGATTCCTGCTGCCTGGGCCACAAATTTAAGAAGATCGCCTGAAGATACTCCATCCATAGTTCCTAAATTGATAAAGAATCTCTGCATACCAGAAGTGACACGAACGCCGCCTCTTTCTCCAGTCGGTGCTGAACCACGAGGAGCAACATCAATATCAATCGCTTTCTGGTAACGCTTAAGAGTGTTCTCAAACATGAAACCATAGATACCTTTGATTAAGTCTTCTTTATCAAGCGAATCAAACTTAGTTTTGAAAGAATCAAAGTGCAGTGCCTCTTCATCATTAAAGTTAGATACATGATCAGTAAAACGAACCATTGATTTCTCAAGAATTTTTTCTCTAATTTCAGCAACTCGTGGAAGGTTTACTCTCTGAATTTGAGCTTTCGTTAGTCTTTCGATCTGACCAACACGGCTTTGTTCAGAAGGCTCGATGATTGAAAGAGAAATCCCTTTCGATCCACCACGGCCAGTACGACCAATACGATGAACGTATGATTCGTTATCTTGTGGAAGACCAAAGTTGATTACGTGAGTAAGGTTACTTACATCAATCCCACGTGCAGCAACGTCAGTACAAACCAAAAGGTTAATTTTCTTTTCTTTGAATTTTTTCATCGTCATATCACGAGCGGCTTGGTCCATGTCCCCGTGAAGTGCGTCAGTCGGATAACCACGAGCATTTAACTCATCTGTAAGCTCTTTAGCACCAATTTTAGTTCTAGTGAAAATGATCGCATACATATTGTCTGAGAAATCCATATAGCGACAAAGAGCTTCAATTCCGTTTTCGCGACGAACAACAACTGCTTGCTGATCAACTGAATCGGCAGTTAAAACTTTTTTCGTAACTCTAACGATAACTGGATTATTAAATTCACGTGCAACAAGGTTCGCAATTGGTCCCGGCATAGTTGCAGAGAACATCCAGATTTTCTTTTCAGGAATTTTAGCAATGATGTCTGTTACGTCATCAAAAAAGCCCATATCAAGCATTTCATCAGCTTCATCCAAAACTACAAATTTTGTATGTTCAAATTTAAGAACTCCACGTTCAATTAGATCAGTCACTCGTCCAGGAGTACCAACAACGATTTGTGGTTTTTTAGCTTTAAGATCTTTAATTTGAAGACCGGTAGAAGTACCGCCGTATACAGACATTGAACGAATTGGTTCAAAAGCTGATAGCTTCTGAATCTCTTCGTGAATCTGGTTCGCAAGCTCACGAGTTGGAGCAAGGATAATGGCCTGAAGAGTTGGAGATTTAAAATCCAATTTTTCAAGAAGAGGAAGAACGAAAGCAGCAGTTTTACCTGAACCAGTTTGGGCCTGGCCGATAAAATCGATATCACCTTTCAATAAAACAGGAATGGCCTGTTCTTGAATTTCAGATGGGGTTTCATAACCCATCTTGGTAATAGCTTTGATTGAAGACTCTTTGAGTCCTAGCGATAGAAAAGACATGCGTTTCTCCTTTAGAGAAAAATAAATATATGCGTTTTTTTGAATAATAAGAGACGGTCAGAGGTCTCTAAAAAACCTTGGGAACCACGTAGACCTTAAGACAGATAAAGATCCGGTGTGGGAGAACAAGGCAAACAAATGTACGACTGAGAGCTATGTAGCACGCCCTCTTTCGCAATGTAAATAGCGCGTCAGTGATGGCAAGCTAAGCTGTAAATATTACATGGAATAAGACCAAAAAAAAGGCACCCGAAAGGTGCCTTCTCTAAATATACCATATTATGAGTGTTATTTGATGGTGTAGGAAACCCAAAGCCC